>JAWLDJ010000001.1:0-81501 GCA_041686695.1 Nitriliruptoraceae bacterium
GGGAGGTCAGGAAGAACAGCGGCAGGGAGATGCCGTCCATCCCGACCGCGAACCTGGCGTCGATCGCGGTGATCCAGGGCACGTCGGTGGTGAACTGCAACTCACCGGCCCGCCCGAAGTCGAAGCTGGCGGTGATGGCGGCGACCAGGGCGAAGCCGACCGCGGTGATCACCACGGCGGCGCGGCGGATCTCACGATCCATCGACGCCGGCATCAGCGAGAGCGCGCCGGCACCTGCCAGCGGCAGGAACAGCGCAACCACCAGGGCCCAGCCTGCGGTGTTGGGGTCCATCGTCGTCTCCTTGGCTCACCTCGGGCTCCGCACCCGGTGCGAGTCGGCCGGCGTTGCCGCCCGTCGTGATGGCGGGGTCGGCCCGCCGGTCGTGGTCCTTCGTCTACCTCGCGGCCGCGAAGGCCAACACGAGCACGATCGTGCCGGCGACGAGCACACCTGCGTACCGCTGCACGTCGCCGGACTGGATCCTCTTCAGCTTCTCGCTCCACCAGGCGGCGCTGAACGCCGCCCCGTTGATGCCACCGTCGATCACCTGCTGGTCGACGACCCGGTAGGTCGTCGTCGCAGCGTTCTTGGTCGCCCGGCCCACGCCGGCGACGACGCCGTCGATCAACACGTTGCTCGAGTACGACGCGGCCGCCGACAGCTTGTCGCGTACCGGCACCACGATGTAGCGGTAGCCGAAGTCGTCGAACCCGTACTTGGCGACCAGCACGTCGGTGAACCTGCCCATCGACAGCGTGGGGTCCTCGTCGGGCAGCCCCTTGCCGTAGAAGCGGTAGGCCAGGAACACCGCGAGGCTGAACAGCACCAGCACCATCGCCAGCAGGTCCGGGTGCCAGGTCGGCACCCCGTGCAGCACCTTGACCGGGCCGTCCTTCTCCGCGGCCAGGACCGCTGACGAGGCCAGCACCCCATCGCCGACCACGCCGGCCGCGCTGGCCTCTGGATCCTGCGCGAAGGGGTAGGACGCCTCCTCGTCGAGGATCGGGGTGGCCGTCCAGGTCTCGAAGTTGGGCTGCTCGGGCGAGAACGGTGACAGCAGATAGCCGGAGGCCACCGACAGCACGGCCAGGACCATCAGCGGCGCCAGCATCAGCTTGCCGGACTCGTGGGGTGCGTGGTGGCTGCGGTTCTCACCCGCGAAGATCAGGAAGCAGGCCCGGGCCATGTAGAAGGTGGTCACGAAGGCCGCCGCCAGACCGACCCAGTAGACCAGGCTGCCGGTGAAGAACCCGGCGCCGGCCCAGATGTCCCCGGCGATCAGGATCTCGTCCTTGGAGAAGAAGCCCGCGGTCAGCGGGAAGCCCGCAAGGGCGAGCGACCCCACGATGAAGGTCCAGAAGGTGTGGGGCATGGTTCTGGCCAGGCCACCCATGTCCGAGATGTTGTTGGAGTGGACCGCGTGGATCAGCGAACCCGCACCCAGGAAGAGCAACGCCTTGAAGAAGCCGTGCGTGAACAGGTGGAAGATGCTGGCGGTGTAGCCACCGACGCCGATGGCGGCGACCATGTAGCCGAGCTGGGAGATCGTGGAGTAGGCGAGGATCTTCTTCAGGTCGTCCTGGACCAGAGCGAGCAGCCCGCCGAAGAACAGCGTGATCACCCCGAAGATGGCGATCGTGGCCATCACCGCCTGGCTCTGTGCCAACACGGGGAACAGACGTGCCAGCAGGAACACCCCTGCGGTGACCATCGTGGCGGCGTGGATCAGCGCCGAGACCGGCGTCGGGCCGGCCATGGCGTCGGGCAGCCACACGTGCAGTGGCATCTGCCCGGACTTCGACACGCAGCCGAGGAAGATCAGCAACATCCCGAGCACGACGGTGGTGGTGCTCAGCTGGCCCGCGGCCGCCGCTTCGTTGATCTCGAGGATGTTGAAGGGGGTGTCGGTCAGCGAGAACATCCCGGCCGACAGCACGATGACCCCGACGATCAGCCCGACATCGCCGAACTTGGTCGTCATGAACGCCTTGTTGCCGGCATCCTGGTTCGACTTGCCCTCCCAGTAGAAGCCGATCAACAGGTACGAGCAGAGGCCGACCAGCTCCCAGCCGATGACCGCCTGCAGCAGGTTGTTGGACACGACCAGCAACAGCATGGAGAACGTGAAGAGGCTGAGCATCGCGAAGAAGTAGGTGAAGCGCACCTCACCGTGCATGTACTCCCGGGAGTAGATGTGCACCATGAAGGACACGGTGGTCACCAGCAGCAGCATGACCGCGGTCAGGCCGTCGACGAGGATGCCCAGCTCGAAGATGAACCCGCCGCCCAGCGGCGACCAGTCGATGGCCCGCTCCACGGGCGCCATGGGCGAGTTGACGAAGGTCTCCCAGGCGATCCCGAGCGCGAGGAGCCAGGCGATGGCCAGCGACGCGATCCCGAGCTCCGACCCTTTACCCGGGAGCTGCTTGCCGAACGCCGTGATCAGCACCGCCGACAGCAACGGCAGCACCACCACGACCCAGGCGTAGTCCAGGAGCGCTTCCACGTGTGCCTCCCCTACCAGCGCATCAGATCGGCGTCATCGACGTCGACCGAGGCACGGTTGCGGAACATGTTGAAGACGATGGCCAGACCGACGCCCACCTCGGCGGCGGCGACCCCGATGATGAACAGGGCGAACATCTGCCCGGTGACGGCCGGATCATCCGGGAACAGCAGGTTCTGGAAGGTCACGAGGTTGATGTTGACGGCGTTGAGCATCAGCTCGACGCTCAGCAGCACCAGCACCGCGTTGCGCCGGGCGATGATCCCGTAGACGCCGGCGCAGAACAGGAACGTGGCCAGCAGGAGCGGTCCGACGGGGCTCATGGGTGCTCCTCCCCGCTGCCGCCCGCGGTCAGCGCCGGCTGCTCGTGCCCGGCCGCGTCGGGGTCGCGGTCCACCGACAGCTCGATCCGCGTGACCGTCCCCTCCTCACCGGACTCACCGGACTCCCGCCGCGCCAGGACGATGGCACCGATCAAGGCTGCCAGCAGGAGCATCGACAGGACCTCGAAGGGCAGCACCCAGTCGGCGAAGATCGCGATCCCGAAGTCGCGGATGCCGGGCCCGGTGACCTCCGAAGCGCCTTCGCCGCCGAAGGCGCCGATGACCAGCGTGGACAGCACCACGAACAGCCCTCCGGAGACCGCCATCCCGAGACCGCGGTTCTGTCCGTCGAGCGCCTCACGTCCGATCGGCGCCCGGGTCAGCATGAGCCCGAACAGGAACAGCACCGTGACCGCGCCCACGTACACCACGATCTGGACCAACGCCAGGAAGTCCGCCGCCAGCGTCAGGAAGACCCCCGCCATGCCACCAAGCGTCACGGCGAAGTACAGCGCGGCATGCATCAGGTTCTTGGAGGTGACGGTCAGGACCGCAGCACCCGCGGTCACCAGTCCGACGAGCACGAACACCACATCGTGACCGGTCATGCGCCGTCCTCCTCGTCGAGCATGGCCTGCTTGCGCTTCTTGACCCACGCCGCCTTGGCCTTGGCCCGTGCGATGCGCTCGGACTTGCCCTCGGCGATCAGTTGGTCGAAGACCTCCTGGTCGATCTCGCCAGCACCCTCGACCTGGACATCTCCGAGCTTGCGGGCCTCGAGTGCCTCCTCGGCGGCCTCGGGGGAGGCACCGAGCTCGCTGGGTACCTCGGCCGGCTCGTCGGCACCGGTGCCCTCGCCGGTGTCCGACTCGGCCTCGGCCCTGAGCCGCGCCTTCTCCTTCTTGACGTAGGCCGCCTTCGCCTTCGCCCTGGCCATGCGCTCCGGCTTGCCCTCGGCGATCAGCCGGTCGAAGGTCTCCTGATCGATCTCGCCGGCCTCGACCGTGACCTCGGCGGCCTTGGGAGCCGCAGCAGGCGCCGCTGCTTCGGCCTGCCCAGCGCCGGCGGCCTCCGCTTCCGCCTTGAGCCGGGCCTTCTCCTTCTTGACGTAGGCCGCCTTCGCCTTCGAGCGGGCCATCCGCTCCGACTTGCCCTCGGCGATCAGCCGGTCGAAGGTCTCCTGGTCGATCTCCCCGGCCTTGACGTGCACCTCCGGCTCGGCGGCTTGGGCCTTCTTCGCGCCGTCGCCGGCCGGCTTCTCGGGGGCCGCGGCTGCCTGCTTGGCCTCGAGTGCCTTCGCCGCGGCGAGCTCGCGCTCCTTCTCGACCTTGGCGATCGCGTCGCTGACCTCGGCCGGCGGGACCGCGCCCTCCTCCAGCGGCGGTGGGGGCGGCACCGTGTCCGCCCACTCGCGCAGCTTCTCCTTCTCGTGCAGGAGCCCGTCCATGTGGTACTCGGAGTACTCGAACTCCGGCGACCACCACAGGGCATCGAAGGGACACACCTCGATGCAGATGCCGCAGTACATGCACAGAGAGAAGTCGATCGCGAACCGGTCGAGGACGTTGCGGGTCCGGGCGCGTCCACCCTCCTTGGCCGGAGGGACCGTCTCCTTGTGCGACTCGATGTAGATGCACCAGTCCGGACACTCGCGGCTGCACAGCATGCACACGGTGCAGTTCTCGTCCATGAGCGCGATGACCCCACGGGTCCGCGGTGCCAACTCGTCGCGCTCGTAGGGGTACATCAGCGTCGAGGGACGCTGGAACAGGTGCTTGATCGTGACCCCGAGCCCTTTCAGGAGCCCGACCCCGGGGGGAGCAGAAGGAGCCATCAGTACACCACCTTGGCGATCGTCACGACGGCGAGGTTGAGCAGGGCGAGGGGGACCATGACCAGCCAGGCGATGCGCTGGAGTTGGTCCTCACGCAGACGGGGGTAGGCGACGCGGAGCCACACCATGACGAACACCAGCGCCAGGATCTTGCCGAAGGTCACCACGACGCTGAGCAGCGTGCCGACGGCATCGCAGTCGAACAGCCCCCCTGCGCCCTCGCAGCCCGGCATCGGGACCCCGGGCAGCAGCTGCCAGCCACCGAGGTAGAGCACCACCATCAGCCCGGACATCGTGACCATGCCCGCATACTCGGTGAGCATGTACATCGCGTACTTGATGCCGGAGTACTCCGTCATGTAGCCGAACACCAGCTCCGAGTCACCGATCGGCATGTCGAAGGGCGGCCGGGACAGCTCGGCCAGAGCGGCGACGAAGAAGATGGCGAACCCGAGCACCTGCGGGATCACGTACCAGAGGTTGATCCCGCTGCCGAAGAGCATGAACTCGGCCTGCGCCTCGACGATGCCCACCAGCGACAGGGTCCCAGCCTGGACCGCCACCGCGATCGCCGCCAGGATGAGCGGGAGCTCGTAGGCGATCAGCTGCCCACCGGCACGCAGACCACCGAACAACGAGAACTTGTTGGCGGAGGCCCAGCCACCCATCAGCACGCCCAGCACCGAGACCGAGCTGGCCGCCAGCACGTAGAACAGCCCGAGTTCGAGGTCGAGCGCGAACACCCCGGGGCCGAGCGGCAGGACCAGGAACACCAGCATCGCCGGGACCAACGCGACCCCGGGGGCGATGGCGAACACCCACTTGTCCGCCGCCGAGGGGATCAGGTCCTCCTTCTGGATGAACTTGATGCCGTCGGCCACCAGCTGCAGCGTGCCGAAGGGTCCCGCTTCCACCGGGCCACGGCGGTGCTGCATACGCCCCATGACCTTGTGCTCGAGGTAGCCAGCCACCAGGGGTACGACGAAGAACAGCCCGAGGACGAAGACGAGCTTGAGCAGCAGCGGGATGATGAAGGTCTCGCCCACGTCCAGGATGGACTCCGCCTGGGCGAGGTAGGGCGCGACGCCGGAGGTGACCAGCAGCATCATCGGTCGATATCCCCCACGACGAAGAACACGGAGCCCAGGATCGAGATGGCATCGGGGAGCAGCTGCCCGCGCATGAGGTACGGGATGGCCTGGACGTTGGAGAAGGACGGGGTACGCATCTTCAGCCGCCAGGGTGTGCGCCCACCGTCGGACTCCAGCCAGTAGCCGAGCTGACCGAGGGGGTTCTCCGTGCGCACGTAGGTCGCCCCCTCAGGGGCCTTGACCATCTTCGGCAGCTTGGTGTTGACCGGCCCGGCGGGGATGTGATCGTGGATCTGGTCGATGATGTCCAACGAGACCCTGATCCGGTGCAGCAGGCAGTAGAAGCGATCGAAGGCGTCGCCGTTCTCGCCGACCGGCACCTCGACGTCGATCTCCGAGTACTTCAGGTAGGGCTCGGTCACCCGCGGGTCCTCGGGGAGACCGGTGGCCTGCAGGGTGGGGCCGCTGACACCGATCGACAGCGCCACGTCCAGAGGCAGCGGACCGACGCCCTTGGTGCGACCGTGGAAGATCTCGTTGCCGAGCACCAGGTCGACGTAGTCGGGGAAGCGGGAGCGCACCAACGAGGTCAGTTGGTCGGACTCCGCCAGGAAGCCCTTGGGCAGATCGATCTTCAGGCCACCGACCTGGTTGTAGGTGAAGTGGAGGCGACCCCCGGTGGCGGACTCGAGCAGGTGCTGGATCTCCTCGCGTTCACGGAAGGCGTAGAACATCGGGGTGATCGCCCCGAGCTCCAACGCGTAGGAGCCGATGAACATCAGGTGGTTGAGGATGCGGTTCCACTCGGCGATGAGCATCCGGATCCACTGCGCCCGATCGGGGACCTCGAACTCCATCAGCTTCTCGACCGCGAGCGCCGCACCGAGCTCGTTGGAGAAGCCGGAGAGCCAGTCGTGCCGGTTGACCAGGGCGAAGATCTGGCGGTAGTCGCGGTGCTCGGCCAACTTCTCGAAACCGCGATGCATGTACCCGATGACGGGACGGGCATCGCGGACCCGCTCACCGTCCATCTCCAGCACGATCCGGAAGACCCCGTGGGTGGCGGGGTGGGCCGGACCGATGGACAGCGACATGTCCGCGGTGCGGAAGTCGCCGTCGCCGCTGAACTCGATCGCAACGTCCTCACCGGGCGCGGTGCCGGCCAGGACCTCCTCTCGGACGTCGAGATCGCTCACGCGTCCTCCTCCCCGTCCGTCTCGGACTGCTCCGCCTTCTCGGCACGTGCCTTGGCCCTGGCGGCCCGCAGCTCTGCCTGCCGCTTCCGGCGCGCCTCGGCCTTCGCCTTGGCCGCGGCGGCTGGGTCGTCCGGCGGCGAGGACTCCCCGGCGGCGGACTGCTCACGGGCTGGCTCGGCCGCGGCCGGCTCCGCCGCGGTGTCGGATGCCTCGGTCACGGTCTCGGCCGGCGCCTGCGGCGCGGACGATGTCGCGTCCCCCGCAACGCCACCACCGCTCCCGGCAGCCTTGTCCGCCCGGGCCTTCGCCCGAGCGGCACGTGCCTCGGCCTGACGCTTGCGCCGGGCGGCCACCCGGGGATCCTCGTCCTCGTCCGGCGCCTCGGTCCCGGAGCCGGCCGGCTCCGCCGCGGTGTCGGATGCCTCGGTCACGGTCTCGGCCGGCGCCTGCGGCGCGGACGATGTCGCGTCCCCCGCAACGCCACCACCGCTCCCGGCAGCCTTGTCCGCCCGGGCCTTCGCCCGAGCGGCACGTGCCTCGGCCTGACGCTTGCGCCGGGCGGCCACCCGGGGATCCTCGTCCTCGTCCGGCGCCTCGGTCCCGGAGCCGGCCTTGGGCTGCTCGGCAGCCGGCGCGGCCTCGGCAGCCGGCGCGACGTCCTCCTCGGCAGCGGGCGCAGCCTCGGCCTGCTTGGCCTTCTCGGCGCGGGCACGAGCCTTGGCGGCCCGGGCCTCGGCCTGACGCTTGCGGCGCTCGTCGGCCTTGGCCTTCGCCCGCGCCGCAGGGTCGCCACCGGCCTCGCTGCCATCGGTGGTGTCAGCGCTGTCGGGAGCCGGGCTGTCCGCCGCACCCGGCGGCTGGCCCTCGAGCGGCTCTGCGGGCTGCGCCTCGGGCTCGACGGCGGGCGCGGGAGGTGGGGCGTTGACGACCTTGGCCTGCTCGGCCATGGCCTTGTCCAGCTCGTAGGGCCCAGGAGCGTCACCGATCGTGCGCTCCCGCTCGATCTTGTTGCCCTCCTCGTCGAGCTCGACGGGCTCGGCGACCCCGGGCCACGGCTTCGCGACGCGGGAGGCGAGGTGGAAGTCCTTGCGCAGCGGCCAGCCCTCGAAGTTCTCCACGGTGAGGATGCGCGGCTCGAGCCCGGGGTGGCCGGAGAAGTCCACACCGAACATGTCGTAGGTCTCACGCTCCATCCACTCCGCGCCGCGGTACACCTCGGTGACGGAGGGCAGTGACGGTGCCTCGCGCCCACCCTCGCAGCGGGCCCGGAGCGCGATGCGGTTGCCCGTCGAGGTGGAGTACAGGACGGCGACCACATCGATGCCGTCCCCACGCGCATCGACGCCGAACAGCGAGTCGAACATGTCGTAGGCGAGCAGGCGCTCGTCACGGCACGTGCGGGCAGCGTCCAGCCACCCGTCGGGGGAGATCCACAGGGTGAAGACGCCGTACTCGACCACGGCCTGCTGGACGTGGTCACCGAGGCGGTCCCGTAGCAGTTGCTCGGTCTCCTCCGGGGTGAGGGCGCGCCCCTTGTGGGCGAGGACCTCGGTCACGCGCCGTCCTCCAGCGCGAGCGGGGCATGGGCACCGAGCGTCACCGGATCCATCCGGCGGCCCTCGATGCGGTCCTTGAGCGACTCGTTCTGGATCCGGTCCTGCAGCGCGATGATGCCGTCGAGCAACGCCTCAGGCCGGGGTGGACAGCCCGGCACGTACACGTCGATCGGGATGATCTGATCCACCCCCTTGGTCACCGAGTAGCTGTCCCAGTACGGGCCACCGCAGTTGGCGCAGGAGCCGAACGAGATCGTGTACTTGGGCTCGGGCATCTCCTCGTAGAGACGCTTGACGGCCGGTGCCATCTTGTCGGTCAGCGTCCCCGAGACGACCAGCAGGTCCGCCTGCCGCGGGCCGTGCGCGAACGGGATCACGCCGTGGCGGATGAAGTCGTGCCGTGACGTCGAGGCGGCGATGAACTCGATCGCACAGCAGGCGAGGCCGAAGTTGTAGCACCACAGCGAGTACTTGCGGCCCCAGTTGAAGACGTACTTGACCGGTTTGGGCAGCTCGACCTGGTCCATCAGTCCCATGTGAGGACCCCTTTCTTCCAGGCGTACGCGAGACCCTCCAGCAGCGTCCCGATGAACAGGAACATGGCAACGAGCGCGAACAGCGGCGAGACGGGCGTCGTGGCGTCCAGATCCCCGATGATGACGGCCCAGGGGAACAGGAAGATCGCCTCGACGTCGAAGATGACGAAGAGGAACGCGAAGATGTAGTAGCGGATGTAGGTCTGGGACCACCCGGCCCCCAGGGCTTCGACGCCGCACTCGTAGGTCGTGAGCTTCTGCGGCGAAGGCACCGACGGGCGCATCACGCGGTTGACGACCATGATCACCGCGTAGAGCAGACATCCGACGATCACGAAGATCCCCAGGGTGCTCCACTGCTCGAAGTTGGTCACCCGGTCCTCCCGGCGTCGGTCGCCGTCCCTGCTCGCTGCCGCCGGCCGGTGTCGGACCGGCGCTGAGCGAGGGTTCGTCTCGGGTCGCGGAGGCGGTCGAGCGCTGGCACGAGCCGCTCGCGTGCCGGTCCAGCACCTGTGGGAGCGTGCGGGACCGAGCTCGCCGCAGTGCGCGACGCGGCCCGTCACCGGGCCGCGACCCGGATGCTAGCAACCTGGCCGGACCCTGACCCAACGGCGGTGGCCGCGCCGTGCGCAGCCGGCGCGCTCAGGGCAGGCGCCACTCCACCGGGTCGGCCCGCTGCTCGGTGAGCAGCGCGTTGGCCCGGCTGAAGGGCCGGGAGCCGAAGAAGCCGCGATCAGCCGACATCGGTGACGGGTGCGCCGACTCGATCGTGGGCGTGGCACCCAGCCGCGGGGCCAGGGACCGGGCATCCCGGCCCCACAGGATCGCGACCAGCGGCCGGTCCCGAGCCACGAGCGCTTCGATCGCCCGATCGGTCACCGCCTCCCAGCCACGGCCCCGATGCGAGGCCGGCGCACCCGGCCGCACGGTCAGGCACCGGTTGAGCAGCAGGACGCCCTGGTCCGCCCACGGGGACAGATCACCGCCGGTCGGTGCGGGCACGCCCAGATCGTCGGTCAGCTCACGGAAGATGTTGCCCAGGCTCCGCGGGAGTGGCTGCACCGTCGGAGCCACGGCGAAGCTCAGACCGATCGGGTGTCCAGGCGTCGGGTAGGGATCCTGACCGACGATCAGCACCTTGACCTGGTCGAAGGGCCGCTGGAACGCCGCGAGAACCCGATCCCCGTCGGGCAGGAACCGGCGGCCGGCAGCCAGCTCGTCCCGCAGGAACGCACCCATGGCCCGCAGCTGGGGCTCGACCGGCGCCAGAGCCCCAGCCCATCCGGCGTCGACGAGATCGCGCAGTGGCCGAGGGGCGGTCACCGCTCGACCGTCCACGACGCTGCGGCGTGCACCCTCGGGGGGTGGGCGTTCGAGGCACTGGCGATGGGTTCCTCGCAGACGCCGCCGGTCCCGGGCTCGTACACCTCCAGCGCGACCGAGCCGCGGACACGCACCAGCCCCTCCCCCACCTCGATCCGCTCGATGTCCACGCCGTCGGGGAGCTCCACCGCCAGGGCCAGGCCCAGCGACGTCCACCACGACGGCGGACCCAAGGCGGGCACGAGCGCGACGCGATCGCGGGTGACCGTCGGGACGAACCGGGCATCGAGGCCCAGACCGGGCGCGCCGACGACCACCTCACCCCCCTCGAACCGCAGCGTCGGCCGCAGACCGAACGGCGTGACGGCCCACAGCTGGGCACGAGCGTCCGTCGCCGTGATGCGAGCCTGGACCTGCGCCGCCGGCAGGGGCTCGGCGGTGCCGAACCCCCAGGGCAACACGACCTCCGGCAGCGCGACCGTGACCTGGTCGACCCGCAGATCGGCCACCTCCACGCCGCTCGCCGCCACCTCGACGTCATGGGCGCGCCCCACCAGCAACTGCGGGAGCAACGGACGACTGAGGTTGGTGAACTCCACCTCCTCGATGGCCACGCACGGCGGCAGCGCTCGCTCCAGCGCCCGCTGGGCGACCCAGGGTGCGGCCAGCTCCGCGATGACCAGCACCAGCAGCACCAGCCCCGCAGCTGCGAGCCAACGGCGACGGCTCACCCGACGCGGTCGACCGCGTACTCGGCCAACCGGGTCAGAGCGGTGACCACCGGTGCGTCACCGAAGGTCTCCAGTGCCGCCACCGCCGCGGCCACGTAGGCCCCGGCGTGATCACGGGCACGGTCCAGGGCGTCGGAGCTCCTGAGCAGCTCGAGCGCCCGCTCCACCTCGACGTCGTCCAGGTCCCCGTCCAGCAGACGCTCCAGCTCACCCGAGGTATCGGACTCCAGGGCGTAGAGCACCGGCAGCGTCCGCACGCCCTCGCGCAGGTCGGTCCCGGGCGTCTTGCCCGAGTCCTCGTGCTCGGAGGCGATGTCGAGGATGTCGTCGGACAGCTGGAAGGCCATGCCGACGTTCCAGCCGTAGCTGGCCGCCGCGTCGACACCGGCCGCTTCCACACCGGAGAGCAACGCCCCGTAGCGGCAGGAGGTCTCGATCAGCGACGCGGTCTTGCCGGACACGACCTCGAGGTAGTGCTCCAGCGTCGGTGCCAGCCGCGGTACGTCGGGCGGCAGGGCGCCGTCGGAGCCCTGCACCTCGCCGATCTGGCCCTCGCACAGCCGGGCCAGGGTCCGGGCCATGATGCGCGTCACCTCCACGCCCAGATCGGCCGAGAGCTCCGAGGCTCGCGCGAACAGGTAGTCACCGGTCAGGATCGCGACCGTGTTGTCCCAACGCGAGTTGGCGCTGGGCGTGCCACGCCGTGCGGCGGCCTCGTCGATGACGTCGTCGTGGTAGAGCGTCGCGAGGTGCACGAGCTCCACGATGGTCGCGGCGTCCACCAGGGCAGCGGGGGTGTGCTCCGCCGACGGCGCCTGCGGACCCAGATGCCCGGTGAGGGCCACCAGCAGGGGCCGGAAACGCTTGCCGCCGGCATCGATCAGGTACCGGGCCAGCTCGTCGACGAAGGCGTGGCTGGAGGCCACCTGCGTGCCGAGCTTGGCCTCGACCGCGTCGAGGGTGCCGCTGACCGGCAGCCCGTGGGCCTCCAGCCCGTCGAGGACGGGCTCGGGGATCGACAGGCGCGCGACCGAGCGACCCACCATCGGTGCCGGGTGGGCCGCGCGGCTGTCGCCCTCGTGGGCCATCGGCTCGCTCATCGGACCAGCGCCGCGGCCGCCTCGGCCAACTGCAGGATGGGCTGGGGTTGGATCCCGAGGAACACCACCAGCGCCGCGGCGACCGCGATCGCCAGCGACATCCCGGTGGACTGCGCCGGGATGGCATGCTCGGGGTCCGGCTCCTCCAGGAACATCGTGCCGGCGATGCGCAGGTAGAAGAACGCGGCGACCACGGTGGAGAGCACACCGATGACCACCAGCCACGTCAGGCCGGCGTCCAGGCCCGCGCGGAACACCAGGAGCTTGCCCACGAACCCGGCGGTCGGTGGGATGCCCGCCAGCGACAGCAGGGACAGCGACAGGATGCCCGCGATCGCCGGTGAGGTCTTCCCGAGGCCGCGCAGGTCGACCAGGCCGACCTCGCCACGACGGGTGCGTTCGACCGCGACCACGCAGCCCAGGGCTCCGAGCGTGGAGACCGCGTAGGCCAGGAGGTAGAACAGCGTGGCCGACAACCCCTGATCGCTGACGGCCACGACGCCGATCGTGGCGTACCCGGCGTGGGTGATCGCGGAGTAGGCGAGCATGCGCTTGAGATCGCGTTGCACGACGGCCAGGTAGGCGCCGTACAGCATCGAGGCAGCGGCCAGCACCGCCAGGACCGGCACCCACAGGGTCTGCAGACCCGGGAAGGCGACGAGGTAGAGGCGGAGCACCGCGGCGAAGGCCGCCGCCTTGGTGGCCGCGGCCATGAACGCCGTGATGTTGGTGGGAGCACCCTGGTACACGTCCGGTGTCCACAGCATGAACGGCACCAGCGAGACCTTGAAGCCGATGCCGACGGTCACGAGCCCGAGACCGAGCGCGGCGACGAAGCGGTCGGTGGTGACCAGCGCCAGCGCCGTTCCCATCCCGGGCAGGTCGAGGTGCCCGGTGGCCACGTACAACAGGGCCATCCCGTACAGCAGGATCGCCGAGGCGACCGCCCCCATGACGAAGTACTTGAGCCCGGCCTCCTGCGAGCGGCGGTCGCGTCGTGCGAGCCCCGACAGCACGTACAACGCGAGCGAGAACACCTCCAGCGCCACGAACAGGGTCACCATGTCGTTGGCGGTGGCGAGCGCGACCATGCCGACCGCGGCGAACAGCAGCAGCGGCTCCACCTCGGCGCGGTTGATCTTGCGCTCGTTGAGGTAGGCGTAGCCGAGCGGGATGACCAGCAGCGCCGCCAGGTAGACCGTGATGCGGGTGAAGAACGTGATCCCGTCGTTGGCCAGGGCACCGGCCAGCGCCTCCTGGGGCACCAGGGTGCCGGCCTCCTGAGCGAGCACCGCGACGTACTGCCAGCCGGTCAACGCCAGGGCGCCGAGCAGCGCCGCCACGGCGCCGACCGCCTGCACCATCGAGACCCGCCGCGGGAAGGCGAACACCGCCGCCGGGAGCGCCACCCCGACGGCGATCACCACCGCACCGGGTAGGAGCAGCTGCTGGGTGACGAGCCAGACACCGACCGCGAGGAACAGCGCGGCCGAGGGCAGGGCGACGAGCTGCTGGCGGCCGCGGGCGATGGGCACGAGCAGGAGCACCAGCGCGACGGCGACGACGAGCAGCTCGGGCGCGAAGGCGGACCAGGCGACGTCGGGCACGACGACGGATGGCTGGGCGGATGTCTGTGCGAGCACCACGGCTCAGCCCTCCTCGCGGGTGACGGCCGCAGCCGGGTCGACCGGGAGCTCCTGGACCCCGACCTCGACGAGCACCCGGTCCACCGAGGGTGTCACCACGTCGAACAGCGGCTTGGGGTAGAGCCCGATCGCGACGATCAGGACCAGCAACGGTGCCAGGACACCGATCTCCCGGCGGTTCAGATCGGTGGTCGAGGTGTTGGCCTCACCCTCCAGGGGTCCGTGGAACATCCGCTGGTAGGCCCACAGCAGGTACAGGGCGGCAAGCACGGCGCCGAAGGTCGCGAACACGGCCGCCGTACGGTTGGTCTGGAAGGTGCCGAGCAGGATCGGGAACTCCCCCACGAAACCGTTCAGCCCGGGCAGCGCCAGGGAGGACAGCGACACCAGCAACCACAACCCGGCCATGATGGGGACCTGCTTGGCCAGGCCACCGAAATCGGCGATCCGACGGGTGTGCCGCCGCTCGTACAGGAACCCGATCAGCAGGAACAGCGCCCCGGTCGACAGGCCGTGGTTGACCATCTGGACCACGGACGCCGAGGTCGCCGTGGTGTTCAGCGCGAAGGTGCCGAGCACCACGAATCCCATGTGGCTCACCGACGAGTAGGCGATGAGCTTCTTGATGTCGGACTGCATCAGCGCGACCACCGCGCCGTACAGGATCCCCACCACCGACAGCGCCAGCAGCCACGGGGCGAACTCGATCGTCGCGTCGGGGAAGATCGGCAGGGCGTAGCGCAGCAGCCCGAAGGTCCCCATCTTCAGCAGGACACCGGCCAGGAAGACCGAGCCTCCCGTGGGGGCCTCGGTGTGGGCATCGGGCAGCCAGGTGTGCACCGGCACCAGTGGCACCTTGACCGCGAAGGCGACCACGAAGGCTGCGAACAGCCACCGCTGCACGCCCGGATCGAGGTCGAGGGAGGCGATGGCGGCGTAGTCGAAGGTCCCGGCCTGGGAGAACAGGTACAGGATCGCGACCAGCATCAACAGGCCGCCGGAGAGGGTGTAGAGGAAGAACTTGACGGCGGCGTACCGACGCCCCGCCCCACCCCAGATCCCGATGATCAGGTACATCGGCACGAGCGTGAACTCGAAGAAGATGTAGAACAGCAGCAGGTCGGTGGCGGCGAACACCCCGATCACCGCCGCCTCGAGGACCAGGAAGGCCGCCACGTAGCCCCGCAGACGGTCGTCGATCGAGGACCACGACGCCACCAGGATCAGTGGCGTCAGCAGGGTGGTCAGCAGGATCAGGACCAGACTCACCCCGTCGATCGCCAGGGAGGCGCTGGCCCCGATGGCCGGGATCCAGTCGAAGGTCTCGGCCAGCTGCAGGTTCGGGTCGGCGACGTCGAACTGCACGAGCAGGACCAACGAGGCCAACAAGGCCGCGATCGAACCGATCAGGCCGACACTGCGGACGCCGTTGTCCTCGAGCTCGGGCGCGAACGCGAGCACCAGGGCCGCGACGAGCGGGACCGCGATGGTGACGGTGATCCAGCCCATGGTCACACCACCTGCGCGATCAGGACGGCCAGGAGCACGAGCACACCGAGCACCATCACCGCCACGTAGCGCCGGACCGACCCGGACTGCACGCGCCGCGTCCCCCGACCGAGCAGGACCGACCCGGCGCCCGCGCTGTTGACGATCCCGTCGATGACGCGGGTGTCGAACCACACCATGGCCCTGGCCACACCCCCGCCGGCCGTGACGAACAGCGCCTCGTAGGCCTCGTCCACGAAGAACTTCCGTTCGGCGAGCTCGGCGAGGGGGCCGGTGATCGGCTCGGAGGTCCGTGCCCCCATGACCGGTCGGCGCAGGTAGAGCAGGTAGGCCAGGCCGATGCCGACCGCAGCGGCGACGATGGCCAGCGGGATCAGCACCGGCTCCTCCAGCGGCCCGACGGGCTCGTAGCCGAGGTCGCCGATCGGCCCCACGGTCGGCTCCAGGAAGCGGTAGAGCGGGCCGGTGTGCACGGCGTTGAGCGCGGCACCGCCGACCGTGGACAGCACCGCCAGGGCGATCAACGGGATCGTCATCGACCGCGGCGACTCGTGAGGGTGGACGTCGCTGGCGTAGCGGGGTTCGCCGAGGAAGATCAGGAAGAACCACCGCGACATGTAGAACGCGGTCAGGATGGCGGCGACCAGGCCGATGATCCATACCGCGCCGTAGCCGTGGAAGTAGGCCTCGGTCAGGATCTGGTCCTTGGAGAAGAACCCGGCGAAGGGAGGCACGCCGGAGATGGCCAGCCAGCCCGTCAGCGCGGTCCAGAAGGTGACCGGCATGGCCTTGCGCAGACCGCCCATCTGCCAGATGTCGGTGCGGTTGGCCATGGCGTGCATCACCGAGCCGGCCACCAGGAACAGCAGGCCCTTGAAGAAGGCGTGGGTGACGAGGTGGAAGATGCTCTCACGGAAGGCGCCGACGCCCACGGCCAGCACCATGAACCCGAGCTGGGAGACGGTGGAGTAGGCCAGCACCTTCTTGATGTCGTCCTGACGTACGGCGATGATCGCTGCGAGCAGGGCGGTGAACGCGCCGATGTAGGCGATCACCTCCAGGCCGGCCAACGACTGCACGAGCACCGGTGACAGACGCACCAGCAGGTAGACGCCCGCGGTCACCATGGTGGCCGCGTGGATCAAGGCCGAGACCGGCGTCGGGCCGGCCATCGCGTCGGGCAGCCACACGTACAGCGGGATCTGCGCCGACTTGGCGGTGGCGCCACCGAGGAAGAGCAGCACCAGGGCGAACGCGGTCCCCGAGGCGATCGTCTCCGCGTTGGCGACCAGACCCAGGATGTCCAGGGTCCCGACCGTGGCGAAGGCCAGGAACATCGCGATCATGAAGGCGACGTCGCCGACCCGGTTGGTGATGAAGGCCTTCTTGGCCGCCGCGGCGTAGTCGCGCTTCTCGAACCAGAAGCCGATCAGCAGGTAGGAGCTCAGCCCCACCAGCTCCCACCCGAGGAAGAGCACGAGCAGGTTCTGTCCGAGCACCAGGATCAGCATGGAGGCCAGGAACAGGTTCAGGTAGGCGAAGAACCGCGGGTAGCGCTCGTCACCGTGCATGTAGCCCACGGAGTAGACGTGGACGAGGAAACCGACCCCGGTCACGACCAGCAGCATCACCGCGGTGAGTTGGTCGACGAGCAGGTCGAAGGTGACGGTGAGCCCGCCGACATCGATCCAGGTCGGCATCGGCCGGACGTAGGTCGCCACGTCGGCGATCACGGCCACGGCGACCGCCACGCTGAGCGCGAAGGTGGCCGCTGAGGCCCCGAGCGCGATGTGCGCCGCTCGGTCACCGAGCGCCCGGGTGGTCGCCAGGACGGCCAGGAAACCCAACAACGGCAGCACGGGGATGAGCCAGGTCAGTCCGATCACCCCCGAGGTCGTCGTGACGACCTCGTTGGCGACCCCGGACGCCTCCGCAGCGAGCAGGATCACGTCACCACCTCAGCAGCTGGGGGACGTCCACGTCGAGCGTCCCTCGCCGGAAGTAGAGGTTGACGATCAGTGCGAGACCGACCACCACCTCCGCTGCGGCGACGACGATGACGAAGAACACGAAGACCTGGCCGTCGGGCCCACCCCACAGACGGGCGGCCGCGGCCAAGGTCAGGTTGACGGAGTTGAGCATCAGCTCGATGCACATGAACAGCACGATCGCGTTGCGGCGCAGGAGCACACCGACCAGACCGATGCTGAACAGCAGCGCGGAGACGGCGAGGTAGTACCCGATGGCCACGGCTCAGCCCTCCCGCTCGTGCCGGTCCGGGCCGTCCGGTTCGTCCGGTCCGTCCGGTGGCTCCTCGCCCGGCGGTACGGGCTCGCCGACCTCGGCGTGGCGCTCCCCGGACGCCGAAGCCGGCTCGGCCACGGCGCTGTCGGGGCGCCCGAGGCCCTCCACCTCGGCGGCGATCGTGCCCGTGGCGACGAGATCGGCCTCGTCCTCGTCCTCCGGTGCGAGGTCGCGACGTCGGGCCAGGATCACGGCGCCGATCGTCGCGACGGTCAGCAGCAGGGCAGAGAGCTCGAAGGCGTAGGTGTACCGGGTGAACATGGCCCGCCCGAGGAACGACACCCCCGACGGGTCGTCCTCGCCGTAGGCAGCGGCCAGGCCCTCGCACACCACCTCGTCACCGGTCGCAGCGGCCGCCTCCGGCCCGCACACCGAAGCGGCCGAGGTGTAGGGGCCGACGAAGGCGAACACGAGCGCGCCGGCCAGCAGGGCACCACCCGCCACGGCGAGCACCCGCGTGGTGGGCTCGCTGGCCAGCAGGTCGTCGTTGTCCACGCCGAGCAGCATGATCACGAACAGGAACAGCACCATGATCGCGCCGGCGTACACCAGCACCTGGATGATCGAGAGGAACGCCGACTCCAACGTGAGGTAGAGCCCGGCGATCGCGAGGAAGTTGAGCACGAGCATCAGGGCGCCGTGCACGATGTTGCGCATCGTGATGACGGCGAGGGCGGAACCCAACGCCAGGACGGCGAACACCCAGAAGAGGACGATCTCCGAGGTGTTGCCGGCACCAGCCTCCGCAGCTTGGGCCAGCAGCATCATCTAGCGGTCGCCTCCGGTGTCAGGTCGGGTCGTTCCGCCGACGGTCGCAGGATCGTGCGGCTCCTCGCCGGGACGGGGGAGCCGACCCGAGGGCACCACCGCCGAGGCCCGGGCCGCGGGTGCCGCGGCAGCGGAACGGTACGTGCCGCCGTGCAGCGTCGGCGGCGTCACGGCGAGCCCACCGTAGTAGTTCAGGCCGCGCTCCTTGACCTCGCGGTCGGTGTGGGGGGTGTCCTGACCACCTTCGGGGACCTCGGCCAGCAGCTGTTCCTTGGTGTAGACCAGCTTCTGGCGGCTGTCGGCCGAGAACTCGTACTCGTGGGTCATCGTCAGCGCCCGGGTGGGACACGCCTCGATGCACAGGCCGCACAGGATGCAGCGGTTGTAGTTGATCTGGTAGTCATCGGCGTAGCGCTCGCCGGGCGAGTACCGGGCCTCCGTGGTGTTGTCGGCGCCCTGGACGTAGATCGCGTCCGCCGGACAGGCCCAGGCGCACAGCTCGCACCCGATGCACTTCTCGAGGCCGTCGCTGTAGCGGTTCAACTGGTGCCGCCCGTGGAAGCGCGGCTGGACCGGCCGCGGCTTCTCCGGGTACTCGTGGGTCTCGACCGGCCGCAGCATCGTCTTCAGCGGGACCGAGAAGCCACGACCGAGCACGGTGCGTGTCAGCAGCAGCCACAGCAGCACGATCAGCGCGACGATGGTGAGCAGGGAGATGACCTGGGTGGGGACGTTGGCCAGCAGTTCGGTCACGGGGCGACCTCCTGTTGGTCGGTGGTCTGCAGCTCAGCGGCGCCGGGTTCGTCCAGCGCCGGCGTCCGGCCCGCGTCGATGTCGGGTGCCTTGGCGACCGAGCGGGTGTCGGGGGCCGAAGCCCGTCGGCCGAGCAGCAGGGCCAGCAGGATGACGGCAGCCGCACCGGCCAGACCCAGACGGGTGGCAGCGGGGATGCCGCCCGTCTCGTCGATCAGCACGAAGGTCGCGGTCACCATGGTCCACACCAGCGCGACCGGGATCAGCACCTTCCAGCCGAGGTTCATCAGCCGGTCGTAGCGGTAGCGCGGGAGGGCACCGCGCAGCAGGATGAAGAAGAAGATGAACCCGGCCATCTTCAGGAAGAACCACAGGATCGGCAGGATCCAGGCGATGCTGTCGGGCAGACCGAAGGTCGGCCCTGCGGGACCACCGAGGAACAGGGTCACCACGATCGCGGACATCGTGACCACCGACATGAACTCGGCCAGCATGAACATCCCGAAGCGCATACCCGAGTACTCGGTGTTGAAGCCACCGACCAGCTCACCCTCGGCCTCGGCGAGGTCGAACGGCGGGCGGCCGGCCTCGGCCACCATCCCGACGACGAAGACCAGGAAGGCCGGGAACAACGGGATCGCGTACCACGCCGGGACCCCGTCGAGGAAGCCCGGGCCCGACTGGCCGGCGACGATGTCGGAGACCCGCAGGCTGCCCGTGTAGATGACGACGCTGGCGACGGCGAGCCCCTGGGCGATCTCGTAGGAGATCATCTGTGCGCTGGAGCGGATACCACCCAGCAGCGGGTAGGGCGAGTTCGAGGCCCAGCCCGCCAGGAACACGCTGTAGACGTGGATCGAGCCGAGCGCCAGGATCCACAGCACACCGATCGACAGGTCCGCGACGACCAGGGTGAAGGTCTCACCGAAGAGGGTGACCTCGCCCCCGATCGGGATGACCGCGATCACCAGGAACCCGGCGATCACCCCCACGAGCGGGGCGACGTTGTAGATGACCTTGTTGACCATCCCCGGGGTGATGTCCTCCTTGAAGAACATCTTGGCGCCGTCGACCAGGGTCTGCAGGACCCCGAAGGGACCGACCCGGTTGGGTCCGATGCGCGACTGCATCTTGGCAACGACGCGGCGCTCGGCCCAGATCAGCAGGGCGGTGATCAGCAGGTAGTAGGCGAACACCACGACCGCCTGGAGCAGCGGCACCCACAACGGGTGTGTCATCAGGCGACCTCCCCGGTCAGCGCCGGCTCGCGATCCTGCGACCCCGTGGCGAGCCGTTCCAAGGTCACGACCAGGCGACCATCGCGCTGTGCGAGGACACCGGCCGGCTCGGGGGTCGAGTTGGCGGGCAGGACCACGACACCGGGCACCAGGTCCCGCCGCACCTGGGCCGTCAGTTCCAGTCGCGCCGCACCAGCGACCACGGCGACCAGGTCGCCGTCGGCGATACCCCGCTCCTCGGCGTCGTGGGCGTTGAGCTCGACACGTGGCGATCGAGCCGTGGCGAGCAGGTCGTTCGCACCGGCCAGCATCGTCCCGCGGTCGAGCAGGAGCGGTCGCGTGACCCCGAGCAGCTGGCCCTGGTCCACACCGACCGCCGGCGGGTGGTCGATCTCGGGCCACCGGTGGGGGGTCTCACGACGACCGAGCCGAGCCATCTCGCCGCGGATGCCCTCGAGGTCGTTGACGCCGAGATCGTGGCCGAGCAACGCCGCGAGCTGGACGATGATCTCCCAGTCCTCCTGGACCAGGTCCGGCCCATCGACAGCGCGGGCGAACCGCTGGGTGCGGCCCTCCCAGTTGGTGCTGGCACCGGCGCGCTCCTGCCGCCCGGTCGCCGGCAGGACCACATCGGCGAAGTCGGTGACGGTGTCGGTCGCCGCGAGGTCCTGGCAGATGACGGTGGGCACCTTGGCCAGGGCGGCACGGGCCAGCTCGGTGGAGGCGGCGTCCCGGGCCAGGTCGACCCCGATCAGGTGCAGGACATCGATCCTGCCGGCGGCGGCGTCGGTGAGGATCGCCTGGAGATCACGGCCGGGCTCGGTCGGCAGCTCGGTGTGCCACACCTGCTCGACCGCGGCTCGGTCCTCGTCATCGGCCAGCCACCGGCCCCCGGGGAGCAGCCCGGCGGCCAGACCGGCTTCGATGGCGCCACGGGCCCCTGCCCGTCGCGGGACGTGGCCCACCTTGCCGTCGACGGCGGTGGCCAGTGCGGCACCGGCGGTGAGACTGCCGGCACCTGCCCGCTCGCCGACGAGCACCACGGGAGCCCCGTCGCCACGCAGGGCCTGCGAGACCTCGTTGTCGCCGTCCATCAGGGCCCTCAGCGCCGCCGCCTCCCCGCCCGCAGTGGTCGGCACCCGCCGCCACGCCAGGTCGGCGAGGGTCCCCAGGTGCGGACCGACGACCACGATCCTGGCCTTGGACTGCCGCCAGGCCTTGCGCAGCCTGAGGTGGAGGATCGGCACCTCCTCCTCGGGATCGAGGCCCGCGACGACGATGACCGGAGCGGCCTCCACGTCGTCGTAGGTAGCCGTCTCGCGCCCGACCAGCGCGGCCAGCTCCGCGGTCTCACCCGCAGGCGCGAACCGGGTGCGGTGATCGAGGTCGTCGGTGCCGAGCACCGTCCGGGCGTACTTGCTGACCAGGTAGGCGTCCTCGTCGGCCAGCCGCGAGCCGGTGACCACGGCCACGCGTTTGCTCCCGGCCTGGTTCGCCTGGCCGATCGCGGCCCTGACCTGCATCAGTGCCTCGGCCCAGGTGGCGGGACGCAGCTGCCCGTCGTCGGCCCTGACCTGGGGCTCGGTGATGCGCTGGGTGTCGGTCAGGTGCGTGAAGGCGAACCGGCCCTTGTCGCAGTTCCAGGCCTCGTTGACCGCCATGTTGGTGCGTGCCAGCGAGCGCTGGATCTCACCGCGGCGGGACTGCACGGTCAGCGAGCAGCCCGCGGAGCAGTGGTCGCATACGCTCGGGGTGGTGACGACGTCGAAGGGTCGCGCCTTGAAGCGGTAGCTGGTCGAGGTCAGCGCACCCACGGGGCAGATCTGGATCACGTTGCCCGAGAAGTAGCTCTCGTAGGGCTCGTCCTCGTAGATCGCCACCTGCTCGAGGGCCCCACGTTCGAACAGTTCGATGAAGGGATCGCCGGAGATCTGCTCGGAGAAGCGGGTACAGCGCGCGCACAGCACACACCGCTCCCGGTCCAGCAGGACCTGGGGGCTGACGGCGACGGGCTTGTCGTAACGCCGCTTCTGATCCACGAACCGCGAGGTGTTGGCGCCGTGCTTGAGCGCCTGGTCCTGCAGCGGGCACTCCCCGCCCTTGTCGCACATGGGGCAGTCGAGCGGATGGTTGATCAGCAGGAACTCGAGCGTGCCCTCCTGGCCCTTGCGGGCCAACTCGGAGGTGAGGTGGGTCTTGACCGCCTTGTCCGGCATGACCGTGGTGGTGCAGGCCATCATCGGCTTCGGCAGCCCCTCGACCTCGACGATGCACTGGCGACAGGCACCGACCGGGTCGAGGAGCGGGTGATCGCAGAACCGCGGCACGATCGTGCCCAGCTGCTCCGCGGCACGGATGATCAGGGTGCCCTTCGGCACGCTGATCTCCTGCCCGTCGATCGTGAAGGTGACGAGCTCGTCCTGGTCCACCGGGTTCTCCGCCATCGTCAGGCCTGCCCAGCCGGCTCGGCTGTGAAGCTCGGGACCTGTGCGTTGCCGTGGTCGCGGGCACGCACGGCCAGGGTCGGGAGGTCATCTCGGGGCGGGGTCACCCCGAGCGGGCAGCGGCCCTGGATCACATGCGCCTCGAACTCCTCGCGGAAGTGCTGGAGGCCCGCCACGATCGGCGAGGTGAGGGCATCGCCCAGGGCGCAGAAGCTGCGGCCGAAGATGTTGTCGCAGACGTCCTGCAGCAGCGTGAGGTCGTCCATGGTGCCGCTGCCCGTCTCGATGCGCAGCAACACCTGGGAGAGCCAGTAGCCGCCCTCACGGCAGGGCGTGCACTTGCCGCAGGATTCGTGCTCGTAGAACCGCGTCCAGCCCAGGATGGCGTCGACCACGCAGCGCTGGTCGGAGTAGATCATCACCGCGCCCGTGCCGAGCATCGAACCCGCCTCGATGACGGCCTCGTAGGTGTAGTCGGTGTCGATCGCCTCGGCCGGCAGCAGGGGCGTGGAGGACCCACCCGGACAGAAGAACTTGAGCTCGCGCCCGTCCGCCATACCACCGGCGATCTCGATGAGCTCCCGCATGGGCAGGCCCATCGGCACCTCGTAGTTGCCGGGGTTGGCGACGTCGCCGGAGACGCCGATGAGCTTGGGCCCGGTGGACTTCTCCGTCCCCCACTGGGTCCACCAGTCGACGCCGTGGCGCAGGATGAAGGGCACGGCGGCGATCGACTCGACGTTGTTGACCGTCGTGGGGCAGCTGTACAGCCCCTTGGCAGCCGGGAAGGGTGGCCGCAGCCGCGGCTGCCCGCGCTTGCCCTCGAGCGAGTCGAGCAGCGCCGTCTCCTCGCCGCAGATGTAGGCCCCGGCGGCGCGGTGCAGGGTGAGGTCGAACCGCTTGCCCGACCCCATCACGTCAGCACCGAGGTAGCCCTTCTCGTACGCCTGTGCGATCGCCTTCGACAGCTGGCGGCCGGCGTGGCGGAACTCGCCGCGCAGGTAGATGTAGCCCTGGACGGCGTTGATGGCCAGACCACCGACGATCATGCCCTCCACGAGCTGGTGCGGGTCCTGCTCCATCAGCGGCCGGTCCTTGAAGGTGCCCGGCTCGCCCTCGTCGGCGTTGCACACGATGTAGACCGGCTTGCCCGTGCCCTGGGCGACGAAGGACCACTTCAGCCCGGTGGGGAAGCCCGCACCGCCGCGGCCGCGCACCCCGGCGTCCTTGACGACGTCGATGATCTCGCTCGGCTCCATCGTGAGCGCCTTGCGCAGGCCCTCGTACCCACCGTGCTGCTCGTAGACCTCGATGTCGTCGACACCCTCGACCCCGTAGCGCTCGGACATCGCGATGATCGCTGACGTGGTCGCCATCTCAGGCCTCCTCGCGGTCGTCGTCGCCGGCTTCGGGCGGGGTGGCGCCCGCATCCGGATCGAGGGGTGGCTGGTCGTGGCTGGGGGGCACCGGCTCGCTGCCCCCGCCCTTCAGCCGCTCGGCGAGCGCCTCCTCGGAGCCCGCCTGCCGCTCACCGATCTCGTCCAACGCCTCGGCCTGCGCCTGGTCGGCGGGCTCGGCATCGTCGACCCCGGTCTCGTGCGCTGCCTCGTCCGCCTGGCCGTCGCTGGTCGGGCTCGCGGCGATCGGTACCAGGTCCAGGGCGGCGACCTCGCGGAAGGCAGCCCCGCCGTGCCCGGCCGGGTCGCCGCCGGGATGGGTGACGGGGATGTCGGTCTCCGAGGAACGGTAGGACGGTGCCACCTCGGCGGTCGCCTGCAACCTCGCCGCCTCGACCAGGTGGTCGCCGAAGGTGTCCTCGATGCCCGAGAACTCCCGGTGCACCTGGCGGATGCTCGGTGGCACCTCACCGGAACGGTTGGAGGGGGGGACGTCGCCGGCCTTGGCCCGGTCCAACAGGTCCACGGCCTCATCCGTGGTCAATGGGCCGTACATCTCGTAGTTGACCTGCACCACGGGCGCGGCATCACAGATGCCGAGGCACTCGGCGTGCTCCACCATCACCCCCGCGCCGTCGGCGTCGATGTGGCCGCCGCACCGCTCGACGTAGGTCTCGTAGATCTCACGACCCCCCAGCATCGCGCAGGTGGGGTTGGTGCAGACGCTGAGCAGGTAGTCCCCGAAGGGCTCGCGCTTGTACATGGTGTAGAAGGTCGCGACCGCCCCGACCTCGGCCTTGGTGAGGGCGAGCAGCTCGGCGCACATCGCGATGCCGTCCTCACTGACGAAGCCCTCCTCACCCTGCACCAGGTGGAGCAGGGGCAGCAGCGCGGAACGCGCGACGGGGTAGCGCGCGATGAGGTGTCGCGCCTCGTCGCGCGTGGCGTCCGAGATCGGCATCGGTGCGGGACTCCTCGGGGGGGTCGGAACGGGGGCTGAGGTGGCAGGGGGAAGGGCGAGCCGTGCAGCGCGTACCTAGCGGTCGACGCCGCCCATGACCGGATCCAGGGAGGCGACGACCACGACCACGTCGGCGATCATCTGTCCCCGCGCCATGACGTCGGCCGCCTGGAGGTTGACGAAGCTGGGCTCACGCACGTGGACGCGGTAGGGCTTGTTGGTCCCCGTCGAGGTGATCGCGTAGCCGAGCTCGCCGCGGGGCGACTCGACGGGGACGTAGACCTGACCGGCCGGCACGGTGAAGCCCTGGGTGGTCAGCTTGAAGTGGTTGATCAACGCCTCCATCGACTCACCCATGATGTGGCGGATGTACTCGGGGTCGTTGCCGATGCCGTCGACGCCCAGCGACTGCTGGGACGGCCAGGCGATGTGCTTGTCGGCCACCATCACCGGCCCGCCCGGCAGCGTGTCCAGCGCCTGCCGGATGATGCGCATGGACTGGCGCATCTCCTCGATGCGCAGCAGGAAGCGCGCGTAGGAGTCGGCGCCGGTCTCGGTGGGCACGTCGAAGTCGTACTGCTCGTAGCCCGAGTAGGGCTGCGCCTTGCGCAGGTCGAAGGGGACCCCGGCGGCACGCAGCAACGGGCCGGTGACGCCGTAGCGGGTCGCCGTGTCGGCATCCAGCGGGCCGATACCGCGCAGACGGTCGTTCCAGATCGGGTTGCGCTTGAGCAGGTCCTCGTAGTCCGCGATCTTGCGCGGCAGGAGCTCGAGCAGGGCTTCGCACCGTTCGACGAAGTCCTCGGTCACGTCCTGGGCGAGCCCGCCGGGGCGGATGTAGGCGTGGTTCATCCGCAGCCCGGATTGCGACTCGAAGAGATCGAGCACGTGCTCACGCTCCCGGAACCCGAACACCATCATGGTGGTCGAGCCGAGCTCCATCCCACCGGTGGCCAGCCACACCAGGTGGGAGGCGATCCGGTTGAACTCCATCAGGATCACCCTGACCGCTTGCGCCCGCTCCGGGACCTCGATGTCGAGCAGCTTCTCGACACCGAGGCAGAAGGCCGTCTCGTTGAACAGCGGCGCCAGGTAGTCCATCCGCGTGAAGAAGGTGGTGCCCTGGACCCAGGTGCGGACCTCCGCGTTCTTCTCGATGCCGGTGTGCAGGTACCCGATGATGGGGGTCAACCGGGTAACCGTCTCGCCATCCAGGTCCAGGACCATGCGCAGCACCCCGTGGGTGGACGGGTGCTGCGGCCCCATGTTGACCGTGATGCGGTCGTCCTCGACGGCGTCGACGACGGACTCCCAGTCCGCCCCCTCGACGAAGAGCTCGAGCGCGTCATCGGACAGCTGCGCTTCGGTGCCCGGGTCGATCGCCATCAGTCGATCACCTCGCGGAGGTCCCGCTCGTCTGGCGGCGGGATGAACTTGTCGTTCTTGTAGGGGATGTCGACGCCACCGAGGGGGTAGTCCTTGCGGTGGGGATGACCGATCCAGTCGTCGGGCATCAGGATCCGGGTCAGGTTGGGGTGGCCCTCGAACTCGACCCCGAAGAAGTCGAAGACCTCTCGTTCGTGGAAGTTGGCGGTCGCGAACACCCCGGTCACGCTCGGCAACTTCGGCGCGTCATCGGGCGTGCCGACCGACACACGGAACCAGTGGTTGCGGGACAGCGAGCGCAGGATGTAGAGGACCTCGATGACGCCCTGCTCCCGGGAGATGCGGTACTCCGGCCAGCCCGTGGTGGAGGCCTGACGCTCGATCACGTGGTCGCCGGCGGGCCAGTGCACCCCCGAGAGGTCGCTGAGCAGCGCGGTGTCGAGCTCCTCGTCGTCGCGGCAGAAGGTCAGCAGCGCCACGAGTTCCTCGGGAGCGACATGGAAGGTCAGCTCACCGTACGCCTGCAGGGTTTCCACCTGCGGGAAGTGCGCCGTGACACGGGCAGCGATGGCCTCCAGGGGCAGCGCCACCCGGGCCAGACCGTGGGTGCGGGTCGGGACGGCGAACTCGCTCACGCGTGAGCTCCCTGCTCCGCGAAGGTCTCCTCACTGATCTTCTCGCGCAGCTTCAGGATGCCGTCGAGCAGCATCTCCGGTCGCGGAGGACAGCCGGGGACGTACATGTCGACCGGCACGACGTGGTCGACGCCCTGCACCAGCGCGTAGTTGTTGAACATCCCGCCGGAGGTGGCGCACACGCCCATGGACAGCACCCACTTCGGGTCGGACATCTGGTCGTAGATGCGACGCAGCACGGGGGCCATCTTGTTGGACACGCGGCCGGCGACGATCATCAGGTCCGCTTGGCGCGGGGAGGCTCGGAAGACCTCCATCCCGAAACGGGCCATGTCGTGTCGCGGACCACCGCTGGTCATCATCTCGATGGCACAGCAGGCCAGTCCGAAGGTGGCCGGCCACAACGAGGTCGAGCGGCTGTAGTTGACGAACCGCTCGACGTTGGTCAGCAGGATGCCGTTGGGGAGCTTGCTCTCTAGTCCCACTCGAGCCCTCCACGTCCGATCTCGTAGATGAAGGCGACCCCGAGGACGCCGATGAACAACACCATCTGCCCGAGCCCGAACCAGCCCAGCTCACGGAACACGACCGCCCACGGGTAGACGAAGACGGCCTCGATGTCGAAGATCAGGAACAGCATCGCGACCATGTAGAACTTGACCGAGAACCGCGTGTTCCGCACATCGGCCAGCGGCACGTTGCCCGATTCGTAGGCCGCGAGCTTGGTGGGGTTCGGCACGCGCGGGCCGACCAGGCTGCTGACGACCAGCGAGCCGCCGGCGAAGGCGACCGCCAACGCGAACAGCAGCAGGACGGGTAGGAACTCACTCAGCACGGGGATCGGCCTCCCTCGCCGCCGGGCACCGGGCCAGGCCCTGGATGGCACGCGCTCGCGGTCGGGGTCACGGACGGGTGGTGCGGGACCCGACGACCGATCGGGCGCCGGGACGCCGGTGGGTCAGCAGGAACGGTAGGGGGGGTCCGGTCGGTGCCGCAACACGCCCCGGCTGAGCGCACGCCGTCGAACAGCAACCAGGTCGCCATCACGCGGCCGGGGCCAGTCGCTGGAGGGTGTTGACGATGACGTCCTTGGTGTCGACGGGGTGCCGGTCGGTCAGGTGCGCCATGAGCTTCAGCACCAGCAGCATGAGCGGACGGTAGGGCATGCCGTAGGTCGTGCACACGTGCATGACGGTCGGGTTGCCGACCAGCTCCGCGAACACCCGGCCGAGGGTGTAGTAGCCGCCGATGCGCTGGCGGAGCTCGCGGTCGTAGCGGTCGAGATCGCTGGTGCGACGCGTGACCAGCGCCCCGTCGACGACCTCCGCCGCCAACTGCGCGGCCTCCATCGCGTAGCTGATGCCCTCGCCGTTGAAGGGGTTGACCATCCCGCCGGAGTCGCCCACCAGCAGCACCCCGCGCTGGTGGAGCGGCGTGTGGTTGAACCCCATCGGGATCGGACCGGTCCGGATCGGACCCTCCAGCGCGGCCGGTGTCGTCCCCCAGCCATCGGCTGCCATGCCCGTCGCCCACGACTCCAGCAACCGGCGGTAGTTGACGGCCTGGAACTCGCGAGAGGTCGACAGCAGGCCGAGACCGACGTTCATGGTCCCGTCGTCCAACGGGAACACCCAGCCGTACCCGGAGAGCAGGTTGCCGCCGGCATCGGTCAGATCAAGGTAGGAGCTGATCCACTCGTCATCGGCTCGTGGCGAGCGGTAGTAGCCGCGGGCCGCGACCGCCATGGGTCGCTCCTGCCGGCGCTGGACCCCGAGGTGCTTGGCCATCGGCCCCCCGGCCCCATCAGCGGCGATCACCACCGGGGCCCGGACCTCGCCCTGGCGGCCCTCGCGGTCCTTCCAGGCGACACCGGTGACGCGTGACTGCGACTGGTCACGCCACAACGGACGGGTGACGGCGTGTCCCTGGGCCAGGGTCGCGCCTCGTTGCACCGCCGTGCGGGCGATGGTCTCGTCGAACACCATCCGGGTCGAACACCCACCCCAGTTCGGCCAGTCCTCGAGCTCGGGCCAGGGCAGCTCCATCGTCGTGTGGCCACCGTTGATGCGCAGGCCCTTGTTGCGCTTGAAGCCGGGCGCCCGGCCGTGGGCCTCGTCCTCGAGCCCGAGATCGAGCAGCTCCCGGATGACCCGCGGGGTGAGGCCGTCGCCGCAGACCTTGTCCCGGGGGAAGGTGTCCTTCTCCAGCACGATGACGTCGCGGCCCCGGGCCGCCAGGTGGGCGGCAGCCGCGGAGCCACCGGGACCGGCCCCGACCACCACGACGTCGGCGTGTTCGACCGCTCGGAGCTTGGGGGTGTCGGCGATCGCCATCGCTGCTCCTGGCCTTCGAGTGGACGTCGGCACCGCACCGTGTCGCAGGGCGCGGTCGTTGCGCAGGGTTCGGGACGAGAGGCGCCGCGGGTGGCTGCGAGCGCGTTCTCGTGAAGGGGTTCACGAGTGTAGCGATGGCCTCTGGCCCCGCCTGAACCGTGGCCGGGCCAGGGCCGTTCGGCACACCGAGGCGGCCCGGCCGTCGACGACGCGGCAGCTCGCTACGCCCGGAAGCCACGGTGCACGGCGACGATCCCGAAGGCCAGGTCCTTGACCATCACCTCGTGGTAGCCCGCGTCGGCGATCCAGCTCGCGATGCTGGCGCGGTCCGGCCAGGCCAGGATCGACTCCGCGAGGTACCGGTAGGCCGGAGCCGAGGAGGAGACCAGGTGCGCCAACCGCGGCAGGGCACCGACGAGGTAGCGGCGGTAGACCGACCTGAAGCGCGGTGAGGTCGGGTTCGCGAACTCGCACACCACGACACGGCCACCGGGGCGCGTCACGCGGGCGAACTCCCGCAGCGCACGGCCCGGGTCGGGGAGGTTGCGCAGGCCGAAGGAGATCGTGACGGCGTCGAAGCTCGCATCGGGGAAGGGCAGCGCCTGCGCATCACCGTTGACCCACGTGATGCGATCGTGACCACGGCGAGCACCCTCGGCGAGCATGTTGTAGGACAGGTCGAGTGCCACCACCTCGGCGGCTCCCCGCCGGACCAGTTCGACGGCCACGTTGCCGGGGCCGGCGGCCACGTCCAGGACCGCGCCGTCGGCCGGACGGGCGGCCAGGGCGGTGACCCGCCGCCAGTGTGCGTCCTGCCCGAACGACAGGGCCGCGTTCGCCAGGTCGTAGCGCGGAGCAACGCGGTCGAACATCGCCTGGACGAGAGCGGCGTCCTTGCCCTCGCGGCCGGCCGCCGGGAGCACACCGGCAGCAGCGCCGGCGTGCGAGGTCGAGGTGGCGCTGCGGCCTGCTGGCACGTTGGGCTCCGGGTCCGGCCTCAACACCGGCGGTCGACGTGCCGATGCAGTGAGGGATGTGTCTCGGCGAGGCTACCGCCGTGTCCCCAAGCAGCAGGAGCACACCGTGTCCCGAGTCCACTGCCTCGAGTGTGGCAACCAGGTCGTCGTCGATCCACGCGGCCTGTGCCCCGATGGCCACGAGGTCGGCACCGATGGTGCACGTATCGAGCACGCCATCGGCCAGGAGGCCGTGCACCCCCACGAGCCGGAGCCTTGGGTCTACCGCATCGGTGCCGACGAGGTGACGGTCCCGGCGCGACCGCCGGCGGTGGGAAGCCTCCTCTCCACCCAGGGTGATGGCAACGGCAACGGCGCCGGTCCGTCGCGCCGGGCCCGGCCCCTGCGGGCGCCCGGGCTCCCCGACGACAGCTCACAGGACGGGTCCGGCGACGCCGAGTCGCTCCTGCGCGAGCTGCACTCCCTGGCCGCGCTCGACGAGTCGCTGGCCGAGCGGGGGGAGGCGGTGGCCGAGCGCAACGGACACAGCGCGCAGCGGCGTCCGGAGGCGTCCGCTGCAGCCCCCCCACCTCCACCGACGGACCTGACCACGCCCGCCACGGCAGCGGCGACGACGCCGCGCCCCACCCGCGGGGACCCCTCGGCGATCGCCGACGCCTTCGCCGAGCTGAGCGCGCTCGACGTGCCCACCAGCAACCCCTCTCGAGCGGGCACGTCCGCGTCCGCTCACGCGAGCAGCACGACGTCGCCGGCCGGCGCCGATGCTGCGCGCCCCACCCCACCGAGCGCCCCGACCGAGACCCCTCAGCACAGCGGCGCCACTGCCGCGGCCGGTGACCAGGGACGCTCGCAGCTGCGCAACGAAGGTCTGCTGTTCGACCGTGGCGACGAGCCGGACCCGGCTCGGGACCCCGTGGACGAGGTGACCGGCGATCGCAGCGCCGGTGACAGCCAGCGTGGTGAGCAGGCGCCGGAGCGGGAGTACGAGGCGACCCTCAGCGTTGCGACCCCGCGCCGCCGCCAGCGGTCGGCGTCGCGCAACGGGGCGGCACACAGCAACGGGGCGGCAGCGCGCAACGGGGCACCACCGCGGTCGCCCGACGCCGGTGCACACGCCGCGGTCCCCCCACCGACCCCGCCGCCCGAGGCCACCGAGCACCACGGGCCGACCACCAACGGCCACCGCGTCAGCGTCCCCGACACCGGGGGGCCCGATCTGAGCAGCTTCACGGCCAAGGGTGGGCCGGGGTCGGGCAAGACACGGGCACGTCGTCGGCGTCTCGCCCGCTGAGCGTCGCTGAGGCGGCTCGAGGACGGCTCCTCCCCCAGCCTGCGGGAGTGCCGGGCAGCGCCGTGCTGCCGCTGCGGTGACAGAGCCACGGCTACGCCCGCCGGAGCGCGCGGACACGAGCCGCACAAAGCCAACCTCCCCCACCGCACCGCTGGATCTGTCGAGCTGCACCGCCCAGGGCGGCGGCGGGCGCAAGCGCCGGTTCGGCCGCTGCACGAAGGGAAGATGGGCCGCTTCCGCGCTGCCCTAGCCTGTCAGGGACGGCGGCGTCCCCTCGCCGCTGTGCACCGAACCCTGGTGCCGCCCCTGACCCCGTGGACCCATGGCCGAGCAGACCCCCGACGAGACGACCCTGGATGCGCCCGACGCGGCGCTGGTCGCTGCTGCCGTCGATGACGAGACGGCGCCCTACGACCTCGCCGGGCTGCTCGCCGCGACCGGTGCCAGCGAGGCGCTGCTCGAGGCGGTGGAGCGCGCCGGGCTGCTGGTTCCCCATCACCGCGAGCCGGACGGCAGCCCCCGCTACGGCGAGGCCGACGCCGACGCGGTCCGCGCCGGGCTGACCCTCCTGGAGGCCGGGCTGCCCCTGGGTGAGCTGCTGGACCTGGCCCGCCACACCGACGCGGCGATCCGGCAGGTCGCCGACCACGCCGTCGAGGCGTTCCTGAGGTTCGTCCGCGACCCCGTGCGCGGGACCGCCAGCGACGACCACGAGGCGGCCCAGCGGCTGGTCACCGCCTACGAGGAGATGCTGCCGGCCACCGAGCGGCTCGTCGCCCACCACCTGCGGCGTCGGCTGCTGCACCGGGCGACGGAGCGGGTCGCGAGTGAGCTCGGTGGCGCCCCGTGAGGCTGTCGGTCCACACCACGGTCCTGGACGAGGACCGGCCGCTGCTCGAGGTGCTGCCGGCCAGCCCGGACGCGTTGGCCTGGGTCCGCGACGGGGACGGTCTGGTCGCCTGGGGCACCGCGGCCCGACTCGACCCCGGACCGGGGACCGACCGCTTCGCCCGTGCCCGCGCGGCCTTCGACACCCTGGCCGCAGACGCCGAGGTGGTGGACGAGGTCCGCCGGCCGGGCACGGGCCTGGTCGCGGTCGCGTCCTTCAGCTTCGACGCCGGCTCGCCGGGTTCGGTGGTGGTGGTCCCGCAGGTCGTGATCGGGCGCCGCGACGGGGTCACCTGGCGCACCGAGATCCGCGGGGATGGTGCCGTGCCACCGGCGCCACCGGCGCCACCGGCGCCACCGGCGCGGTCTCCAGCCACCACCCCGCACCGTGACCGTCCCCGCTACGCCGGGTCGTCACTCCCGGACGTGCACTGGCTCGAGGCCGTCGCCCAGGCGGTGGCACGGATCCAGTCCGGCGAGGCCGACAAGATCGTGCTCGCCCGCGACCACGCCGTGTGGTCGCGCGAGCCCTTCGATCCCCTCGACCTGGCACGACGGCTGACCGCACGCTTCCCGCGCTGTCACACCTTCATCGTCGATGGCCTGGTCGGCGCGACCCCGGAACTCCTGCTCGCCAAGCGTGGCCGGTCGGTGACCTCTCGGGTGCTCGCCGGCACCACGGGCCGCAGCCACGACGAGGCAGAGGACGCGGCGCTCGGTGCGGCGCTGCTCGCCTCGGACAAGGACCTGGCCGAGCACGCCTACGCCGCGGCCTCCGTGGCCGAGGTGCTGGGGCCACGCTGCACGGACCTGCAGGGTGACGCCGCGCCACGCCTGCTGCGGCTGGACAACGTGCAGCACCTGGCGACGACCTACCACGGACACCTCGACGATCCCACCACCTCGGTGCTGGACGTGATCGCCGCCCTGCACCCGACCGCGGCGGTGGGTGGCACGCCTCGGGACGTGGCGCTGCAGATGATCGCGGAGCTCGAGGGGATGTCGCGGGGCCGCTACGCCGCGCCGGTCGGCTGGATGGATGCCGCGGGCGACGGGGAGTGGGGCATCGCGCTCAGGTGCGCGGAGCTGCAGGGCGCCCGGGCACGGCTGTTCGCCGGTGTCGGGGTGGTCGCCGCGTCCCTCCCGGAAGCCGAGCTCGAGGAGACCCGGCTGAAGCTCAGGGCCATGCAGGCGGCGCTGGACGCCGAGACCACCGCCTGACGTGACCGGGCCGGGACCCCGCGGTGGCGGTCCCGGCCCGTGTGCACGCGGCACGGCGTCAGCCGACGATGCGCTCGATGAAGACCTCGGTCTCCGCGGAGGCCTGCTGCATGACCTCGTCGATCGTGCCGCCGAAGAAGCGGGCGACCAGCCCGGAGTTCATCCGGGCGATGTGGGTGGTGCCGTCCGAGGTCTCGTAGACCGACACCCGGCAGGGCATCATCGGGGTCACGATGCGCTCGTCGTCGAGCTCGAGGATCTCGATGGAGTACTGCGACGAGCACAGGTCGAACACGGTCACCCCGGGCACATCCGCCCCGTGGTTGGCGACCACGGCCTGCATGTCGTGGCTGTTGAGGATCGACCAGCCAGCGGCGTCGGCCTCCTCCTCGAACACGGCCAGGGTCTCCTCGTAGTCGTACGGGCTCTCGTCGGAGAGCATCATCAGGCTGGGAGCGGTGACCCAGAGCACCCCGCCGAGCACGAGCAGACCGGCGACGAAGCTGGCGAGGGCGAGGGAGATCGTGCGGGCGTTCATGGTTCCTCCAGTGGGCGCGGCGGCGCGGACCGCGGGGAAAGGATGGGAGCGAGGCGCCGGACCCGGTGCTGGTCGTGGATCGTGTCCGGACGCGCGCGGGTACGTCGATCAGCAACGGCGCCGGGGGGCGGATCCATCCCGCTGCGGTCGGGACCTGCGCGGGGTCGTGGCAGGTTCCGCTCCGTCCCGTCAGCGCGTCGGGGCGACCGCGGCGTGGACCGCGGCGGTGAGCTCGTGGTGCAGGGCGAGGTTGGCGGACCGGTCGGTGCGCACGTGCACGAGGTGGAGCCCACCCACCTCGGTGGCCGTGACGACGGCCGGGACGAGCTCGTCCGCCGCGGTCACCGGGTGGTAGGCGAGCCGGTGGAAGCGGGCGAGATCGGCCAGCTCACGCCCGTGGGGGGTGCCGAAGACCCGTTCGAACGAGCCCGGGAACCCGGCCTGGGGCAGGAACGAGAAGATCCCGCCACCGTCGTTGTCCACCACCACGAAGACCGCATCGACCTGGGCCGCGTCGGGGGACAGCAGGAACCCGTTGGCGTCGTGCAGCAGGGACAGGTCGCCGGTCAGCGCCACCACCGGCCCGGCGCTGGCCAGCGCCACCCCGAGCACGGTGGAGGCGAACCCGTCGATGCCGGAGGCGCCGCGGTTGGCCAGCACGCGCACGTCCGTCCGCGGCCGGGCGAAACGGTCCAGGTCCCGGATCGGCATCGAGGACGCCACGACCAGGGTGGTGCCGCTCGCCAGCCCGGCGAGCAGGTCCCGGGCCGTGCGCGGCTCCGAAGGCTGCTCGTCGCGGTCCAGCACGGCGTCGATCGCCGCGGCGGCGCACGCATCGAGTTGGCGCCACCGCTGGCCGTAGTCGGAGGTCGTCGGCAGGCCGAGCTGGACCGACAGCGCAGCGACGGTGGCGTGCACGTCGGCCACGAGCCGCTCGCCGACCACGCGCTCGGGATCGTCCCAGGTGCCCTCCGCCCCGAGGAGCAGCTGCGGGACCTTGGGGCTGAGCAACCCGGCCACCTCCCGCGACAGCCCCGTGCGTCCGAGGCGCAGCACCAGGTCCGGGGTGAGCGAGAGGGTGAGGTCGGGGTGGCCGGCCAGCAGCGGGGCGTGGGCGATGACCGTGGACGCGTCGGTCCTCAGCCCCGAGGTCGGCTCGGCCAGCACGGGCCAGCCGGTGGCGCGCGCCAGGTCGTGGACCGCGCTGGCGGCGGCGGCGGTCCCGGCCAGCGGCGTGGTGGCACCGGCGACGATGAGCCCGCGCTCGGTCGTGAGCAGACGGCCGGCAAGCCCCCGGAGCTCCTCGTCCTCGAGCCGCCGTGGCGCGACGGTGGTCCGCACCCACGGTCCCCGATCCACACGGCCGTCCAGCGCCGCCTCGACGGGCCCGGCGGCCCGGCTGCGCCCGTCGTCGGTGGCGGGCACGGTCGGCTCACGGAAGGGCAGGTTGACGTGGACGGGCCCGGCCGGTGCCTGCCCGTCACCGACGCTGGCGGCCACCGCCCGGCACACCGAGCTGCGCCACAACGCGTTGCTGTCGGCCCGGTCCTCCGCCACCCCGAGGTCGGCCTGCCACCTCGGTGCCCGCGCGAACAGCCCGACCTGCTCGATCGCCTGGTTCGCACCGGTGTGGCGCAGCTCGGGCGGCCGGTCCGCGGTCAGCAGCAGCAGCGGGACCGCGCCGGTGTCGGCCTCCACCACCGCCGGATGGAGGTTCGCGACCGCCGAGCCACTGGTGACCACCACCGGCGCCGGGCGCAACGTGGCCCGCGCGAGCCCGAGTGCCAGGAAGCCGGCGGAGCGCTCGTCGATCTCGACGTGGAGGCGGATCCGGGGCTCGTCGTGCAGGGCCATCGCCAGCGCGGTCGAGCGCGATCCGGGCGCCAGCACGGCGTCGGTCACGCCGCACCGGGCCAGCTCGTCGACGAGGACGAGCGCGAGGGCGTGCGAGGGGTTGGCGGCCACCTGTCAGCTCCCCGGGGCGGGACCGGGTCCCAGCATGCCACCCGCATCGAGGTGGCGGGCGGCCAGCGCCAGGCGTTCGAGCAGCTCCCCGGCCGCGTCCGGACCGGGGTCGTGCTGGTCGAGCAGGGACGCTCCCGGCTCGACCCGGCGGACCTCGATGGCGCCGTCCACCGGGATGAGCGGCCGGTCGGTGACGTCGCTGGCCAGCAGCGTCGCCGTGCCGAGCCCACAGGCGTAGGGCAGCTCGGGCAGGGCCGCGGCCAGGGCGACGCCGGCTGCCAGCCCGACGGAGGTCTCCAGCGCCGAGGACACCACCGCCGGCAACCCGGCCCGATCGATCACCTCGAGGGCGCGGTGCACGCCACCGAGCGGCTGGACCTTGACCACGATCAGGTCCGCGGCGTCGAGCCCCGCGATGGCCAGGGGATCATCGGCGGTGCGTACCGACTCGTCGGCGGCCAGCGGCACGTCCACCCGCCGACGCACCTCGCGCAACTCGTCCACCGTGCGGCAGGGCTGTTCCACGTACTCCAGACCTCCCGCGGCGCGGTCGAGCCGAGCGATGGACAGCACCGCGGTCGCCACGTCCCAGGCGGCGTTGGCGTCGACACGGATCGCGCCGTGCGGCCCCAGGGCCGCGCGCACGGCGGCCACCCGTTCCACGTCCGCCGCCAGGTCCTGTCCCGGCTCGGCCACCTTGACCTTGGCCGTGCTGCACCCGCTGGCGGCGATCAGCCCCGCGGCGGTCGCCGCGTCGACGGCTGGCACCGTCGTGTTGACGGGCACGTGGTCGCGTACGGCTGGTGGGAAGGGGACGCGGGCGCCCGCCAACGCCGCCGCGAGCCAGCGGGACGCGTACGCGGGGCCGTACTCCGGAAAGGGGGAGAACTCGCCCCAGCCCGCCGGGCCGCGCAGGAGCACCCCGGTCCGCTCCGTGACCCCCCGGAAGCGCCGCCGCATCGGCACCCGGAAGGGACGCAGCAGATCGACGCCGGCGGCGTTCACACGGCACCGCCCTCGATCGCGATGCGGTTCATCAGCAGCGCGACGGTCAGCAGCCCGGCGAACAGCAGCTGGGTCTGCGAGGTCGCCGCCAGCCCGGGGACCAACGCCGCCGGGGTGACCGCATCGCGCACGATCGCCAGCGCCCGTCGAGCCGACCACAGGCTCAGCAGGGGGGCCAGGAACCACAGGTTGGCCGCGTACAGTCCCATCGGCGCCAGGCTCAGGTAGGCACCCGCGACCAGCAGCCCGAACAGCACCCGGGTCTGACGATCACCGAGCTTGACGGCCAGGGTGGTCTTGCCGACCGCGCGGTCGGTGGGGATGTCCCTGAGGTTGTTGACGACCAGCAGCGCCACGGCGAACAGCCCCATCGGCACGGCGGTCAGCACGGGCAGCAGGGTGAGCCGGCCGTCCTGTACGTACGCGGAGCCCGCGGTGGCGACCAGCCCGAAGAAGACGAACACCATCACCTCGCCGAGTCCGGCCGAGGCGTAGGGCTTCGGCCCACCGCTGTAGGCGAGGGTGGCCAGGATCGCGACCGCACCGACCACCAGCAGCTCCCACCCGACCAGCATGGCCAGCGTGAGGCCCGCGAGGCTGGCCACCAGCAGGGCGAGGCCGATGGCCCGCCGCATCGCCGGCGGCGTGATCAGCCCGCTGGCGACCGCACGGCGCGGCCCGGCACGGTCCTCGGTGTCGACCCCCTTGACGCCGTCGAAGTAGTCGTTGGCGTAGTTGACCGCCACCTGCAGCGCGAGTGCCACGACCAGAGCGAGACCGGCCCGGCCGAGCTCCAACCGCGGCGTCGGCGTGCTGGCCGCCACGGTGCCCACGACCACGGGGGCGACGGCGGCCGGCAGGGTGCGGGGGCGGGCGGCCTCGAGGTAGGCGTGCATCAGTAGTGGTACGGGAACGCGGACCAGTCGGGATCGCGCTTGTCGAGGAAACTGTCGCGCCCCTCGGCGGCCTCGTCGGTCATGTAGGCCAGACGCGTCGCCTCCCCGGCGAACACCTGCTGGCCGACCATCCCGTCGTCGGTGGCGTTGAGCGCGAACTTCAGCATCCGCAGCGCCGTGGGGGACTTCGCCGTGATCCGCTCGGCCCACGCCAGCGCGGTCGCCTCGAGCTCGGCGTGATCCACGACCATGTTGACCATGCCCATGCGGTGCGCGTCGTCGGCGGAGTAGACCTCGCCGAGGAAGAAGATCTCCCGGGCGAACTTCTGTCCCACCTGCTTGGCGAGGTAGGCGGAACCGAACCCACCGTCGAAGGAGGCGACGTCGAGGTCGGTCTGCTTGAACCTGGCGTGCTCGCGACTGGCGATGGTCAGGTCGCAGACCACGTGCAGCGAGTGCCCACCCCCGGCGGCCCAACCCGGGACCACGCAGATCACCGCCTTGGGCATCATCCGGATCAGCCGCTGCACCTCCAGGATGTGGAGACGGCCCGAGCGGGCGGGATCGATGTCGACCGCGCTCTCCTCGCCGGGGGCACCGGTGTAGCGGTAGCCATCCCGACCGCGGATGCGCTGATCGCCCCCCGAGCAGAAGGCCCACCCGCCGTCCCGCGGCGAGGGCCCGTTGCCCGTCAGCAGCACGCATCCCACATCGGAGGTCGTGCGGGCGTGCTCGAGCGCCCGCAGCAACTCGTCGACGGTGTGGGGACGGAAGGCGTTGCGCACCGCCGGGCGATCGAAGGCGACGCGGACCGTGGGCAGATCGCCACCCGTCGAGGGGTCCACCGCGCGGTGGTAGGTCACGTCGGTCAGGTCGGCGAAGCCGTCCACCGGACGCCAGCGTTCGGCATCGAAGAGCTCGGAGACCATGGTGCGCTCCCGGTGGATGGGTCGACGGCCTCGTACGCTACCGCAGGGTCCCCCGCCGCCCTCAGGAGCCGAGCACCGTGGCAGAGCTGTACGCCCTGCGGGTCGATCGCGCCCGCACGGGCGCGCTGTTGGCGTGGACGTGGGAGCGGTCAGCGGCTGCCGTGGTGCTGCCCGAGGACGCCCCCGAGCCCACGGTCCGCCGGCTCCTCGACCAACTCGCGCCCGCAGCCCTGGTCGAGCTCGGACGGGACGGAGGCCTCCGACGGCAGGCGCTGCCCGATCCGGCCCCGGTCGACGACGAGGTCGCGCTGGTCGTCACCACCTCGGGAAGCTCCGGGAGACCGAAGGGGGTCGAACTGGACCACGCCGCGGTGCAGGCCTCGGTGGCCGCGGGCCTGCGGCGGCTCGGTGCACGCCCCGGCGACCGCTGGGGACTGGCGCTGCCCACCCACCACGTGGCTGGCATCACGGTGCACCTCAGGGCCGCCGCGCTGGGGACCGAGGCGGTGGTGGCCCCCGACACCCCCTCGGTCGCCGACCTCGACGTCGAGCACATCGCCCTGGTGCCGAGCCAGCTGGATCGGCTCCTGACCCTCGGCGCCCCGCTGGCACGCTTCACGACGATCCTGCTCGGCGGCGCGCCGGCCTCACGCGCGTTGCTGGAGCGAGCCGAGGTGGCCGGCGCCACGGTCGTGCGGTCCTACGGGATGACGGAGACGGTGGGCGGCTGCGTCTACGACGGCGTGCCGCTCGACGGCGTCGAGGTGGAGGTCGGCACCGACCGGGTGCTCCGGCTCCGCGGTCCGGTCCTGTGCCGCGGTTACCGGGCGCGCGACCCCCGTGGCCGCGTCCGGTCGACCCCCGCGGTGGATCCGGAGGGGTGGTTCCGCACCAGCGACCTCGGTCGCTGGTCCCACGGCCGCCTCGAGGTGCTGGGACGCGCCGACGACGTCCTGGTCTCCGGCGGCGAGAACGTGCCCCTGCCAGCCGTGCTCGAGCGGCTGCTGTCGCATCCCGGGGTGGCTGACGCCGCCGTGCTGCCCGCCCCCGACCGACGGTGGGGCCAGGTGCCCGTCGCCGTGGTGGTACCACGCGATCCGGGGGCACCTCCGAGACTCGAGCAGCTCCGCGCGCACGTGCGCCGGGATGCGCCGGCGGCGTACGCCCCCGGGCGACTGCTCGTGCTGCCGGCGCTGCCGCGGGACCAGATGGGCAAGCTCTCGCGGCCGCAGCTCGAACGGCTGGTGGCCGAGGCCCGTTCCGTCACCGTGCGGTAGCCGAGCGCTGGTGCCACTCAGCCGAGCTGGAGGGTCATCATCGGCTCGTCACTGGGGACCGGGGACCCACCTTCGGGCTCGATGGTGATACCGACCGCGGTCGCCCGCGCCACGTCTCCGGTCATGACACGGGTCGCGCGGCCCTGGTCATCGGGGTCGAACAGGCCGGCGGGGACGGCGCCGTCCGGGGTGATGAGCCACAGGACGTAGGTGTGCTCGTGCGGCGCCGGCTCCCAGCCCTCCGCGATGAACACCGCCTCCCCGCGGGTCGGGGACGCCACGACGCGACCCAGGAGGTCATCGTGGGTGACGGAGACGGTGACCACATCCGGTGCCGCCAGGACGTCGGTCACCGCCGAGGAGGTCAGGACCGGGGCATCGACGGTCCGCCGCTCGAGGTCGGCCAGGCGCTCGGTGACCGCGCCCAGCTCGGCCGAGGTCTGTTCCGCCGTGCCGGCGATCACCTCGAGGTTGGCGACCTGCCCCTGCAGCGAGGCCACCACCGCGGCGAGCCCCCCGACGGCCACGAGCAGCAGGGCTGCGGCGATGCCGAGACCGTTGGCCACCCACCGAGGTACGGCGCGGCGGGCAGCGAGCTTCTCGACGGGGGCCTCGACGACCGGCTCGGGCCGCTCCTGGCGGACCGCGTCGATCTCGGTGAGGATCCGCCCGCGCAGCCCCGCCGACGGCCCCGCCACGGAGATGGCTCCGAGCCGCGCAGCGGTCGCCTGCAGCTCCTGCACCTCCTGTTCGCACGCACCGCACACGGCCAGGTGCGCCTCGAACAGCACCCGCTCGTCCTCCGGGAGGGCGTCGACGGCATAGGCGCCGGTGAGGGTGTGCAGATCGGGATACGACGACATCACGCCACCCCCAACGCATCACGCAGGCGGATCAGACCGTCGCGCATGCGGGTCTTGACCGTGCCGAGCGGGGTGTCCAGCAGCTCGGCCACCTCGCGATAGGTGTAGCCCTGGTAGTAGGCCAGCTCGACCGCTTGCCGTTGCAGATCGGTGAGGGTGGACAGCGCCGTGCGGACCTGCTCGTGCTCGAACGAGACCTCGACGCGCTCACTGACCTCGTCGAAATCCCGCGCGTAGTGCTGATCGGCCACACGTTGGGTGCGGTTCCTGGACGCCTGCTCGGAACGCACACGGTCGATGGCCCGCCGATGCGCCATGGTCAGGATCCAGGTCCGTGCGGAGCCGCGATCGGGGTCGAACCGCACGGCGCTGCGCCACACCTCGACCATGACCTCCTGCGTCACCTCCTCCGACTGGGCGGGATCGCGCACGACCCGCCGCACGATGCCGTGGACGAGGGAGCCGATGCGGTCGTAGAGGGCCGCGAACGCGGCCTGGTCACCCCGCGCCACCGCCAGGAGGAGGACCTCCTCATCGCGCGCCTGCTCGGGGGCCCTCACCTCGTCGGGTCCGGCGACCGGGTGCAGCCAACGATCTTCGAGCGCCACACCACCCTCCGCCGTCGGTCCGACTCCACCGGTCGGCGACCGGTTGACAGGACCGCGCCGATCACGGTCTCACCCCTTCTTCGGTAACCGAGGCCCTGCGGGTTGGCCGTCGTCGCTGCCGATGCGCGTGGACCCGACGCAGCGGTCCTGCCGGCACCACCGACCCGCCTAGAGATCAGCGTAGGAGTGCAGCCCGACGACCACGTAGTTCGCGATCAGGTAGGTGCCCATGAGCACGATGAACGCCGCGACACCGATCCACGCGGCACCCCGGCCCTTGACACCTCGGGTCGCTCGGGCGTGGAGGTAGCCGGCGTACGCGATCCAGGTCAGGAAGGCGCCGGTCTCCTTCGGGTCCCACCCCCAGAACCGCCCCCAGGACACCTCCGCCCACATCGCGCCGGCGATCGTGCCGACGGTCCACAGCACGAACGCGAAGGCCGTCGTGCGGTGGGCGATGCCGTCCATCGTCGCCGTCGAGGGCAGGAAGGGCACGAACCAGCGGGCGAGCAGCGCGGCGGCCACCATGGTGAGGTTGACGGTCAGGAACCGCCCGAGGCCGGCCGTGAGCGTCTCGGCCGTGGTCAGCCACACCCAGGAGACGAGCGAGGTCCCGAGGAAGGTGCCCACGGCGAGCTTGACCGGTGAGATGCCGGCGCGCAACGCGCGGTGGTAGGCCGCGAGCTCGGCCCGGTCGCGTTCATCGTCCGGGTCACTCTCGGGCCCATCGGCCGCCGCGGGCGTCACGGCGGCGTCCCGCGTGTCCGCGGCCGCACCATCGCTCACGTCGCCGATGTAGGCGGCCCCGACCGTGGAGCCGCCTGCGGACCGTGACCGGCTTCGAGCCACCGACAACTCCGCGGTGTCACGGAGCAGGAACAGCGCGTTGAAGATGAACGCGGCCGCGAAGATCCCCATACCGCTGACCAGCAGCGACACGTGGAACGGTCGCCACCACGTGTCCAGGATCGGCATCAGCGGCCCCGGCTCGGCGTACATGAGCATCGCCATGCCCAGCACCAGGGCCCCGCCGAGCAGGACGAACCCGTCGAGCTCCGGACGCCGTCGGACGAAGTGCAGGTAGCCGAGTCCGACCACGACCCCGACCAGCGCCATCAGCGAGGTGACCTCGAACATGTTCCCCAGCGGCAGACGCCCCTGTGCCAGTCCGCGCACGATCTCGTGCGCGACGTGCGCCACGATGCCGAGCACGGCCAGGACCGTGGCGACGCGTCGGGCCAGCCGGCCGCGATCACGTACGTCGGTGCGTCCCACGGTCGTCGTCAGGGCGTACAGGGAGACGAACGCCGCCGTCAGGTACAGCATCAGCGTTGTCGGGAAGTACAGCAGTCGGGACAGCTGCGCGAGCTGGTCGGGGCCCATGGTCACTCCACCTCGAGGTCTCGGCCGTGCGCGGGGCGTTCGGGGTCCCCTCATCGGGGTCGGTCGGAGAGGGTGTGGCGCTGGTCGCCGCCATCAGTTCGGTGACGAGGTCCTCGAACTCCTGCTCGAAGGCCTCGGGGCGCTGGAACGCCCGGCCGGCGACGGTGACCAGGGTACGCGCGGCGGCCGGATCCTCCATCGTCACGACCCACAGGCGTCGACGGTAGGCGTACAACGATCCCAGGAGCCCCAGGACCAGCAGGCCCGAGCCGAGCAGCAGGTAGGGCACCTGTGGCCGTGAGCTCACCTGGAAGCCGACCCAGCGGCGCAGCTCCGGGAAGGAGATCGTGACCCCCTCCACCTCGATCGACTGGCCGAGCCTGAGCGCTCCGAAGCCGTCGGAGTCGAGCGCCGCCACGTCGAGCTCGTTGATCGTCTGCTGGGTGGCGCCGAGCCGCAGGTCGCCGCGGTACTGCTCGAACACCAGTAGCGGCGCGTCGGCCCAGGGCGCACCCGTGGGGACCGGACGTCCGTCCTCACCGTCGGGGGCGTAGGGGTAGAGGAACACGTCGAGCCCGAGGTCGGGTTCGGCGGCCGGTGCCTTGACGGCACCACGGTAGAACCCGCCATCGGCCAACACCGGGGTGAGGAAGGTGTCGTGCAGCACCTCGCCGTCGACCTCGACGACGACGCGCGGGGCGTAGCCCCAGTCCAGCTGCGTGATCCGGGTGCCGTCCAGGTTCAGCGGCTGGTTGCTGTCGACGACGGCGGCGAAGGGTTCGCCGTCGACCGGCGTGATCTGCACATCGGAGCGGAACACCGTCGGCTGCCCGGCACCGGGGGCCAGAGGGTCACGTACCCAATCGACATGGAACTCCTCGAGCTCCATCCGCCAGCCGTCATGGTCGCTCTCACCGAACCACCGACCCGGGCTGTAGGACCAGTAGGACACCGCGGTGTCCCGGAAGCCCGGATCGCCTTCGACGACGCCTCGCTGGCCCTCGAAGGTGAGCAGCTGGCCGACGACGATCGCGGCGAGCAGGACGTAGAAGGAGAGGTGGAAGACCAGGCTCCCACCCTCTCTGGCCCACAGGCCCTTCTCGGCCGCGACCTGGGCCGGACGGCGGTCCGCGCCATCGCCGTCGTGGCGGCGCACCCGCCAACGGCGCTGCGCCAGCACACGCACCGCGCTGGCGCGTACCTGCTCCGGGGAGTGGTCCGTCACGAAGCTCGTCCGCTCGTCCTGCGCGCCGAGGTGCCGGACGATGGGTGGCTGGCTGCGCCGCACGAGCCGGACCCAGGCCTTGATGCGTGGGATCAGGCAGGCGGTCAGGCTGATGTACAGCGCCAGCAGGACCGCGAGGAAGATCGCGGAGCCGTACACGTCGAAGGCTCCGACCGCGTCCAGGACCTGGCTGACCACCACCCCGGGACCGGACTCCCCGGCCCGCCACGCGGCCACGGTGGAGGGCACGTTGGGTTCCTGCGGCACCCCGGTGGCCACGATGCTGAGCACCGCCAACGCCAACAGGAGGTAGAGCGCCGTGCGCATCCGCGCCAACCAGCGCCAGCCCATCAGCACGGCGTCCCAGACGAAGGCGACCGGACCGGTCGGCGAGGTTCGTCCACGCCGAAGCGGTGGGTTCTGCTGCGGAGGTGGGGCGGACTCGGTCACGGTGCGGGATCCTCTGCGACGCTGGTGCGACGGTGGACGTCAAGGGCGGTCCCGGGAACGACAGCGGTGATCAGATCGGTGGCTCGAAGCCCTGGATCATCGGACGCAGCAGGAACATCAGCTGGTCCCACAAGCCGGTGGCGATCGAGAGCCCCACGGCGACGAGGAAGCTGCCCCCGACGACCTGGAGCGTGCGAGCGTTGCGCTTGAGGAACTCCAGCGTGCCCGACATGTGCCGGAAGAGCACACCGAACAGCACGAACGGCAGCCCGAGCCCGACGGCGTAGACGAACCCGAGAGCCGCGCCGCGTGCGGAGACCCCGGAACTGACGTTCAGCGACAGTGTCAGGATCGCTCCGGCGGCCGGGCCGATACACGGCGTCCACCCCACCCCGAACACGAACCCGAGCACGGGTGCCGTCGCGAGTCCGCCGCGCGGCGCGCGGTGCAGCAAGCGGTACTCACGGTTGAGCCGCCCCAGTGCCATCAGCAACCCGAGCGCGGCGACGACGCCCCCCATGACCACCTGCGCGGTGGCCGAGCGTGCCAGGGTGTTGACCGTGCCGACGGCGAAACCGAGCATCGTGAACGGCACGGCGAAACCGAGCACGAACAGCAGGGAGCCGACCAGCACCCGACCGCGGGCCCGGGCATCGGCCGCGGCGAGGTCCTGACCCGACAGACCGGTGACGTAGGACAGGTACCCGGGCACCAGCGGCAGCACGCAGGGCGAGGCGAAGGACACCAACCCGGCGGTCAAGGCGATCGCCGCCGCGACCAGCAGGTTCGCGTCGACGATGAGTGCCTGGACGGTCTCGGCCACGGTTCAGCCCTCGTCGGCGAGCAACGCCGCCAGGGAGGTGGTCTCACGGGTGCCGATCACGCCGAACACCCGGATGGCGACCCGTCCCTCGCGGTCGATGAACAGCGTGGACGGGATGTTGCGGGGGCCGACGCCGGAGAAGCGGGAGGCGTAGTCGTTGGCCGGGTCGAACAGCGAGGGATAGGGGATCTCGAACTCGCCGATGTGGGCGAGGGCGTTGGCCTCGGCATCCTCGATGTTGACCCCGAGGAAGGCGACCTCGTCCGCCGGCAGCAACTCGTGGGCCGCGTTGAGGTCGGGCTGCTCGACGCGGCAGGGCCCGCACCACGAGGCCCAGAAGTTCACGATCACGACCTGCCCCTCGAAGGCGTCCAGGCCGAGCTCATCCTGCCCACCCACCACCGGCAGGCGGTCCACGGGTGCGGGCACCCGGTCCTCGACGGGGATGGGACACAGCCCCGGTCGCACCCCGGGGAGTTGCTCACAGTCGCTGGCCGCCGACGCCCCGCCGCTGCAGGCCACCAGCAGTAGCGCGCCGGCCGCCAGGAGCGGGCCGAACAGGCGCATCGATCCCTCCGGGTTGACGGTGTGATGGATCCGGCGAGCGGCGGCCGAGCCGCACGGGGCATCGTCGGTGCCGACAGCGGTGAGGGTGCCCGGTGTCCCGCCAGGAAGCGAACCCGGACGACGAGCGTCCGACCCGCGCTCGGCGCTGACGAGTGCACGACCGGCGCACCGAGCGAGACCGGGTACAACTCGGCGATGGCTCGGCCAGCGCTACTCGGCGATGGCTCGGCCAGCGCTACTCGGCGATGGCTCGGCCAGCGCTACTCGGCGATGGCTCGGCCAGCGCTACTGCGCGATCGGCTCGGCGATCCGCTCCGGCTCCTCGGCCTCCACGGTCTCGAGGCGCTTGTCGCGCATCTCCAGCCGGTCGAGCCAGAACAGGCTCGCGGCGAACAGGACCAGGGCGATGATCGTCCAGATCGCGGAGGGCACCCATTCGGCACCGGGGTCGTAGAAGGCGAACCAGTAGACCGGGTCACCGACCGGGATCGGTTCGAAGGGCACGCCGTCGGCGTCGGTGAAGGTGGCCGTGGCCTGGAAGCGCTGGGTCGCGAGCAACACCCCGGTCTCCGGGTGCTCGTAGACCATGGTCTCACCGAGGCGCTGCGCGTTGAAGAAGGGTTGCGCGCGACCGACCGCCCCCTCGGGCTGCTGGGCGGCGGCGTCCTCCTCGAACTCCGAGCGACGCGTGACGCCGATCTGTGCGACGTTGTTCTCGTCGGTGGGCAGGAACTGGTCCTGCATGTTGTCAGCGGCCTGCCCGACGGAGCCGGCGAGCTGTCCGAAGGCCGGGCGGGACTGCAGCTCCTCCTCGTCGAGGTCGCCGAACCCGAGGTACTCCGCGATGGGGAGGAACTGGTCGGTCTCGGTCCCTCCTGGGAAGAAGCCGGCGCGCGGGGATCCCTCCTCGAAGGCGTACCACTCGGGGCTGTAGTGATCGGAGGCCTGACCGGGGAGGTGGTCGATGCCGCTGTTGGCGGTGATGCCGGGACCGCCGAACCACCAGAACACGCCCAGGAGGAACGCGAACCCGAAGAACGCGACGCCGTAGATGGCTCCTGCCTTCTTGGCGCCGTAGTTGGACCACAGCAGCACGTACACCGAGCCGGACAGGAACAGCAGCCCCAGCGGGATCGCGAGGATCGCGACCGGGTGATCCGCCGGGATCGCCTCCTCGACGGCGAGGAAGGTCACGAGCTCCAACATCATTGATCTCCCTCGCCCTCGTCAGCCGGTGTGGGCTGGCCGCCGATCTGCGCACTGCTTGGTCCACCGAGCTCCTGGAAGGACTCGATGTGGTCGATGACCGCCTCGATCGCGTCGTCGGTGAGCTCGAGGTCGAACGCCGGCATCGGGGCGTTGCCCGGCAGGTTGCGCCCGTTGTAGAGCACATCGCGGACCACGGCCCTGGCCTGCTCGAGGGAGGCGTCGTCCTCGCCGGACCAGCCGTACCGCTCGAACACGTTGACGAGCTGCGGACCGACGTAGCCCTCGGCGTTCGGCCCGTGGCACCGGGCGCAGTTGGCGGCGAACACGTCCTCCCCACTGCGGCCGACGAAGGCCTGCGCCTCTGGGATCTCCCCGGTCTGGACCGACAGGATGTAGGTCGCGATCTGTTCGAGCTGGTTGTCGGAGTAGACCCCACCGTTGGCGACGCCGAACGCGTTCATCGGGGTCCCGGCCCGTCCGTGGACCAACGTGAGCAGGATGAACTCCCGGACGTCGGTGACCACCTCGGTGTCGGCGTACCGCGCCACGATGTTGTTGAGCGCCGGGGCCGGCCACGCCGCCTCGACGTCCGGGTCGGGGTGCGGTGCCGAGCCACCCTCGAGGTTGACGCCGTGGCAGGAGGCACAGGCGTTCTGGTACTCGGCGCGCCCGGCAGCGACGTCGGCCTCGTAGAAGTCGTCGACCGCGTTGTTGATCCGGGTCGGCTCGATCAGCCAGTACAGCGGGATGAACAGCGAGGCGAAGACCGCCAGGGCGACGCCCCAGGACATCGCCCGTTCCATGCCGGTGGTCTCGAGCTCCTCGTCGGAGTGGTAGGGCCGCATCGCCAACGGGATGTCGGCGTGGCGCTTGGGCCCCGACCGCTTGCCCGGACCGACGACGAAGTACGCCACCGCGAAGCCGGCGAGCGCCACGATGAGGATCAGCAGCGGCACGGTGCCGGAGCCGCCGGCCTCGGCAGCGAGGAAGGGGTGGATCATCGCGAAGCTCCCAGGCTCAGGCATCGACGCACGACGGTCCCTCGGGCGGCTGCTCGAGGGCGTTCGCGGTGCGGGCCGGGCCGGTCAGGGGGTTGCCGAGATCGACGACGAACTGGCCGTCCTCGTCGATGAACGAGGAGTAGCGGTCCAGACCACGCGGTGCCGGGCCACCCTGCCACTCGCCGTAGCGGTTGTAGCGCGAGCCGTGGCAGGGGCACTCGAACCACTGCGAGGACTGGCACCAGGGCACACCGCAGCCCAGGTGCGGACAGGACTGGGAGTTGACGGCCATCAAGCCCGTCTCACCGTCGGGCAGGATGGCGTGGTCGTCGCCGTAGGCGCGCATGGCCGACGAGGAGGTCGCGTCCCACACCAGCACGGAGATCCCACCGTCGGGGATCCGCAGCGGGGTGCGATCGTTCTGGACGTTGTCGGCGATCTCTCGTGCGTCGCCGAGCGCGACCTCGCCGAACAGCCCGTCCCCCGTCCGAGGCCAGAGCATGCCGAGCGTGCCCACGCCGAAGGCCGCCAGGCCCGCGCCGACGGAGCCGATGAGGCCGTAGCGCAGGAAGGTACGCCGCTCGACCGGTTTGAGCGTTGACCGGCCCTTGCCGTCATCTGCCATGGTCTCGTCCTTGATGGTGTGCGCCGACCCGGCTCGCGGGGGCGTGGTGACCTCGCCCGGCTACAGCGTGAACCCGAGCCCCTGGACCCAGGGCCAGACCCAGGCGTAGCCAGCGCCACGGATGAAGGAGCCGATGATCACGAGCAGGCCCCAGAACGTCAGGAAGAAGGTGAACGCCAGGTTGGCGACCTTGCGGTTCTCCGGCTTGGCCGAGGGGTTCTTGTCCATGTAGGGCGCCGCCATCAGCATGACGACGAATACCCCCGGCAGGGTGACGCCGGCGATCATCGGGTGGAAGTAGGCCAGGAGCTCCTGCAGCCCCATGAAGTACCAGGGCGCCTTGTTGATCGCCGGGACCTCCTGGGGGTTGGCCAGTGAACCGAGCGGGGCGTCGAGGAAGAAGGAGGCGATCAGCAGCAGCGACCCGGCCGCCAGGAGCGCCACGAACTCCACCAGCAGCAGGTGCGGCCAGGTGTAGACCTTGTCCATCTGCTTGGACTGCACCTGCTGGATGCCGGCGGGCGGCACGAGTGCGAGCAGCCGGTGGGTGTGGGTCGAGGAGGTCGGCACGCCCATGGAGGCCGGTTGGCTCCCACCGTTGCCGAGCGAGGCAGCGACCCGGGCGGCGCGCTCCTCGGGCGTGAGCCGGCCGCCGCCGCCGGCGTCGCCCTCGGCGGGCGCGGCCGTCTTCGTCGCGACGCCGCCACCACCGCCCGACGCACGGGCGGCTTCGAGGGCCTTCTCGGCCTCCTCTGCGGGCTTCGGGCCGAGCGTGGCACCCTCGGCGATCTTGCTGGCACGCACGGCGGCAGCCTTGGCCTTGGCACGGGCGATCCGCTCGCTCTTGCCCTCGGCCAGCAGACGGTCGTAGACCGCCTGGTCCGGCGTGATCTCCTCGCTCATCGGTGCGCCTCTCTCAGCGGTGCGGGGCGGCTGCCCGCTTTGCGGTGCTCGGCGACGGCCTACAGCGGACCGGAGATGCCACCGTCCTTGCGGATCCGCCAGAAGTGGACCGCGAGGAAGATGACCGTGACGAAGGGGATGAACAGCACGTGCAGGACGTACCAGCGCAACAGGGTCTCAGGACCGATCTCGATCCCGCCGAGGAGCACGAACTGGACCTGATCACCGAACACGGGCGTGAAGCCCATCATGTTGGTCCCGACCGTGACCGCCCACAGCGCGAGCTGGTCCCAGGGCAGCAGGTACCCGGTGAAGGAGAGCAGCAGCGTCAGCAGCAGCAGGATCACGCCGACGACCCAGTTGAACTCCCGCGGCGGCTTGTAGGCGCCGTGGTAGAAGACCCGCGCCATGTGCAGGAACACGGTGAAGACCATCGCGTGCGCGCCCCAGCGGTGGAGGTTGCGCACGAGCTGGCCGAAGGTCACCGACGCCGAGAGCTCCCGCATGTTCAGGTAGGCGACCTCCGTGCCGGCGCCCGCGGCCGGGGTGTAGAAGAACATCAGGAAGATGCCGGTGATGGTCAGCAGGATGAACATGAAGAAGCTCAAGCCACCGAGGCAGTAGGTGTAGGTGAGCTTGAGGCCGTGCCGCTTCACCTTCACCGGGTGCAGGTGGTAGAGCACGTTGTTCATCGAGGCGAGGGCACGGTCACGCGAGGTGTCCCGGTAGCCCTTCCGGTAGATCGATCCCGGACGGAAGATCGACTTCCAGATGACGTTGTCCTGGACGTTGCCCTTGACGTCGTCGAACGTCGGGAGCTTCGGCACGCTCGTCCCTCTCTCGGTCGGTCCTGCGCGGCGCCGTCGGGGCGCCGGTTCGACATCTCTGGCCCGGGCCGCTGGCCCGGACATCTGACCTCACCCGTCGACGCGTCCGAGCCACAGCGCATCCGACGGGCACCGCTCCACGCAGATCGCGCAGCGCGTGCACTCGTTGTCGTCGATGATGAACACGGCGTGCGACTGTGACGCCAGCGTCTTCAACGACGAGGAGTCCGCATCCTTGATGATGTCGGGTGACATCATGTAGATGCACTCCCAGGGACAGACATCCTCGCAGGCGCGACACAGGATGCACAGCTCGGGGGTGAGACCGATGTGACGCTTCGGCTTGACCCGCTCCTGCAGCCACTGCGGGTCGACCTGCTGGACGGTGTAGTCGTCGAACATCAGGGGATGTTCGCCCTTGTCGGTCTTACCCACGGTGCCCCTCCCCTCGTCGTCGTGCGGTGGAACTCATGCGAACGTCCTCGTGCGCCCTCGGCTCACCGGTAGCCGCCGGATTCCGGCTTGGACTCCCCGGACGCCAGGGTCTTGGGCAGGCTGCGCTGGACACGCAATCCCGCCCAGATCGTCACGACGATCCCCCCGATCATCAACGCGCCGACGACGCCCTCGGTGATCACCGAGTACAGGTTGGACGCGATGTCGAGCCGGTAGTCCTCGCTGATGTCGATGCCCGCCGATGCCGGGATGATCGCACCCTCCAACAGGTCACTGTTGGACTCGGTGAACTGGATCCATCCGTGCGGTAGCACCCCGTGGACCCACCACAGCAGGGCGGAGGCCCCCATGACGCCCATGGTCGCCGAGACCCACTCGCGCTTGCCGTAGGTGACCTTCGCCAGGTAGAGCGGCAGCGCCACGAGCGGTCCGAGCCACAGCAACGTGATGGCGCCACCGATCCAGCCCCGACCAGCACCCGCGGGATCACCGAACTCGTACAGCGCCCGCGCAGCCTCGGGAAGGGCCGCGAAGAACTCGCCGAACCACTCGCTCACCTGCGCTCCTGTCGCTGACGGTCAGCGGACCTGCGATCCGGCCCGTGTGGCCATCCTGCCCTCGGGGGCCGATGGGCCCACCGTGGGGGGCCGAAGGTACCAACCGGCCCTCGACCCGAACAAACGGCCGGGCCCGCCGACCTCACCGCGCCGCCCCCGCAGCGACCACCTCGGCGGCCTCGTGTGCCGCCTCGACGATCCGCTCGAGGACCGCAGCGTCCAACGCCAGAGAGGTGAAGACCACCTCGTAGCCCGACGGTGCGAGGTAGATGCCCCGGTCCAGCATCGCGTGGAAGAACCGCGCATAGGCGTCGTGGTCAGCGCCGGCGACGTCCTCGAAGCGGGTCGGCGGCCGATCGCTGAACACCACCCCGGCCAGCGTGCCGTGGCGCAGCACCTGCGCGGTGACGCCGGCGGCACGGAACGCTGCCGAGAAGCCGTCGGCCAACGTCCGGGTGGCGCCTTCCAGGCAGTCGTAGACCGTCTCGTCCAGCAGCGCCAGCTGCGCTCGCCCGGCCGCAACCGCCACCGGGTTCCCCGACAGGGTCCCCGCCTGGTACACCGGGCCGTCGGGGGCCAGGTGGTCCATCAAGCTCGCCGGTCCCCCGAAGGCGGCCAGGGGGAAGCCGCCTCCCACGACCTTGCCGAGGATCGTGATGTCCGGGGTGACGCCCTCGCGTTCCTGCGCGCCGCCGAGCGCCAGCCGGAAGCCGGTGATCACCTCGTCGAACACCAGCACGGCCCCGCAGGCGTCGGCTTGCTCACGCAGGAACGCCAGGAAGCCGTCGGCGGGCGGGACCAGGTTCATGTTGGCCGGCACCGGTTCGGCGAGGATGGCGGCCAGATCCTGGCCGTGCTCGGCCACCACCGCCGCGACCGCCGCGCGATCGTTCCAGGGGACCAGGATCGTGTCACCGGCAGCACCGGGGGTCACCCCCGGGGAACCGGGGATGCCGAGCGTCGCCACGCCGGAGCCGGCGGCGACCAGCAACGCATCCGCGTGACCGTGGTAGTGACCGACGAACTTCAGCAGCTTGGCCCGGCCTGTGGCCCCCCGGGCGAGCCGCACGGCGCTCATCCCGGCTTCGGTGCCCGAGTTGACCAGACGCACCTTCTCCACCGATGGCACGGCCTCGATGATGGCCTCGGCGAGGCGGACCTCACCCTCGGTCGGCGCACCGAACGACGAGCCCAGCTCCATCGCGGCGCTGGCAGCGGCCAGCACCTCCCGGCGCGCGTGCCCGAAGAGCAGCGGACCCCAGGAGTTGACGAGATCGAGGTAGTGGTTGCCATCCACGTCGATCAGCGTCGCGCCCTCGCCACGGGCGACGAAGCGAGGCGTGCCCCCCACGCTGGCGAACGCGCGCACCGGCGAACTCACCCCGCCGGGGATCACGGCGCGAGCGCGGGCGAAGAGGTCTTGCGAGGTGTCGGTACGCACAACGATCGCCTTGGTGTCGGATCGACGGGTAGTGGTTGGATCGGTCGGAACAGGAACGGGATCGGGGATCGCGACGACGCGACGCCGGCGGCCCCATCGGACCGGGCGCGTCAGGGCAGGACGTGTTCGAAGATGACGTTGTCGGCGAGCTGGTGGGCACGAGCCAGCGCCGATGGGCTGTCGGCGGTCCAGGCGACCAGCACCCCGCCACGATCGCGCCAGGCCTCGCAGGGTCCGTTCGGCAGGCCCGTCAGGTCGTAGCTGACGGCATGGGGGGCGACGCTCTTGAGGTCCTTGAGCTCGGCGAGCCGGCGACGCACCACCCGCGGCAGGCGCGCGTCGTCGATCGGGCCGGCCGTCAGGACACGGACCGCCGCCGGACGACGTCGCCGGAACCAGCGCAGCGTGGCCGGGTTGAAGCTGGCGACACACCACGGGCCGGGGTGTGCGCCCACGACCGGCGCGACGGCCGCCTCCAGCGACCCCGCCCTGAGCGCCGGCTGCTTCACCTCGACCATGACCGGGACCTCGCGCAGCAGGGCGAGCGCTGCCGCCAGCGTCGGGACGTGCTCGCGGGTCCCGCCGATCGTCACCGCGGCCAGCTCGGCCACCGTCAGATCCGCGATCCGGTCGGGACGGTCGGCGCAACGCAGCAGGGTCGGATCGTGGGAGACCACCGGCACCCGGTCACGGCTGAGCATCACATCCAGCTCGACGCCGTAGCCGGCTTCGGCCGCAGCCGCGAAGGCCGCCAGGGAGTTCTCGGGACGCCCACCGTCGTGGAGACCGCGGTGGGCCAGGGGGACCTCCCGCAGCCACGACGGACAGGTCTCGGTCGGGACCAGATCCGGGTAGGCCTCGGTGATGCTGGTCTCGCTCACCACTCGGCTCCCCGAGCCAGCTCCAGCGCGGCGTAGGTCACGACCACGTCGGCCCCGGCGCGACGGATCGAGAGGACCGACTCCCTCAGGGCCGCCGCGCCGTCGATCCAGCCCCGCTCGGCGGCGGCGTGCACCATCGCGTACTCCCCCGAGACGTGGTAGGCGACCACGGGCAGGCGGTGGCGCCGGCGGGCCTCGGCGACGACGTCGAGGTAGGCGAGGGCCGGTTTGACCATCAGCGCATCGGCCCCTTCGGCGGCGTCCAGGTCCAGCTCACGGGCGGCCTCACGACCGTTCGCCGGATCGAGCTGGTGACCGGCCCGATCGCCGGAGACCATGGCCGAACCGGCCGCGTCCCGGAAGGGGCCGTAGAACGCCGAGGCGAACTTCGCCGCGTACGCGACGATGCCGACGTGCGCGTGGCCGCTGCGGTCGAGACCGGACCGGATCGCCGCCACCTGGCCGTCCATCATGCCCGAGGGGGCCACCAGGTCCGCACCGGCGCGGGCGTAGGCGATGGCATCGCGGACGTAACCGGCCACCGCCGCATCGTTGTCGACCTGCCCCTCGGCATCCAGCGGTCCGCAGTGGCCGTGGTCGGTGTACTCGCACTGGCAGACATCGGCCCACAGGACGAGCTCGTTGCCCACCGTCGCACGGATCGCGCTCAGGGCACGCGGGACGGGGCCCTCCGGATCCCAGCCGCTGGTCCCGAGCGGGTCCTTGTGGGTGGGCAGTCCGAACAGGAGCAGGCCGCCGATCCCCGCCTCCACGCTGGCCTGTGCCACCTCGACCACCGAGGTGAGGCTGTGCTGGAGGACGCCGGGCAGCGACGGGATCGGCACGGGGTCGCCTCGCCCGGCCGCGACGAAGACCGGCAGCACCAGCGCACCGGCCGGCACCGCCGTCTCGGCGAACGAGCGTCTGAGCGCGGGGGTCCGGCGCAGGCGACGCGGTCGCGACACGGGGTACTCCGTCAACGCTGGCCTCGGCTCGTCGGGACGACCCTCAGGAGGGTAACGGGCGCGCCCTGGTCACCCGCGTGCCGTGCGGGCGCTCCCCAGCGCACCGCTCACCGATCCCGGCCGCCGAGGAAGTGCCATCCCGCGGCCAGGGAGCCGATGGCCAGGGCGAACCCGATGGCGGTCCGCGTGTCGCGCCCACCGGGGTTCGCTTCGGCGTCCAGGGCTGCCGTGCGCGGTCCGAGGGCCGGGCTGGACGGGCTCGGGCCGTTGGCGCGTACCAGGCCGGTGCGAGCGCCGTCGGTGGCCGCGAACCGCCCACGGGTGCCCGGCGTGACGGGGTCGGCCGCGCGTCGTGAGCCGGCATCGGTGCGGGGCGTTGCACCGGCCGCACGCGGCGGTGGTGGCGGACCATCGGCGTCGGGCTTCGCGACCGACCGTGACGCCCCACGGAGGCGGCCGCGACCGGCCGCGGTCCCGCCGGAGACCTCGGTGTCGGGCTCGTGCTGGTCCACGCCGAGCTCGTCGAGCTGGTGGGGGGCGATCAGCGGGCCGTGCACCCCCTCGTAGCGCACCGCCGACAGCACCGCGCCGTACAGGTAGAGGCGACCAGCCAGGTAGAAGAGCAGCAGCAGGGCGATCACGCTTCCCAGCGCCCCGTACAGCGCGTTCGCGCTCTCGACCTGGGCGCTGACCCAGGTGGCGCCGGCGACCTTGAGCGCCGTCCAGCCAGCGCCGGCCAGTACCGCGCCAGGCACACGGTCCCGGACGCTCAGGACGGCGGATGGCGCGAGGAAGGTGTAGGCGGCCAGGAACAGGCCGACGTCCAGCACGAAGCTGACGAGGGACGACAGCAGCACCGCGACCGAGGACGGCACGAAACCCAGACCGATACCGGCGAACGAGGACGCGGTGGTGCTCGCCATCGCCAGGAGCCCGAGGGCGACCAGCGCCAGCAGTTGGCGCAGCCACTTGCCGATGCCGAGCAGGAGGGGTGCGCGGAACACCACTCGCGTGGAGACCATCGCGGCGTTGATGACCCTGCGTCCGGCGAACAGCAGCACGAGGAGCCCGATGACCCCGATCGTGCCACGCTGCGAGACGACGTTGGCCAGCAACTCCGCCACCTGGCTGTCCCCGGCACCGACGGTCTGGTCGAACCCGGGGATCGCCCCGGTGAGCTGCTCGGCCACCGCCAGCTGGTCGTCCGGGTCGCGGAGCACGAAGCCGGCGACCGAGATCGCCAGCAGCAACAGGGGGAACAGCGACAGGAAGGCGAAGAACGCGATCGCAGCGGCCAGGGGGTCCGCGGCGTCGCGGACGTACCGGTCCTGCACCCGCAGAGCGGTCCCGATCACCGGGAGATCCAGGAGCCGCTGCTTCACACATCCTCCACGCTCGGCAGTACCTGTGCCGCAGGGAGGATAGACCCCGCGCGGCGCCCGCTCAGGTCGCAGCCGTGACCAGTGCCGCCACCAGGCCATCGAGGTCGTGGGGGTCGGCCTCGGCCGCCACGGTCAGACCGTGCGCGGCGCAGGCGGCGCTGGTGACCGGTCCGATCGATACCAGGCGGCCCGACCAGCGACGATCCTCCAGCAACGCCAGCAGGTTGTGGACGGTGGAGGGCGAGGTCACCGCGATCAGGTCGATCGCCCCGTCGGCCAACTCGTCGAGCACCGTCTCGGGAAGCGCGGACGGCCGCAGGATGCGGTAGGCGACCACCTCGTGCACGTCGTAGCCCTTGGCCGCGAGCGCCACGGGCAGCTCCTGGCTGGCCAGGTCGGCGCGCGGGAGCAACGCGACGCCGCGACCGGGAGGGATCGCCGCCGCCAGTGCACGGGTCGTCGCTCGCTCCGGCACCAGGTCGGCCCGACGTCCCAGCTGCTGCGCGAGCCGATCCTCGGTGCCCGGACCGACACAGGCGACGAGAGCGATCTGCTCGAGGACGTCGGCCGGCAGGCCGGCCGCCTCCAGCGCCGCGGCGAGCGCGACCACGCCGTTGGGGGAGGTCAGCGCCAGGACCGACACCTCGCCGCGGGCCATCCGGTGCGACGCCTCGGCGAGCGCGTCCCGGTCTCCCGTGGCGATCTCGAGCACGGGAGCCTCCACGGGGCTACCGCCCAGCGCCCGGATGCGGGCGCTCAGCTCAGGGGCCTGCTCCCGGGTCCGGGCGACCAGCACCCGACAGCCGGCCAGCGGCCCGTCGGTGACGCTCATCTGGCCTCGGCCCGGAGGGTGGAGAGGACCTGCTCCCCGCCGGCCTCGAGCAGGGTCGCTGCCATGGCGCGTCCCAGGGTGAGCGCGTCGTCCGCCCCCGTCTCGTGGGAGGCACGGTACAGGCGGGTCCCGTTCGGATCGGCCACCATGCCGAGCAGGACCAGCCGCTGCTGACCCGTGGAGCTCGTGCGCTGTTCCGCGTGTGCGCCGATCGGTGCCGAACAGCCTCCCTGCAGCTGCAGGAGCAGTTCGCGCTCGGCGGCGATCTCCGTGCGTGTGACGGGATCGTCGAGACGCGCGAGTGCCGTGCGTGTGGCGCCCGCGTCGCGGCGGCACTCGACCGCCAGGGCGCCCTGCGCCGGCGCGTGCAGCAGCTCGCCGTGCTCCAGGGGGACCGCGACCAGGCCGTCGACCTCCGGCCGCAGGCGCAGCAAGCCCGCCAGCGCCACGACGACAGCGTCGAGACGGCCCTCCGACACCGCCCGCAACCGGGTACCGAGGTTGCCGCGCAACGGCTGGACGAGCACGTCGCGACGATGGCGCTGCAGCTGGGCCTGACGACGCGGCGCCGAGGTCCCGACGGTGACCGGTCGGTCACGCGGCAGCTCCGCCAGTCGCCACCCCGCTTTGGAGACCAGGGCGTCACGCGGATCGACACGGGCCGGCACCCCACCGATCACGAGCTCGGGATGCTCCTCACTGGGCAGATCCTTGTAGGAGTGGACGACCACGTCGCAGTCGCCGTCGAGGACCGCACGACGCGTGCCGTCGACGAACAGCCCCTTGGCGTCGAAGGCCTCGATGGCGCGGTCCGGATGCTCGTCACCGGTCGTCGCCAGCGGCACGATCTGAGCCGGGCGTCCCGTCGCCGCCTCCAGGGCCGAGGCCACCGAACGTGCCTGGACCTGCGCCAGCGGGGAGCGACGGGTCGCGACACGCCAGGGTCCCTGCCCGGCCGTGACCGAGGCAGCGCCGCTCACGTGTCGGCCTCCGGCAGGTCGAAGAGCTCGCGCACGAGCTCGACCCCCGGGTCGGCACCCCCGAGGTCGGCCAGCTCCTTGAGCCGGACGGTGGGATGGTGCAGCAGGGTGTTGACGATGCCACGGGTGAGCGCATCCACCGCCGCGCGCTGCTGCTCGTCCAGGGAGGCCAGACGACCTCGCAGCCGCTCGAGCTCGGACTGGCGCACCGCTTCGGCCTGCAGGCGGATCGCACGGATCGTGGGCTCGACCTCCGTGGCACGGGTCCAGGCCACGAAGCGCGCGACCTCCTCCTCGACGATCTCACGAGCTTCGGTGAGCACCGAGCCGGCGTGCCCGCGATCCGCGAGTTGCCGCACGTCCGAGACGTCGATCACCGTCATCCCCGGCAGGTGTGCGCAGGCTGGGTCGACGTTGCGGGGGACCCCGAGGTCGAGCAGGACGAGCGGCTCGCGCGCCAGGCCGTCGGAGGTCACCGACCCCCTCGCCGCACCGGGTGTGTGCCGCTCCTCGCGCTCCAGCAGGACCCGTTGCGCGAGGTCGACGTCGATGACCGCCTCGGCGGCGCCGGTCGTGCACACGACCACCTCGGCGTCGCGCAACGCCGCGCTCAGCTCGTCCACGACCGCGTGGGGCACCCGGCCGTCGAGCTTGGCGGCCAGACGTTCGGCCTTGTCGGTGCTCCGGTTCCACACCGTGACGTGGCCGGCACCGAGGTCGGCGACGCGACGCACCGTGAGCCCTCCGAGATCACCGGCCCCGACGACGGCGACGCGCGCCCCCGCCAACGGGGCACCGCGCTGCCGGTCGACCGCAGCCAGGCCGACCTCCACCATCGAGGAGGCACCCTCGGTGATACGGGACTCGTTGCGGACGCGGCGACCGACGCGCACGGCCTGTCGGAACACCCGCTGCAGGACACGACGCGCCGTGCCCTCTGCGCGCGCCACCTCCATGGCGTGCTTGACCTGGACCGCGATCTGGCGCTCACCGACCACCATGGAGTCCAGGCCCGCGGCGACCGCGAACAGGTGGGCCGCCGCCCGGTCGTCGTGGTAGCTGTACTCGAGCGCGTCGAGCTCCTGGGGGTGGATGTCCCCACGCTCCGCCAGCCAGCCCCTGACCTCCTGCAACCCGGGGTGGAACCTCGTCACGTGCGCGTAGACCTCGACCCGGTTGCAGGTGGAGAGGATCACGGCCTCGGTCACGTGCTCCAGGGAGACCACCGCGTGCAGGGCCTTCGGGAGCTCATCGGCTGGGACCGCCACCCGTTCGAGCAGACCGAGCTCGGCGCTGCGGTGGTTGCAGCCGACGACCAGGAGTGCCATGCGGGGACGAACCTCTCGACGGAAGGGCTGCTGAGCGGCCGTGTTCCGAGGTCGTTGGACGGATGGTGGACGCGCCCCACGCAGGTGCGCCGCAGCGGCGCAGGCGAGGAGCGGGTACTCGCCGGGAGGGAGGTCGCCGCCGGACCGGCAGCGACCAGAGGCCTACCGGTCGTCAGGATACCGCGCACTCCAGCCGTGGCCCCAGTCGAGATCGCCGACGGGTCGTCGCCTCACACGGGCCGAGCGGCTGAGCCCGTCGTCTCCCGCGGGGCGGCGGGCAGTCCCGGGCCGGCCTGTTCGTAGAAGGACAGGATCTGCAGCTCGGTGGCCAGGTCCACGCGGCGCACGGTCACGTGCTCCGGGACCGAGAGGTGGGTGGGCGCGAAGCTGAGGATCGACCGCACGCCCGCGGCGACGAGCCGCTCGGCCATGCCCTGGGCGTGGGCGGCCGGGATCGCCAACACGGCGACCCCGATGCCCTCCGCCGCGACGAGTTCCTCGAGCTCCGACACCGACCGCACCCGGTGCCCGGCGACCTCCTGGCCGATCACCTCCGGCGCGGCATCGATCAACCCGACGATCCGGAAGCCACGCCGCTCGAAGCCGCCGTAGCTGGCCAACGCTCTGCCGAGGTTGCCGACCCCGATCAGCAGGACCGGCCGGTCCTCGACCAGGCCCAGGGCCCGCGACAGCTGGCCTGCGAGTCCTTCGACGTCGTAGCCGACCCCACGCGTGCCGTGGCTGCCGAGGTAGGACAGGTCCTTGCGCACCTTGGCGGCGTTCAGCCCCGCGGCGCGTGCCAGGTCATCGCTGGACAACATGCCGATCCCGGCTTCCGCTGCCTCGATCAGCACCTGGAGGTACACCGGGAGCCGCGCGACGGTCGCTGCGGGGATCTGACCTTCTCGCACGCGCTCCCCCTCACCCTCGACGGTCGGTGCGGTGCCATCTCGCGCGAGCCGAACCTCACCGCCGGTGTCGCAGCGCTCCCGCAGCCGGTGAGGCTAGGCGCTGCAGCCACTCGACGTCACGCTGGCACCGACAGCGACGGTGCCAAGAGCCGACGGCCGACCCACCCCTCCTGCTCAGCGTCGCCGTCTGCGCCGAGCGTCACGCAGGGCAGCACGCACCTGTCCCGGCGCCACCTCCAACTCGGCGACCTCGGCGCCGTCCACGCAGATCACGGGCACGCGCACGCCGTAACGGCGCACCAGCTCCGGATCCTCGTCGACATCGATGGTGTGGACCACGGCCGCGCGCCCCTCACGAGCGATGAGGCTGGCGGCCCGGTCACACAGACCGCACCCGGTCCGGGTGTAGAGGTGCACGACCGGCCGGTGCCGTCGAACCATGGCTGCCCGCTCCTGTCGCTGGAGGCTGCGCCCCCCGGGCACGGGCTCCGGCATCCCCGCCGCGCGACGAGCACCTCGCTCAAGCTAGCGCAGCCCACGGCCGATGGTGCGCGCGTACCGGGCGGTGCCGACCGGACACCGTGGCCGCCGCGAGGTCAGGCCGTGGCCGCGGTAGCGTGAGGCCCATGCGTCTCCTCGCCTCCACCGGCTCGATGTTCGCCCGTCCCCTGGACTGGGCCTTCGGCGTGTTGGTCGAAGCCGGCTACGACGGCGCGGAGCTCATGGTCACCCAGGATCCGGCGACCCAGGACCCGGAGCGGATCCAGGCGGCGGCACGCTCCGAGGGCATCGGCGTGGAGGTGGTGCACGGGCCGTTCCTGTTGCTCACCCGCCGGGTGTTCGGGACCGACCCGGTGGCCAAGGCCCGTCGCTCCCTGGCGTTGGCAGGCGCCGTCGGCGCCGACCTCATGATCGTGCACCCGCCCTACCGCTGGCAGCGCGGTTTCCACCGCTGGCTCGTCGATGCGGCCGACGACGAGGCGGCTGCGCACGCGTGCCGGGTCGGCGTCGAGAACCTCTACCCGGTCGCGATCGGGAGCCGGCCCGTGCGGTTCCATCGCTACACGACCGCCGAGGACCTCGCACCTTTCCACCACATCGTCCTGGACACCAGCCACTTCGGCGTCGCCGGTCAGGACATCAACGAGGCATACCGCATGCTGCGCGAGCAGGCCGTCCACCTGCACGTCTCGGACCACCGAGGTGGCCCCCGCGACAGCCATGCCCCGCTGGGACACGGCCGACTCCCTCTGGCGTCCTTCCTCCACCAGGTCGGACGGGATGCCCGAGCCGGTATCGGCGCCGTGGGACGGTCACAGGTCTCGATCACCCTGGAACTGGACTGCCGCCGCTACCTCGACGACCGGTCGGCCCTGGTCGGCTACCTCCGACAGGAACGCTTCAAGGCCATCGCGCTGCTCGACGGCGCCCCGGCCGAGGAGATCCTCGGACGACCTGACATCGTCCAGGTGGCGCCCGGTCGTGACGAGGACGACGCCGACCAGCCCACGGTCGCGCCCGACGGCACCTGACGGCCAGCTCGCCGCTTCGAGGCTGGTGGTCGGCCACGCCCACCCAGCAGCTGCTGGGTGGCCGGCACCACCTGGCCGTCGACGCCGGGCACGCCGACGTGCACCCGTGATCGCCACGCGTCACACTGCACCCGCCCGCGCCCGATCCGGGGGCGCGGCAACGACCGGAGGACCCCGATGCGCCACGGCACGACGATCGCGCTGGCCGCGCTGCTGCTGCTGATCGTCGTGGCCGCGGCCGTCCAGCTCAGCCGCGCCGCCGCCCTGTGAGCGGCCGGCGGCTCACAGGAACACCGAGCGGCGACCCATCAGGTTGCGCTGCAGCATCTGCTGGATCCGCTCGCGCACCTGGTCGGTCAGGTCGAACAGGGCCATCGGATCCTCGGCGAGATCGCTGCCGAAGCTGGCCGTGTCGATCGGGTCGCCGTACTCGATGATCCACTTGCTGGGCAGCGGGAGCAGGGCGAAGGGCCCGAGCACCGGCAGAGCGAACATCTGCGCGACGACGGGGAAGTACGGGAAACCGAGCAGCCGCGCCACGATCCGCAGATCGAACAGCATCGGGTAGATCTCCTCGCTTCCCACGACCGCCGTCGGGATGATCGGTACCTGTGCCCGGGACGCCGTGGCCACGAAGCCGCCCCTGCCGAAGCGCTGCAGCTTGTACCGGTCCTTCCAGGGTTTGCCGAGCCCCTTGAACCCCTCGGGCCACACGGCCACGAGCTCGCCCGAGGACAGCAGGCGGTCGGCGTCGTCCCCCGAGGCCAGGGTCGCGCCGGTCTTGCGTGCCAGCGTCCCGACCAACGGGGTGCGGAAGACCAGGTCAGCGCCGAGCTCGCGGGCGTGGCGACCCGTCAGGTCGAACACGTCCAGCCGCGTGATCAGCGCGTCGGCCGGCAGCGTGCCGGCGTGGTTGGCCACCAACAGCGCTCCACCCTGCTCGGGTACGTGCTCGATGCCGTGGGAGGTGACCCGCCAGTAGTGACGGTGCATCGGCCGGAGCAACGGCATCAGCACCTGCGTGGTCAACTCCTCGTCGAAGCCGAACTCGTCGATCTCGTAAGCACCCGTCACACGTCGGCGCAGGAAGCCGATCAGTCCACGCAGCGCCTCCAGGAACCGGTCGTCAGCGGCATCGCGGAGGAGCTCCAGACCGTCGATCGCCGATCCGTAGCCACGCTGGAGCAGCTGCGCTTGCGCCCAGGCGAAGGACCCTGTCCGCGGTCCGGAGGCGGTGCCCGCCGGCTCGCGCGCCTCGGTGGGCGCACCCGTGCCGTCCGCCATCCGAGCCTCGTGGGGCGCCCCCGCTGCGTCAGCTCCCCCCGTGCCGTCCGCCGTCCCAGGGGCGCCGGGAGCCACCGCGTCGCGGGTCTCGGAGATGGCGGGATGGGCGCGTCCCCCGGCGCGGGGACGGACCGCGCCGCCCGCCAGTCCCGGCGAGCGCCGGGGCGCCGAACGCGCCGGTGCCGCCTCCCGGTCCGGATCGGTCGGGGTGTGGACGCGGCAGCGGCCGTCCTCCACGGCGTAGTTGCGGCACCTCGCCCCCGACGCGGTGGTCGCGACACACCGTGGACGTCCGGGCTCGGAGGGCAAGCCGGAGCGCGCGTCGCGGGCGGCGCGCTGCTCGTCCAGCGAGAAGACCTGCGCCTCGCTGTGGGCCGGATCGCTCATGGTCGACCCTCCTGGACCGCACGCTGGGACTCCAGGAACCGCTCCTGCCCCTTGCGCTGCAGGAAGTCGTACAGCTCCCGTTCGAGACGCACGGCGTCGTCCCGATCGATCATGCCCCGGATGCGACGGCGTTCGAGGAAGTCGTCGAAGGCCGAGCGCGTGGTGTACGCCGGGGTGTAGCCGAACTCCTCGCGCAGACGCGTCGTGTCCATCACCCGGCCGAACTGCAGCATGCGGAGCTGGTCCGGCGCGACGTCGGCCCGGCCGGAGCGGCGCAGGGCCCTGGCGAGCGCGGACACGAAGGGCAGCGGGACCGGCACGGGGACACGTCCCGCCAACCGGATCGCCTGGGAGAGGTACAGGGTGCCGGAACCGGCGACGTTGACCGTGCCCTCGGTGTCCCCGGTCGCCGCGTGGACGTGAGCGCCCACCGCATCCTGCTCGTGACAGAACTGCAGGCGCGGATCGAAACCCGCAACCGTGGGCAGCACCGGCAGCGCGAAGAAGGACTGGAAGGCGCTGTCGACCTGTGGACCGACCAGGTTCGCGAGCCGGAGGACCGTCACGGCCACGTCTCGACGCCGTCGACCGAGCGTGCGGACGTAGCCCTCGGCCTCGCTGGCGTCCTTGCCGAAGCCCTTCCGGGGTGGGATGCCGGCGGTGGAGCTCTCGCTGAACAGCGCCGGGTCGGTGTGGGCGGAGCCGTACACAGCGCCCGTGGACTTCAGCACCACCCGTTCGAGCCGCGGGGCGGACTGGCACGCCGCCATCAGCTGCATGGTGCCGATGACGTTGTGCTCCTTCATGGAGGTCCGCCCGCCGGCAGCCCCGGGCTGCGAGGTGATCGACAGGTGGAGCACCGTGTCGATCGCCGCCGCCTCCAGCACGCGCCCGACCAGCGGGTTGCGCAGGTCGGCCCGCACGAACTCCGTGCGACGCAGCTCGTGCTGCGGCTCGCGGACGTCGATACCGACGATCTCGAGGACGTCGTCACGCTCCTCGAGGGCACGAGCGACCAGGCCGCCGAACTGACCCGCCACCCCGGTGAGCAGCACCCGCCGACCCTCGACCACGTTGCGCCTCCCATCGGCCTCGTTCGGACCGCTCACCTCAACGACCGCTGGAGCAGTGAACCGGTCCGCTGCTGCGGACGCGAGCGCCGGGAGGCCGTCACCGGCTCAGCTCCCGGCATCTCGGTGCAGGTCCCCATCCGCCAACTCCTCGAGGTCGAGCGTGGTCGGGTCCACGACCTGTGCCTGCAGGTACGCCTCCAGCTCACCGGCGCGGACGCGGTAGTTGCGACCGACGCGCACCGCCGGCAGCTCACCGCTGCGGATCAGCCGGTAGATCGTCATGGTGGACACACGCAGCTGTGCCGCCACCTCGGCGACGGTCAGGAGTTGTTGCGCCATGGAAGCCTCCGGCTGGACACCCATCGTACGGATCGTCACACGCCGATACTCGCGATCCGTGCCCCACACCTGCGACGGACATCCCCTACCGCGTGCCCTCTGCACGCTACACCGGGCCCCTGACGTGGCTCCAGGCCACCACCAGGGACAGGTCCACCAGCACCGTCGGCTCACCCCACCAGCCCCACCAAGCACAGCAACCACGCGATGGGACCGACGCTGGAGCGCTCAGCGCACACCGTGGATCGGGAGCAGCTGCGCCCGCAGCGCCTCGACCGATACCTGTGCCTCCTGCACCGCCTGCTCGTGCATCGCCTCGGAGATGGTCACCGGCTCCTCGAGGAACGCGGTCGGGGGGACCTCGCCGGTCCGTTCCACCGCCAGCTCCCGCCAGCCCATCGGCGTCTCGATCGGCAGGGTGCGGCCGGACATCTCGGCGAAGGCCATCGTCCAGGCCCGGGGGACGACCCGCACGAGCTGGTAGCCGCCGCCGCCCATCGCGATCCAACGCCCCCCGGTCGTCTCATGCGCGAGGCGGTGGAGGCGGTCGTAGATCGCCGCCATGTCATCGGTGGTCAGGGCCAGGTGCGCGAGGGGGTCGCTGGCGTGGGTATCGCACCCGAGCTGGGTCACGAGCACGTCTGCATCGAAGGCGCGGACCAGCGGCTCGACGACCGCATCGAAGGCGCTGAGCCACACCTTGCCCGGGGTCCCGGGGTGCAGCGGCAGGTTGGCCGCGCTCCCCCGGGCGTTCGGCCCGCCGATGTCGTCGGCTCCACCGGTGCCGGGGAACAGGAAGCGGCCCGACTCGTGCAACGAGATCGTCAGCACCCGGGGGTCGTCAGCGAACATCAGCTCCACCCCGTCACCGTGATGGACGTCCACATCCACGTAGGCGACCCGCTGGGCACCGTGTTCGAGCAGCCAGTCGATCGCGATGGCCGGATCGTTGTAGATGCAGAACCCGGACGCCCGGTCCGGCATCGCGTGGTGCAGGCCCCCGGCGGGGTTGAAGGCATGGTCGGCCTCCCCCTCCCACACCTGGCGTGCGGCCTCCACCGAGGCGGCACAGATCAGCAGCGACGCCGGGTGCATCCCCCGGAACGCCGGGGTGTCGCCCGGGCCGAGGCCGTAGGACGCCTCGGCTCGTGCCGTGGGGTCACGCGAGAGCCGCTTGACGGTGTCGATGAAGTCCTCGCGGTGCTGGCGCAGCAGCTCGACCTCGTCCAGCGGGCGCGGTAGGACCTCGTCGACCCCGTTGCCCAGCAACCCGATCCGACGGATCAGGTCCACGGTGAGCTCGACACGCACGGGTGCGAGCGGATGGCCCGGTCCGAGGTCGTACCCAGCGGCACGCTCGTCCCAGATCAGCGCGACCCGGCCGACAGCGTTCGGGCCCTCTCCGGCCACGGGTGACTCCTCCCACGTGCTGCGAGGCCCCGCTGACGCGGAGCGCGGGACACGTCGTCACGAGCCTAGCGATGCATCGAGCAGCTCCGGGGTCCGATCCGGCAGCAGCCGATGGTCGGCACGCTCGGGATCCGCGCACCCCGGCCCCGGCGAGGAGGCCCGGACGCCGACGCCGGGCCGACTCACTCGTGGCGCAGCGCCGTCACCGGATCCAGCTGTCCAGCTCGCCGGGCGGGCAGGACACCGAACACCAGGCCCACGAGCACCGACACGCCCAGGGCCAGGGCGATCGACCACCAGGTGATCTCCGCGGGGACCGGCGCGAAGGCCGCCACGACCTCGGCGAGCGCGATGCCGAGCCCCAGCCCGACGGTGCCGCCGAGGCCCGTCAGCGCCACCGCCTCGAACAGGAACTGGCGGGTGATGTCGCGGGTCCGCGCCCCCAGGGCCTTGCGGAGACCGATCTCCCGGGTCCGCTCGCTGACCGAGACCAGCATGATGTTCGACACGCCGACGCCGCCCACCAGCAGCGAGATGCCGGCGATCGCGGCCAGCACCCAGGTCAGGATCTGCAGGATGTCACCGACCACGCCGATGATCTCGTCCTGCGAGAGCACGCTGAACTCGCTCTGGTCGAGGCGCTCGGCCAGCGCGGCCTCGGCCGCCGCGCGATCCGCATCGATCCCGGCCGTCGAGGTGGCACGGATGAAGATCGCATCGACACGGGCGCTCCCGAACAGCCGCTGGGCGGCGCTGATGGGGATGATGACCTGCCGGTCCACATCCGGCCCGAACGCGGTCGTGCCCACGCGGTCGAGGACCCCGACGACCCGGTAGCGGATCGCGCCGACCGACAGGTTCCGACCGATCGGGTCCTGACCCGGGAAGAGGGTCTCGGCCGTCGTGGCCCCGATGACCGCGACCCGGCGGCCGGTCAGGACATCCGAGGCCCCCAGCGCCTGCCCACGGGCGATCGTCCGGTCGACGACGTCGAGGTAGTGCTCCGTCACGCCGAAGACCGTGGCGTTGAAGCGGATCCCGTCGGCCTGCACGGACTCCGCGCCGATCACGTACCCGGCCGCCCGTCCGGGGCCGCCCGGCAGCGCCCGGTCGATCCGCTCGATGTCGTCCACCTCGAAGCTGGACCGGGTGGGACCGGCCCCGAACTCGCCGTCGCCGGGCAGGACGAACAGCAGGTTGGAGCCGAGTCCCTCGATCGCGCCGGTGATCTCCGACCGGGCGCCCTGGCCGATCGCGACCAGCAGCACCACGGACATGACGCCGATCAGGACCCCGAGGGTGGTCAGCGCCGACCGCAACCGGTTGGCACGCAGGGCCTGCATCGCGACCCGCAGGGACTCCCTGAGGCTCACGCCGCGACCTCGTCGACGATGAGGCCGTCCCGCAGGGCGATCCGACGTGCCGCGCGGGCGGCGATCTCACGTTCGTGGGTGATGACGACCAGCGCGGTGCCCTGCTCGGCGTGCAGTGACTCCAGCAGGACCATGACCTCCTCGCCGGTGCGGGTGTCCAGGTTGCCGGTGGGCTCGTCGGCCAGGACCAGCGCCGGCCCGGTCACCAACGCCCGAGCGATCGCCACCCGCTGCTGCTGGCCGCCGGAGAGCTCGCCTGGACGGTGGTCCAGGCGGTCGGCCAGACCGACCTGCGCCAGCGCCTCCTTGGCCCGCTCGCGACGCTCCCGCGCCGTCCCGGGACGGTAGACCAGGGGCACGATGACGTTGTCCAGCGCCGTCAGGCGCGGGAGCAGCTGGAAGGACTGGAAGACGAAGCCGATCGACCCGTTGCGCAGGGCGGCCAGTTCGGCATCCGACATCTCACGCACGTCGCGACCGTGGTAGCGCACGTGACCGCTGGTGGGCCGGTCCAACGCTCCGAGCAGGTTCAGCAACGTCGACTTCCCCGAGCCCGACGATCCGACGATCGCGACGTGTTCGCCCCGGTCGACCAGGAAGCTGACGCCGCGCAGGGCGGGCACCTCGACGTCCCGGCCGAGCCGGTAGATGCGGGTGACCTCCTCGGCCTCCAGCAGGACCGGTGCCGCGTCGCTCACCGCAACGCCGCCCCGGCCACGCCGAGCGGTCTGTCACCGCCGGGGCCGAGCGGCCCGGCGGCGCTCGGACCCGCCGGGGTGGCAGCCTGCTCGTCGGGGGCGAGGGTGACCTCCTGGCCGTCCTCGAGGAGTTCGACACCGGAGGTCACCACGGTGTCCCCGACCTCCAGGTCCCCACGCACCGCAGCGGTGCCGTCACCCAGCGCCAACACGGTCACCGGCACCCGGCGAGCGACCCCATCACGCACCACGTGCACGACCTCGTCGTCACCTCGGCGCAGCAGCGCGCCGCTGGGCACGACCAGCTCACCCTCCACCTCACGGACCTGGATCTCGACCGAGACGGTCATGCCGATGCGCAAGCTCACCTCCTCGGGCCGGTCGACCAGGCGGACGGTCACCGGGTACAGCGCCCCGCCCATGCCGGCGGTACGCGGCTCGAGGGCGATGTGGTCGACGACGCCGGCCAGCTGCGCATCGGGGAACGCATCCACCAGCACCAGCACGCTCTGGCCGACCTCCACCTCCACCACGTCCAGCTCGTCCACCTCGGCAGCGACGGTGAAGCCGTCGAGGTCGAAGATGGTGAGGATCGGCTGGCCCGCACCGACACGCGCGCCGACGGCGGGCGGCCCCTCATCCGGTGCGCCGGTCCCACCACCGAGCAGGCCGCCGACGTCACCACCGGCGCCGCCGGGCAGGCCACCGCCGCCGAGCGAGTCGGCCAGGGAGCCGAGGTCGGTGTCGAGCCCTTCCAGCGCACCGACCCCGCCGCCGGTTGCGGCACCGCCACGGGACAGCTCGACCACACCGCCGGCCGGTGCGACCACCGCCAGCTCGTCCAGACGATCCTGGACGGCGGACACCGCGATCTCGGCCTGCTCTCGCTGCAGCTCGGTCGCCGCCGCCTGGGTCCGCGCCGCCTGAGCGGCCTGCGCCTGCGCGTCGGCCTCGACGTCGCCGAGCTGTGCGGACGCACTGCGGTACTCGGCCTGGGCGCTCCGCAGTCGCTGCCGGGCATCGTGCAGGGACGCTTCCAGTTCCGTGGTGTCCACCTCGACCGTGACGTCATCGGCCTCGGGGGCGGTGATCAGCTCCGGATCGACGTCGAGTTCCTCCGGCAGCTGTCCACCGAGGTCGTCGGCGAGGTCCCGCAGCGCGGCGGCGGTCGCCTCCCCGCTCTGCCTCGTCGCCGCGGTCACCGCGGTCACCGTGTCCTCCAGCGCCTGGACCTGGTCCTCCAGCGACCCCAGCACCGGGGGGATCACCGCGTCCAGCTGTGCCCGCAAGGCACCGACCAGCGGGGCCACGTCCAGCCCGATCCCGGCCCCACTGGCGGTCCCGGCGAAGAGCTCGGCCGACTCCACGGCGGACTCGGCCTGGGCCAGCTGCTGCTCGAGTGCCTCCGAGCGCAGGGTGAACAGCGGATCGCCGGCCTCGACGACCTCCCCGTCGGCGACCTGCAGGGTCTCGATCTCGCCGCTGGAGGGCGCACTCACGGTCGTCCGGTCGGCGGGCTCGAGGGTGCCGGCGGCCGCCACGGTCTGCACGACCGGGCCGCTGGTGACCTCGGCGCTGCCGAAGGTGACCTCCTCCTCACCCGTGCAGGCGGCGAGCAGCAGCGCCGCGGCAGCCAGTGCCACGACGCTCGGAGCGGTTCCACGGCGCACGTTCGCCTCCTCGAGCGGTGCAGCAGCGGGACGCCGCGGCGACCGACGACCGGTCGTGCTCGCTCGGCGTTTCAGGACCACGTTGATCACGATCGCTGCACCGATCAGGTTCGGTGCCCATGGTGCCGTGTGTCGGGCCGGCCGTGGAACGTGCCGTCCCAGCGCACGTCGGGGGTACCCGCCCAGGCGAGCGCTTCGCTGCGCAGCTCGATCGGGTCACTCCCCCCTGGCGAGCGCTTCGCTGCGCAGCTTGGCCGCCTCGATCGCATCGAGGAACGCCGCCCGGACCCCCGCGGACTCCAGGGTACGGATCGCGGCGATCGTGGTCCCACCCGGCGAGGTGACCATCTCGCGCAGTTCGACCGGGTGCTTCCCGCCATCCCGGAGCATCTTGGCGCTGCCGACCATGGTCTGGATGATCAGCTGGGTCGACACGTCGCGCGGCAGCCCGAGCAGGATCCCGGCATCGATCATGGCCTCCGCGAGCAGGAAGAAGTAGGCGGGGCCCGACCCCGAGAGCGCGGTGACCGCGTCGAGGTGCCCCTCGTCCATGCGGATCACCTGACCGACGTGCTGCAGGATCTCCTCGGCGACGTCGAGATCGCGGTCCTCGGCATGCGTCCCGCCGCTGAGCACCGACATGGCCTCGTCGACCTGCACCGGCGTGTTGGTCATGACCCGCACCACCGGCACCTGCCCCTCGATCGTGTCCTGGATCGTGGCCGTCGTGATGCCCGCCGCCACGGAGATCACGGTCTGCGCCGGATCGAACGCGTCGCCGACCTGACCGATCACGGTGACCAGGACCTGGGGCTTGAGTGCGATCAGGACCACGTCGGCGGCCTCGATCGCGGTCCGGTTGTCGGTGGTCGCCCGGACCCCGTGCGTCGCGGCGACCTCCTGGCAGCGTGCCGGCGAGGCATCGGTGCACACGACCTGGTCGGGCCGGACCCAGGAGGACGCCAGCAGCCCACGCAGCAGCGCCTCACCGATCCGCCCGGTCCCGATGATCGCGAGCGTGCCGTCCATGCCAGGTCCTGTCCGCCGGGTGACCGTCGAGGAGCCTAACCGTCGCTGTGGGGCGCCGGATCGCCGACCGGGTTGGGCGGCAGACCGGCGCTGGCACGCCAGCGTTGCTCCGCGTCGAGGTAGCTGGCGAAGCCGGTGCGCAGCACCTGGTTGAAGGTCTCGTCCGCCATGGTGAGCACCTGGCCGAGCAACTCATCGAGGGCCGCCCCGTCGAGGGCGACCAGGGGCAGCGCACCGGTCAGGATCAGATCCCCCTCGTCATCCAGCGCGAAGTGGACCGGCCCGGGACGCTGGTTGCGCTGCAGCAGGATCCGGTAGACCTCCGCGTGCCCCTCATCGGGCACGCCCGAGAACAGCGAGGTGATCGTGAGCCGACGGTCGCCCAACTCCACCAGCAGCGGGATGGTCCGCTTCCACTCGCCCTCCAGCATCGTCATCCACCGGCCGTCACCGACCTCGGTGACCTCGAGGCCAGCCGCCGCCAGACCGTCCAACAGCACCCGGCGGGCCCGGTCGCGATCGTCCTCCACCATGACGCCTCCGGATGGCAGCCGGTTGTTAGGGTCGTCCCGTCCACGCCGACGTGGCCTGGCGAGCGGCCGCCGGCGCTGCGAGACTAACGGGCAGCGGGGCGGTGACCGCTGCCCGGCCGGACGACCAGCGACGACGGAGCCACACGATGAGCGAAGGCACCTTCCGGGTCCCGACACCGGCGAACGAGCCCGTCCGTGCCTACGCGCCGGGGAGCGCGGAGCGGCAGGCGCTGCAGGCGGCGGTCGACGAGCAGCGGGGCATGCGTCTGGAGGCTCCGAACGTGATCGACGGTGTGGACGTGCTGACCGGTGACACCTTCGTCCAGCGCGCCCCGCACGATCACGGTCTGGAACTCGCCGAGGTCCACGCAGCCGGCGCGGGTGAGCTCCAACGGGCGATCGACGCCGCCGTCGCCGCCCAGCACGACTGGGCCGCGATGTCCTTCGCGGACCGGGCGGCGATCTTCCTGCGCGCGGCGGACCTGTTGGCCGGATCCTGGCGCGACACGATCAACGCGGCGACGATCCTCGGGCAGTCGAAATCGGTCCAGCAGGCGGAGATCGACGCGGCGTGCGAGCTGATCGACTTCCTGCGCTTCAACGTCAGCTACGCGGAACGGCTGCTCAGCGAACAACCGAACTCGGTGGACGGCGAGTGGAACCGGCTCGACCTGCGCCCGCTGGAGGGGTTCGTCCTCGCGATCACCCCGTTCAACTTCACGGCGATCGCGGGCAACCTGCCGACCGCACCGGCCATCGTCGGCAACACCGTGGTCTGGAAGCCGTCGGAGAAGCAGGCGCTGGCCGCCCACCACACGATGCGACTGCTCCAGGCCGCGGGGCTCCCCGACGGGGTGATCAACCTGGTCCACGGCGACGGCGCGAGGGCGGCCGAGGTGGCGATGGCCGACCCCAGGTTCGCAGCGCTGCACTTCACGGGCTCGGAGACCGTACTCAGCTCGCTCTGGCAGCGTGTCGGTGGCAACATCTCGCGCTACCGCAGCTTCCCACGGATCGTCGGGGAGTCCGGGGGCAAGGACTTCGTGCTCGCTCACCCGAGCGCCAGCCTCGATCCGCTGGTCGTCGCACTGGGTCGCGGCGCCTTCGAGTACCAGGGACAGAAGTGTTCCGCGGCCTCGCGCGCGTACCTGCCTCGCAGCCTGTGGTCGCGGCTGCGCGATCCGCTGGCCGACGTGGCGCGCACGATGACCATGGGTGATGTCGGCACCGACCTCTCGACGTTCATGGGTGCCGTGATCGGCGAGAGCGCCTTCCGCACCCACACCGAGGCCATCGAACGCGCGCGCAACGAGGGCGCCGAGGTGCTGGTGGGCGGCGACCCGGATGGGTCCCACGGCTGGTTCGTGCCGCCGACGGTCCTGGTGACCGACGATCCTCGATCCCACAGCATGACCACCGAACTGTTCGGGCCGATCCTGACCGTGTTCGTGTACGAGGACGACGACTGGGAGGTCATGCTGCCGGAGGTGGACCAGGCCACCCGCTACGCCCTCACCGGGGCGGTCTTCGCCGAGGATCGTGCGGTGCTGACCGACGCCAGCGAGGCGCTGCGCCACACCGCCGGCAACCTCTACATCAACGACAAGCCGACCGGCTCGGTGGTGGGCCGTCAGCCCTTCGGTGGTGCGCGCCGGTCGGGAACCAACGACAAGGCGGGCTCGATCTTCAACCTGCTGCGGTGGGTCTCGCCCCGGGCGATCAAGGAGACCTGGGACGCACCGGGCGACTGGCGCTATCCCCACCAGGGGTGAACGCCTGCGAGTGGAGGCACGCCTGCGAGACCCCGGGGCCCCGCTGCGGCCACCCCGTCGACCCCTCCGCGTTCAGGCCGAGCGACGCTGCGGCAGGGCCGGCACCGGCGCGGACGACGGCAGGCCGCCATCGTCGCCGCGGACCTCCTCCTGCTCGGCGACCACATCCGCGTACACCGCCAGCAACCGCTCGACGGTGCGGTCCCACGACGCCGCCCGGGCGGCCGCCAACCCGGCCCGCTGGGCGGCCGCGGCGTGAGCGGGATCGGTGAGCAGACGCACCGCCGCCGCAGCGTGATCGACGGGGTCGTGGTTGGGCACCAGCGTCCCGCCGCCACGCACCACCGCCTCGAGGCCCGGCACGTCCGCGCCGACCACCGGTGTGCCACAGGCCTGTGACTCGAGGGCGACCAGCCCGAAGGTCTCACTGCGCGAGGGGGCCAGCAGGACCGCCGCGGCGCGGTACCGCTCGGCGAGCTCGCTCTGTGCCACCGCATCCTCGAAGGTCACGGCGTCAGCGATGCCGAGCTGCTGCGCCAGTGCGCGCAGTTCCGCCGGACCGGTACGGCCCTGTCCGGTCCCCGAGGCGCCACCGACCACACGCAGCCGCGCGCCTGGCACCGTGCGTCGCACCTCCGCCAGGGTGCGCAGCGCGACGTCAGGCCCCTTGAGCGGTTGGAGTCGGCCGACGAAGAGCAGCTCCGGTGTCGCCTCCGACGCCACCGACCCGGCAGCCGCCAGCGGCCTCGGCGAGAACCGATCCAGGTCGACACCGGCGGGGACGACGGTCAGACGTGCTCCCGAGAGGCCGTAGGTCGTGTGCAGCAGGCGGGCCTCACCGCAGGTCAGCACCAGCACACGGTCGGCGGAGCGCGCTACCCGCTCCTCCGCGTGGAGTCGCAGCGCCGGCTCGGGGGTGTCGCCCGGTGCCAACGTCGCGTTCTTGAGGACCCCCAGGGTGTGGAAGGTCTGGACGAGCGGCACCCGCCAGCGAGGAGCGATGCGCCGGCCGACCCAGCCGGAGAGCCAGTAGTGGGCGTGCAGCACGTCATGGGTCCCGGCCGTCGGGTGCGCCTGGAGCGCCAGGAGGAAGGCACACAGATGGTTGGTGACCTCCTCCTTGCCGACGGGCTCGGCGGGACCGGCAGCGAGGTGGTGGACGGTCACACCCGGGACGACCCGCACCGAGTCGGGTTGTGTCGGATCGGTACGACGGGTGAAGACGTCCACCTCCACGCCCCGAGCGGCCATGCGCGCGGCGACCTCGCGGACGTAGACGTTGAGCCCACCCCCGTCTCCGGTCCCCGGCTGGTCCAGCGGGGAGGTGTGCACGCTCAGCAGCGCGACCCGACCCACGGGCGGCTCGGCAGGTGGCGGCGATGGCAGGGGATGGTCGGTCATGGGCGCCGCACCACCAGTCGCTCCAGCACCCGGTCGCTGGCGCCATAGCGGTACTTGTAGGGCTCGTCGCCGCGCAGGAGATCGAAGATGCGGTAGCCCTGGTCCGCGGCCTCTCCCATCACCAGGTGCACCATCACCACACCGGGCGCGAAGCTCGCCAGCGTCGGATCGAAGGCCGAGTTGTACAGCCCCCAGGTTCCGCGGTGGACGAGCGAGACGGTCGTGGCCGCCGGGAGCTGGCCGACGTGCAGTTCGTGCAGGCGGAACGTGCCGTCCTCGACGAACTCCTCCGCGAGGGCGCGGAACCAACGGTGCATGTCCTCACGCTGGAAGAACCCGGCCTTCTCGGGGAAGCTCTCGGCGGCCTGGTCCAGGAAGGCGTCGATGCGCCCGACCACCTCGTCCGCCGGCACCGCGACGAGCTCGAGCTCGCCGGCATCACGCGCCAGCTTGCGGGTCTTGCGCGTCAACTCCTGCCGCAGACGACCGGGCAGGTTGGCCAGCACCTGGGCGTGATCGCCGTCGAGGGTGACCCTGGGGCACACGTCCTCACGGTCGTCCTCGATCACCGTGAGCCCCGTGGCGGTCAGTGCTCGCCGGAAGGCCTCCGGCCAGCCGCTGTCGGTGGGCAGGCCACCCGCCACGAACTCGTCCCAATCGACATCACCGGCCAGATGCTCCGCGTAGGCCGTCGCGACGTCGAAACGGTCCTCGGGCCGGCTGACCGGGCCGAGGTAGTCGCTCACCTCGGTCCCGCCCTGGAAACGGCGGATCTCCTCCGGTCCCCCGGCGCTGCCCTGGCGGTCGTTGGCGTCGGGGATCACCCCGATCAGGCGACCGTCGCTGTGGACGGTGTGGACCCGGATCGCCGTCGTGCCGCCGAAGGTGCGGTGCCAGACGTCGAGGTAGCGGGGCGTGTGGAACACGGTCGCGTCGGGATCCTCGTCGAGCAACAGCTCCCACGCGGAGCGTTGACCTCCGGCCTGCAGGTCGTGATGGGTGCGCAGCTCGATCACGGTGGATCCTCGGGACGTGCACGGCGGGAGCGGCGGTCGGAGGGTCGTCCTCGGTCCGCGACGACGACGTCGGGTCCGGTCGAGTGGGAGACAGGGACGACGTGGGGGACCCTCTGGCTTCGCAGCACCCCCACACCTGCGGATGGTAGTACGCGCAACGGTTCGACGGTGCCGTCGTCCCGTCGGCGGCCGCGGGCTCGCCGCCGCGCGCCGGCTGCGGGGGGCGACGGTGCCGTCAGGCCTCGTCGGCCGTCTGCGGGGGACCGGCGGCTCGGATGGCCTCATCGTCCACGTCCCCTGGCGTCAGCGCATCGAGGAGCTGCCGACGACGGCTCGGGCGGGGCTCCTGCAGTTCCGAGAGCCGACGGAAGGACCGGTACATCTCGAGCAGGGCCTGCCGTTGGGGGCCCGTGAGGTGCGGATCGGCGGCGACAGCTACCTCGACGTCGACCACGATCTCGCGTTCGTCGAGGATGCCAGCCTTGACGTAGAGGGTCTCCGAGGAGATCTCGAGCGCCTTCGCGATGGCTTGCAGGATCTCGGCCGAGGGCTTCCGTAGGCCGCGCTCGATCTGTGAGAGGTAGGGGTTGCTCACACCGGCGATCTTCGCCAACTTGCGCAGCGAGAGCGCCGCTGACTCGCGCTGGTGGCGGATGTAGCTGCCGAGCTCGTCGAGCGGTGAGGCGTGGTCCTCCGGCGGTCGCGTCGCGGCGGCACCCTCGGCGCTCGAGCCCGCCGGTGCGGTGCCATCGTGCGCGGTGTCCGTCTCGGGACCTGCCGCGCTCGGCTCGGAGACCGGCGCTGAGGGCTGCGCAGGCGAGGCGCCGGGATCGGCACCCGACCCCACGGTGGGGGGTTCCTGCCGCCCGCGCCCCACGTCGCTCACCGTCGACTCCTCGGTCGCCTCGCCGATCCCCACCTCACCGACCACCGCACGGGACCCTACCGGCTCCCCGGTGCGACCCCGGCGTCGAGGAGCGCCTGGCTGAGCCTCGCCACCTCGTCGGTCGTGCGGAGCGCCCCCGCCGGTCGCCCACCGCCGAGCGGGGGTGGAGGAGACCAGGTCGCTGCGGGGACCACGCCGACCGAGGCCAGGACTGCGATGGTCACGGCAGCGACGCCACGAACGGCACCGTCCACCGCTTTGACCGCCAGCCCCCAGGGACGGCCGTCGGTATCGAGCCAGCCGACGCCGTACACCCCTTCGGCTCCGACCTTGGCGAGCACCCGGGCCGACAGCAGCGCCGACTCCAGACGTCCCTGCCCACCCACCAGGTCGGGATGGGCACGACCGGCGTCGCGAACCCGTGAGAAGCGCGGCTCGATCGCCAGCTTCGCGAAGCCGCTCGCGAGGTGCGCGAGGGGAACCGCGACCGCGGGCGCCCCGCACCCGTCGATCCCGACCGCCAGCGGCGGGCCGAACACCTGTTCGAGCGTCGCCAGCACGCGCCGCTGCAGGGCCTGCTCCGGATCGAGCAGCGCTGCACCGGACAGGCCGAGCCGTGCACCGGCGAGCGCGAAGAGCGCGTGCTTGCCGGAGCAGTTGTGCTGCAGACGGCTCGGCGGTGCGCCGGGGCTCGCCTCGGCCGTCGCCGGGGGGCAGGTCAGCGCGCTCGGTGCCGTCCCGGAACGCCGCAGGAGCCCCCTGACGGCAGCCAGGTGGACGGGCTCACCACGATGCGAGGCCCAGGCAACGGCGAGCTCCGCGGCTCCCAGGCCGGGAGCGGGACCACCTGAGGCGTCGAGCACCTCGAGACAGGCGGTCGCCTGAACGGGCTTGGCCGTCGAACGCACGAAGGTCGGGTGCAGGGCGTCACCGCAGCTGGCGACCACCTCGCCGTCGGGACCGCTGACCACCAGGTGAGCGGTGTGCGCAGACTCGACGTGTTCGACCCCGGTCCGCACATCCCGCCGTGTCACCTCGGCGATGAGCTCAGCGTGCGGGCGCTGATCTGCCGGCCCCCAGGCCGCCCGAGGGGTGCGCCCGGGCGCGTTGCGACCCGCGGTCACGCGCGGCCTCTAGCGGCTGCGGCCTGCACGGTCGACACCGACGAGTCCGGGCGAACCGACTCCCGGCGACACCCCGTGCGGCTCACTCCAGCAGGTCGCGGACGTCAGCCCGTCCGTCCTTGTAGCGAGCGACCAGCTCGGCCCGGACGGCATCGATGCGCGCGAAGAGCGCTCGCCGTCGCGCCGACAGCTCACGCTCGACCGCCGTGAGCGCCTGTGTGACCCGCTCGAGGTCCTCCAGATCATCCCCGTCGAGCGACGGCAGGTCGTCCTCAGCGATCACGGCGTCGATCAGGTCGCTGTAGCGGTCCGCATCCGCCGGGACCCGCACACGGGTCGCGCGGGCCTGCGCAGGGTCGGCGACGTGCCCTTCGTCGGCAAGCAGCGAGGGCAGTGCGGCCAGCAGGCGACCCGCCTGCGGCTCATCACGCTCGTCGAGCCTGGCCCGCAGGATGTCGAGTCGCCCCTGGAGGAGCCGGCGGGCGTAGGAGATGCCCTCCTCGGCGGCCTCGCAGGCGGACCGGGCACGCCGCAGCTCCGTGGTGTCGAGGGAGTCCAGGTGCTCCAGCACGTCCTCGGCCAACAACGCCTCGGGTGCGGGCAGCCGCGTCAAGGCGTCGCTGACCTGGTTGTGTCCGGCTCCGGGACCGCTCACGGACGACCTCCCGCTCCTGCGACCTCGGTGGCGTACGTCGGCCGACGGCCACGTTACCGGCCCCCGCATCGGGAAGCACCACGATGGGGCCCACCGCCATCGTCGAACCCGCGATGCGCCGCGCTCGCCATCCGCCCCGACCAGCCTCGACGGATCGTCAGCCGCCGCGGTCGCTGCACCTCGCGAGCCCACGGGGGGTCCCGAGTACGCTGCCGCCCATGCGCGGTGAGATCTCGGAGACCACGGTGCCAGCGATCTGTCGATCGCTGGCATCCCAGAGCGCCACCGGCCGACTGGTGCTCGTCGGGCCCGAGGGCACCGGCACGATCACCTTCCGGTCGGGGGCGATCACCGACGCATCGTCACCGCTGCCGCGTGCCCGGCTGAAGGAACGGCTGACGGGCGGCGGTCATCTGGACGAGTTGACGGTGGCCAGGGTCGTCCACGAACTGCGGGACGGGGCCCCCGAGGGCAGCGCCGGAACGTCACCCGACGACGCCAGCCTCGCCCGTGGCCTGCTCGAACGTGCCTTGGCGGACCACGAGCTCGTGGAACGGATGCTCATCGCTCCGGTGATCGATGCCCTGGTCATGCTCTTCGCACGCCGAGCGGGTGAGTACCGCTTCGAAGCGGTGGCTCCCACCGAGCACGGTGCGGAGGCCAGCGGTGTCCACATCGAGGTGGAGCCGGCGCTCGTCGAGGTGACGCGACGGTCCGAGCAGGTGGCGGACCTGCCCGCTGTGGCGCGCTCCCCGGACACCATCCCGCTGCTGTTGCTCGATCTCCCAGCGACACCGTTGGATCTCGTTCCGGACACGCTGACGGTCCTGACCGGCATCGATGATCACCGCACGCTCGGCGAGATCGCGCACCGCATCGGCTACGGCATGTTCGACGTCAGCCACGCGATCACGGGGCTGTACGAGCGGGGCGTGGTCGCGTTGACCCGACCACAGGCAGGCTTCGCGACCCAGGGGACGCAGGCTGCCGGTCCGGTGCAGGTCGGCGTGAGCCGCGCGACCGACGCGCGGCAGGTGGGACCATCCACCCCACCGACCACGGATCACGGTCGAGCGCGTACGAGAACGGCCGACCCGGACGGGACCACCGCCGACCCGGACGGGACCACCGCCGACCCGGACGGAACGGCCGACGCCCTGGACGGGACCACCCCCAGCCCATCCGGCCGGGACGACCGCGCGGCAGGCTCGACGCCGAGCAGCACAGCGGCGCAGCCACCAGGGCAGCCGGACCTCCCCCTCGCCACCAACGCAGCGGTGCCGCGCCGATCCGATGCCGCCGGCGACACCGACGTCTCCGAGTTCCTGCGCGAGCTCAGCTCACTGGCCAACCGCGACGACACACGCGGCACGACAACGAACCCCTCCGCCGCGCCCGCGGATCCACGGCGCGGCCGGCACGATCCAACGGCCGCAGAAACCGGTGACGGGCCGCCATCTCGGGCTGAGACCGACGACGAGGTGGAAGACCCGGACGGCCAGCGACATCGGGGATCGACACCGACGTCCGACGATGGCCGCCGCCGGCGACGTGGGTTCTTCGGCCGGGGCTAGATTCTCTAGCGGCACGCCTGCTCGACCACCGTGCGCGAACTGGCGGTGCGCCTGGTCGACCACCCTGCGCGAACTGGCGGTGCGCCTGGTCGACCACCGTGCGCGAACTGGCGGTGCGCCTGTCCGAGCCTGGCTGGCGAGCGGGCGGCGCGTCCGCTCCCCCGCGCGCCGTCGCCACGGAACGCTGCGGGTCACTGTGGGTACGGCACGGTCTCCTCCGGTCCCGGGTACCGCTCGCGCGCCTCGTCGATGATCGCCAACGCACGCTCCCGGTTCTCCCACCCCTTCACCTCCACCAGTTTCTGCTCCAGGTCCTTGTAGATCCCGAAGAAGTGCGCGATCTCGTCGAGCAGGTGGGTGGGCACGTCGTTCAGGAACCTCAGGCTGGCCCAGCGCGGATCGTGGTCGGCCACGGTCAGGATCTTCTCGTCGGGGCCCTTGTCATCGCTCATGTCGAGCATGCCAAGAACGCGCGCGTTGACCGTGCATCCCGGGAAGGAAGGCTCGCCCAGGATGACGATCGCATCGAGGTGGTCGCCATCCAGCGCGAGGGTGTTCGGGATGAAGCCGTAGTCGCCTGGGTAGCGCACCGCGGTGAACAGCATCCGGTCGAGGACGAAAGCCTGCCGTCGGAAGTCCCACTCGTACTTGTTGCGGGATCCCATCGGTACCTCGATGAAGACCTCGATGGTCTCGTCAGTCATCCGCCATGCTCCTGGCCGCCGCTTCGACGCGTGACCCTACTGTGGCACCACCGACCAGCAGCGCATCGGCCAGCCAAGCTGGCGTCCGGCGGCCCCCACCGGGCGGAACACGAGCAGGCCCGTCGCCTCCCGCCGGGCGGAACACGAGCAGGCTCCGGCGGCCCCCACCGGGCGGAACACGAGCAGGCCTCGGCATCCGCGGATCGTCGTGTCTCCTGCCTTCCGACCGCTCGCTGGCGCCTTCCGATCCGGACTTCTGGTACCAA
>JAWLDJ010000001.1:81601-84480 GCA_041686695.1 Nitriliruptoraceae bacterium
CGCACGGTCGCACCGGCCCATCACGCACCGTCACGCTGGCCGCTCACCGACGGTCACGCCGGCGTGGCACCGCCGGGTCGTGACCGGGTGGCAGCTCCTCACCGCCGACCAACTCCGCCACGGTCACGGTGGTGCTGTCACCATCCTCGGCCCCAAAGGACGCGCCAGCGGTGGCATCGGCGGGTACGAACGCCAACGCTCGCATCCCATCGGGAGACACGCTGGTCACCTCGATGGCCTGGCGCCCGGAGCCAGCACGCCAGCCGGCGCTGACCGCACCCTCCACGGTGACCACCGCGAGGCGACGTCGCGGACGTCCCAACATCCACATCCGCGCGACCGCCTCTTGCCCCGGATAACAGCCCTTCGCCAGATGGACGTGCGTCGGCAACAGACCGAGCTCCTCCGGCAGATGCGGTGGTGTGACCTCCCGCCCCCAAGCGGGTTGACCCTGCGAGACCCGCCAGGCCTCCAGGTCCGAGTGATCGCCCTGTCGGGCCCCGGCCTCGAGGAGCGCCTGCACAGCCTCCTGCACCGCGGTGGGCGGGCCGCTGATGTCCATACCCCCGGGACGACTCACCAGCAGCAGATCACCCGCGACTCGGCAGCGGCCGGCAACGACCGTGAGCCCCGCTCGACCGACGACCTCCGGGGTCTGCTCACCCCGGACCGAGACGATCTGGTCTTCTCGGGCCTGGAAGCGCGCGTCGAGCAGGAATGTCCGCTGAGCGAGGACGTCCATGACCGTCGTCCGTACCTCCTCGTCCGGTACGAGCAGCGCGAGCCGATCGCCAAGAACGACGACGTCGAACATGGCGTTCGGCGCACCGTGCGTATCGAGGACCAGTGCGCTGCGGACGTGGGTGACGGGCACATCCAGCAGGTGCTGCGAGGTGACGTCCTCGAGGTACTTGACGCGATCGCTGCCGGTGACGTCGACGCGCTGCATGGGCGTGGGCGCCACGAACGTGTCCACAACAGACCCTCTCGATCGGGTGAGCGACTAGGTCCCGGGAGGGTACGGACGCACGGCCGACTGGACATGCGGTTCAGCCACCAAGATCCGGCCATGGCGGTAGTGGCAAGCCCCAGCCGGCACGCTCGGCGCCGCGAGAGCAGCAGCCCCAGCGGGCAGGACCGCAAGAGCGGGCGGCAGGAGCCGAACAGGGTGCCAGCCCCGCTCGTGGAGCGATCGGTGTGCCGGCTACGGCGGGTCGGAGCCGGGCAGGGTGGCCTGGTCCCAGCCACCGGGTGGATCGGCTCCCGCTCGAGGTCCCGGCCCCTTGTTGCCTCGGGCCGGCCGATCGCTGCGCTCACCGGTCGCGACCGGTCCCCGATGGCTCGGTCCCGACCCATCACGATCGGACCCTCGAACTCCCGCTGCGCTCACGTGGACGTCCACGGCGACGTAGGTCACCGAGTTGCCGTCGATGACGATCCGATGGCCTCCCCGATCGAACCTGCGATGGTGGCGGCGACACAGCAGTGCCGCGTTGGCCGGTGAGAGTCGGCCGGCTGCCGCGAAGGCTCTTTCTCCGTGAGCGACGTCGCACCACGACGCCGGCGCGTCACACCCCTTCCAGGTGCACCCGCCGTCACGCACGAGCAGGGATCGCCACAGGCCGATGGGCACCGTGCGGACCGACTCGGACGCCTCGATCGGCGTGCTGTCGGCGGCCAGCACCAGGCGCGTCACATCGCAGTCGGTGAGCAGCGAGCCGAACTCCTGGCTCGTGACAGGCTGTCCCGACCATGCGAAGCGCGCAGCCGCCACCGATCCTCCTGAACGGTGAGCAGCCAACTGCTCGGCGTCGATGACGACGATGACGTGAGGACGCACCCCATGCGCGCTCGGTGCGTCGCCGCTGCGCAGGGCCGCGGCACACAGCTGCTCGAACGCATCAGCGCTGCGCTGCTCCGGTGACCGGTGCTCGCCCGAGACATCGGGCCGACGGAAGGCATCAAGAGCAACCCTCGCCTGTTCGGCAGCAGCCCCGTAGAGCAGACCCGAGAACGCGAAGCCACCGTCTGAGGTATCGGACCCTCTGACCCGTCGCGAGAGCTGCTGCCGACGCTCATCCTGCGCTGCGGCTGTCGGGGCCTGCTCGGCGAGAACGGACCTGGCTGCTCGCCCGAAGGCGACAGGGTCCATACGACGGGCAAGCTCGAGCAGCTCGACCTCCACCGCATCCCGCCGGTCCGCCGCGATGCCTTCGAGGACCCGGGCGATCATGCGGGCCTGTTCGGGATCGATCGCGCCGTCGATGAAGGCCGCGCGCGTCGCCTGGTGATCACGAGCGGCCCGACCGGCCTCGATCTCACGCTTGGCCTGCGATGCGCTCAGCCGCTGCCCGGCCGCGAGTTCCCGCTGGTGCTCCCGCAGGGTGGCCGCCGTCGGACCCGAGGGTGTCGCGGACAATCGGCGACGCTGCGACGCCGCTGCCGCTCGCGAACGTAGTGCCACCAGCTGCGCGATCGGGCGACGCAGACCGCGCAGCAGTTCGTCGAGGTCGGTATCGGACAGCGTGTCCAGGTCGGTGCGCGAGAGCACCTCGACCGATGATGCGACGGCCGCGATCTGCGCGGCGGTCGCGTCCACGATCGAGGAGGACGCCTCAGCAGCGATGGCGGCCCGCTCGGTCGCTTGATAGACCGGTCGCTGCTCGGCGACCAGATCCGCAGTGGCGGGGTAGCCACGGCGTACCGACGACCAGACTGCGCAGCCGTCGGTACGCGGTCCAACTCGGATCGATGGCCCCGGCGGTCCCGGCACAGACGTGGAAGCCGGCCCCATGGACTCATGTGCTCGGAGCTCCCGGGCCGCACTGGCCTGCCTCACGGACCGAACCGGCCGAGGCGACCGCCCCCGCGTCCGCGAC
>JAWLDJ010000002.1:0-79858 GCA_041686695.1 Nitriliruptoraceae bacterium
TGGTCAACCCCGGCGCGGTCGCCGACCCGTCCTCGCTGGAGGTGTTCGTCGAGCTGGCAGCGGTCGGGGCGCGGTAGCGGACATCGCTGGCCGGTGGGCGGCCCCGGTCGGGCCACCTCGGGGGCGTGGGGCGCGGTGGCGGACATCGCTGGCCGGTGGGCCGCCCCGGTCGCGCCACCTCGGGGGCGTGGGGCGCGGTGGCGGACATCGCTGGCCGGTGGGCGGCCCCGGTCGGGCCAGATGGGGGGCGTGGGGCGCGGTGTCGTGGGGCGCGGTAGCGGACATCGCTGGCCGGTGGGCCGCCCCGGTCGGGCCACCTCGGGGGCGTGGGGCGCGGTGGCGGACATCGCTGGCCGGTGGGCCGCCCCGGGGCCGTCCGCTGAGCGGGTGCGAGGCTCGCCTGCGGTCCGACCCGGCCAGCGCGCCGCATACGCTCCGGCGAGAGCATCCATCCGATCCGGAGCCGCCGCCTGTGACCGCCCCCATCGACGAGCCGACGCCACGGGACGAGCCGACACCATCGGACGAGCCGACGCCACCGACGGCAGCAGCGTCACCGGACGAGCCGACGCCACCGCTGGCCGAGCAGCGGCCCCACACGCTGACCCGCGCCGACGGCTCCACGGTGGAGGATCCGTGGTACTGGCTCAGGGACCGCGACGACCCGGCGATGCTCGCCTACCTCGAGGCAGAGAACGCGTACGCGGACGCGCAGCTCGCACCGCTGGCGGGCCTGCGCGAGCAGCTGTTCGTCGAGCTCAAAGGCCGGGTGGAGGAGACCGACAGTTCGGTGCCGGTGTTGGACGGCGGCTGGTTGTACTACCGCCGCACGCTCGAGGGTGCGGCCTACCCGATCCGCTGCCGACGCCCCGCGCCCTTCGGCGCGACCGACCCGGCCCACCTCGACGATCACCTGCGCCGGCCGGTCGATCCGCGCCGACCGCCGGACGACGAGGTGGTGCTCTACGACCAGAACGCGGAGGCGGAGGGCCGCGACTTCTTCCAGCTCGGTGGCTTCGCCATCAGCCCGGACCACCGGCTGGCCGCAATCGCGACCGACACCACCGGCTCCGAGGTGTTCAAGATCCGCGTCCGGGACCTGGAGACCGGACAGGACCTCGATGACGAGATCCCGCGGGCCGCCTACGGCATCGCATGGGGCAACGATGCCCGCAGCTTCCTCTACACCGTCCCGGACGAGGCCTGGCGGCCCCACCAGGTGTGGCGCCACCGCCTCGGCACACCGGTCGAGGCCGACGAACTGCTCCACGCCGAGGAGGACGAGCGCTTCTGGCTCGGCATCGGTCGCACCCGTAGCGACCGGTTCCTGGCGATCGCTGCCTCCAGCAAGGTGACCAGCGAGTGGTACCTGCTCGACGCCGACGACCCCACCGCCCGTCCGCGCCTCGTGGCGGAGCGAGAACACGGCGTCGAGTACGACCTCGATCACCGTGGGGACCTGCTCTACCTCGTCACCAACGCCGATGGCGCCGAGGACTTCAAGCTGTGCGTCGCCCCCGTCGCCACCCCCGGCCGCGAGCACTGGGTCGACCTCATCGGCCACCGTCCGGGAACCCGTCTGGAGGCCGCCGAGGTGTTCGCCGATCAGCTGATCGTCTCCGAGCGGACCGAGGCGCGGACCCAGCTGCGTGTCTGCGACCCGGCGACCGGCGAGGGCGAGGTGTTGACGATGGACGAGGAGGTGTACACCGCCGCGTTCGGCGCCAACCCCCGCTACGACACCCGCACGGTGCGCTTCGCGTACAGCTCGCTGACGACCCCCACGCAGGAGCTGGACCTGGATCTGGAGACCGGTGAGCGCACCCTGCTCAAGCAGCAACCCGTGCGGGGCGGCTACGACCGCGAGCGGTTCGTCTCCTGGCGGGAGTGGGCCACCGCGACCGATGGCACCCGGGTGCCGATCAGCCTGGTGCGCCGTGTCGATGTCCCGCTGGACGGCAGCGCCCCCTGTCTGCTGTACGGCTACGGCAGCTACGAGATCTCCGTCGACCCGGTGTTCTCGGCCGCGCGGCTGAGCCTGCTGGAGCGCGGGGTCGTGTTCGCGATCGCGCACGTGCGTGGTGGCGGAGAGCTGGGGCGCCGCTGGTACCTCGACGGCAAGTTCCTCGCCAAGCCCAACACCTTCTCCGACTTCGTGGCCTGTGCGGACCACCTCGTCGAGCACCGGGTGACCGCCCGTGACCGGTTGGCGATCCGCGGTGCGTCCGCGGGTGGGCTGCTGATCGGCGCCGTGCTCAACCTCGAGCCACAGCTGTGCGCAGCCGCTGTCGCCGAGGTGCCGTTCGTGGACGTGGTCACGACGATGTCGGATCCCTCGATCCCGCTGACGGTGATCGAGTACGACGAGTGGGGCCACCCCGAGGAGGTCGACTACCTCGAGGTGATGCGTTCCTACTCGCCGTACGACAACGTGGCTGCGGCGGACCATCCGGCCCTGCTGGTGATCGGCGGGCTGAACGACCCCCGGGTGCAGTACTGGGAACCCGCCAAGTGGGTCGCCAAGCTCCGGGCCACCTCCACGGGGGGTGGACCGATCCTGCTGCACACCGAGCTCGGGGCCGGGCACGGGGGGCGTTCCGGACGCTACGACGCGTGGCGGGACGAGGCGCGGGTGCTGGCGTTCGTGCTGCACCACGTCGGGGTCGCCGACACGCCGATCACCAGCTGATGCGCATCATCGCCGGGTTGGCGAAGGGCCGCCGCATCAGCGCCCCGCCAGGCGAGGGCGTGCGCCCGACCGGCGACCGGGTGCGTGAGGCGCTGTTCTCCTCCTTGCAGCCGCTGCTGCCGGGCGCGCACGTGCTCGACCTGTACGCGGGCAGTGGGGCGCTCGGCCTGGAGGCGATCTCGCGCGGCGCCGCCCACGCCACCCTGGTCGAACGCGACCCACGCACGCTGGCGGTGCTCAGGGCCAACGTCGAGGCGGTCGGGTTGCCCGGCGTCGCGGTGCTGTCGCAGGACGTCGCTTCGGCGCTGGTGAGCGCGCTGCCGGGTGCGCCCTTCGACCTGGTGTTCGCCGACCCGCCCTACCGCACGTCCGGCACCGAGATCGATCGCCTGCTCGTGACGCTGCTCGGGCAACTGGCGCCAGGTGCCACCGTCGTCGTGGAGCGGGCGCGACGTGATCCGGCGCCGGCCTGGCCCGCTGAGCTGGTCGCGCACGAGCCGCGCGCCTACGGTGCGACGGTCCTCCACCGCGCCGAACGCGTCCCTGACGGCCTCGCCTAGCGGCGTCACCGCACCGGGCCGGCCCGCAGCCACAGGAGCCACCGTGACCGTCGCCGTCGCCTGCCCGGGCAGCTTCGACCCCGTCACCCTCGGACACCTCGACGTCATCGCTCGGGCCTCCGCGCGGTTCGACGAGGTCGTGGTCGCCGTGCTCGAGAACCCCAACAAGCGGGGGCTGTTCACCATCGAGGAGCGGATCGGGCTCCTCGAGGCCGAGGTCGGCGGCTACGACAACGTGACCATCGACCGCTTCGAGGGCCTGCTGGTCGACTTCTGCAACGCCCGGGGGATCGGGTTGGTGTGCAAGGGCCTGCGGGCGGTCAGCGACTTCGAGTACGAGCTCCAGATGGCCCAGATGAACCAGCGCATCGGACCCGTGGAGACGGTGTTCCTGACGACCAGCCCGGCGCACTCCTACCTGTCCAGCTCGTTGGTCAAGGAGGTGGCCAGGTACGGCGGCACGATCGACCACGCGGTCCCGCCGCGGGTGGCCGAGGCGTTGCGCGCCAAGTTCGCCTGATCCCGCCGTCCCGCCGTCCTGGCGCCCGGCCCCGTCCATCCGGTGTCCGCGGGGACCTCGTCGGAGGCGGGCTCGCGGGTATGGTGCCGCGCGAGGGGCGTGTCACCCCGTCGTGTGATCCCGCCGTCGAGAGCCCGAGGTCGAGTCCATGAGCGAACCGCGCGGTGTGCCGCCGGACGTCGAGGCCAAGCTGCACCATCTCGAACGTCTGGTCGGTGGCGCCAAGGTCGTCCCGCTGTCCGCATCGGTCATGCTCAACAGGGCGGAGATCGACGGCTTGGTCGCCGATCTACGTGAGGCGCTCCCCGACGAACTGACCCAGGCCCGTTGGGTGGTCAAGGAACGCGACGAGATCCTCGAGCGTGCCCAGGTCGACGCCGACGAGATCCTCTCGGACGCGCGTGCCGAGCGGGATCGGCTCATCTCCCAGCAGGCGGTGGTCCGCGGCGCCGACGCGGAGGCGGAGCGCATCGTCGGTGACGCTCGCGAACACGCGCGACGCATCCGCCTCGAGGCCGAGGACTACGTCGACGCCAAGCTCGCCAACTTCGAGGTGGTGCTCCACAAGACGCTCAGCGCGGTGGAGCGGGGTCGTCAGAAGCTGCGTGGGGGGCTCGACACCGACGCACTGGACACCGAGGCGCTCGACCACGACCACAGCGAGGCGTTCGCAGCCGAGCCCCCGGCGCCCGCGCCCGCCCCACGCGGCAACCCCGGGATCGACATCCCACTCGATGACGACGAGGAGGCGGGTCCTTCGCGCCGCTGAGTCCGGAGCGTCGTCGGTGACCGGGGGCCGGCGCCGGCGTTGCCCGGGACCCGGCCCGTGGGTACCCCGGGCCGCCGAGCACCCCGGCCGTCGAGCTTCCGAGCACCCCGGGCCGCCGAGCACCCGAGCACCCGGGCACCCGGCTGCCCGGTCGGCCCCCTCGGGGTCGTGGTACCCTCGGCCGGCCGGCATCGTCCGTCGGCCGTTCGCCGCTGCCCCACCCGCGCCGGCGACGTGCGAGGTGCCCGGCAGCCGCAACCTCGTCCCCGACCTCCGACACGGAGTCTCACCACCATGCGCGTGCCCATCGTCGACCTCGTCGATCACCCGGGCGAGACCCGGGCGATCCGTCGTGACGTGGCCGCCTCGGACTTCGGGGACGCCCCCTGGGGTCCGGTCGTGGAGCAGGTGCACGACCCCGTACGGCTCGACCTCCATCTCGATGCGGTGGTCGAGGGGATCCTGGTCCGCGGCAGCCTCGGGTTCCGCATCCAGGTCGCCTGCGCCCGCTGTCTCACCCCGGTCGACGACGACCTCGAGGTGACGGTCACGGAGCTGTTCACCGACCCCGCACGTCGCGAGGAGGGCGAGGAGGACGATCCGGGCTACGAGCTGCTCGACGATCGCACCGCGATCGACCTGTCCACGCTCGCCCGCGACGCGGTCCTCATCGACCTGCCCGTGCGCGTGCTGTGCCGGCCGGACTGCCAGGGCCTGTGCCCCACCTGCGGCGTCGATCGCAACCTCGAGGACTGCGGCCACGGCGCCACCGACGAACCCGATCCCCGGTGGGCGGCGCTCGCCGAACTCGACGTCCCTCCCGCCTGAACCACTCCCGGCACCACACGACCCTGGTGGGCGTCGAGACGCACACCTCCCTCACACCACCCGATACCGGACAGGAGCCGTCATGGCCGTCCCCAAGCGAAAGCTGTCCCGCTCGCGGACCCGTCACCGCAAGGCGCAGTGGAGCAAGATCTCCGCGCCGGCCTACGCCACCTGCAAGCGGTGCAAGGCCCCCACGCGCCCGCACACCGTGTGCGCCGCCTGCGGGACCTACGCCGGCCGCGAGGTCATCGAGGTCGACTGAGCTCGTGAGCGACGTCGCGGACACTCCGCGCCCGAGTACAGCGGCGCTGGCCCAGCTCCTGGAGATCCATCTCGACGACCTGGGCCTGTTGGAACGTGCGCTGACGCACCGATCGTGGGCCTTCGAGAACGGCGCGGTGGAGCCGAACGAGCGCCTGGAGTTCCTCGGCGACGCCGTGCTCGGGCTGGTGGTGGCCGATGAGATCTTCCATGCCCACCCCGACGAGCAGGAAGGTCGGCTGGCCAAGGTCCGGGCCGCCGCGGTCAAGGCCGACTCCCTGGCGATGATCGCTCGGGAGCTGGACCTGGGTGCCTACATCAAGCTCGGACGGGGCGAGATCAGCTCCGGGGGTCACGACAAGGCATCGATCCTGGCCGATGGGCTCGAGGCGGTGATCGGCGCGGTCTACCTCGATCAGGGGTTCGCCACCGCCTATGACCTCGTCCAGCGCCTGTTCGGGGAGATGCTGGCCGAACTCGCCGAGCGGGGGGCCGCGCTGGACTACAAGACCAGCCTGCAGGAACTGGCCACCGCCCGCTTCGGTGGGCTGCCACGCTACGAGGTCAGCGAACGCGGGCCGGACCACCGCAAGACCTTCACCGCGGCCGCACTGGTCGACGCTCGCCGCTTGGGGACGGGGGAGGGCAGGAGCAAGAAGCAAGCCGAGCAGCGGGCCGCCCGGGAGGCCTACCTCGCGCTCCAACACGACCCCGGCGACGGCGACGAACGCGCCGACGATGACGCGGTCCCGGGGCCTCCCACCGGTGAGGCGGTCGGCTAGCGTTGGCCGATCTGTGCGAGCTGCGATGGCCCGTGGCGGTGACCGTGACGAGACGAAGGACCTGACGTGCTCGAACTGCCTGAGGTCGAGGTGCTGCGCAAGGATCTCGAGAAGGAGGTCATCGGCAAGCGGGTCAAGGACGTCGACGTCCGCAGCCCCAGCATCGTCCGCCCGATCCACCGCAACCGCCCGGAGTTCGTCAAGGCGCTCGAGGGCCGCAAGGTCGAGGGGGCACGTCGGCGAGGTTCGATCATCCTGCTCGACCTCGATGAGGACCTCACCTGGGTGATCGATCCCGGTCAGGGCGGTTCCCTGCACCGTGAGACGGCCACCGAGGAGCCAGGCAGCGACACCCATCTGACCGTCAGCTTCACGATCGGCGGCGCGCTGCACCTGTCCGAGGTCGGCGATCGCCCCACGCTGGCGACCGGGGTCGTGCCGACCGAGCACGCGCTGGAGGCCGCCGGCATCTCTCCGGACGCCTTGGATCTGCTCGACGACAACCCGACGTGGATGGAGTTCGGCCGGTTCCTGGCAGCGGCGGACAAGCCGTTGAAGCTGCTGCTGATCGACCCGACCTACATCGTGGGGATCGGTCCGGTGTACTCGGACGAGATCCTGTGGGAGGCCGGGTTGCGCCACGACCACCCGTCCTCGACGCTGTCGACCCAGGAGGTCCGCCGGCTGTACCGCGCGACCCAGGAGGTCATCGTCGCCGCGATGAAGGCAGCGGGTTCGAGCCTCGACGAGGCCGAGGTCGAGCAGCTCGTCGACGAGGAGGGCGAGTCGGCGGAACACCTCAGGGTGTACGGACGGGACGGCAAGCCGTGCAGTCGGTGCCGCCGGCCGATCGTCCGGACGCGGCTCAAGAAGGGCGTGTACACCTACCACTGCGAGCAGTGCATGATCTGACGCCGCGTTGGCGGACGTCGCGATCGGTGCTGCAGCGGTTCGGGCCGGCGCCCGGGCGGTTCGGTTCGGTGCGAGGTTCGAGGAGTCAGGAGCACCAGGTGTCGGTCGAGGGACCTATCGCCAGGCACCTGGCCGTCCACGGCCGGGTCCAGGGGGTCTTCTTCCGCGACTCCACACGTCGCGAGGCTCGGGCTCGCGGCGTCGCCGGTTGGGTCCGTAACCGCCGGGACGGTGCTGTGGAGGTGTGGCTGGAGGGCAGTGAGCACGCCGTCGCGCAGGTCGAGGGTTGGATCCGTGGCGGCGGGCCGGAGCGCGCGGAGGTGGAGCGCGTCGACGCCGAGTCGGTGGCGCCCGAGGAGCATGCTGGCTTCGTCGTGCGCCACGACGCCCGCTGAGCGTGCCGAGACCAAGGGTGGGCACGGCCGTCTGGACCTCGTGTGGACCATGTGTCTATGCTGATCAGCACGGCCGAGTGGTCTGGCCGGTGGCGATCGGCGGGTTCGGAGGCGGTGGTCGATGAGCAAGGCCCTATTCGGCACGCACGCGACCCCCTCCGGCGCCGCGTTGCTCGACGAGGTACGTCGCCTCAGGGACCGCGTCGCGGAGTTGGAGGCGGCCCTGGCGGCAGCGGAAGCGGCTGCGCGTGCCGCTGGCGTCGATCCCGAGGGAGCAGCAGCGGCGCTCGACGAGGCGCCGGCTCCTGTCGATGAGGCGCCGGCTCCTGTCGACGAGATGCCGGCTCGCGCCGAGGAGGTGCCGGCTCGCGCCGAGCAGGTGCCGGCTCCCGCCGGTCGCTGACCTCGCACCGGTAGCATCTGCGGTCAGCGCCGCGGGCCAGCCGGGCCCAGTGGCGTCCGCTGTCCCGCCGACCGCGTCGTCCCGCGCCACCCGGAGGTCGTGTGTTCCTCAGGTCGCTGTCGATGCGCGGCTTCAAGTCGTTCGCGGACCGCACCGCGATCGAGGTCGAGCCCGGCATCACGGTCATCGTCGGTCCCAACGGGTCGGGCAAGTCCAACGTGGTCGACGCGCTGGCATGGGTGTTGGGGACGCACTCCGCCAAGAAGGTCCGGGGCGGCGCGATGTCGGACGTGATCTTCGCCGGCTCGCCGAGCCGGAACCGGGGGACCCACGCGCGGGTGGAGATCGCGATCGACAACGCCGACGGGCAGCTGGAGCGGGCCGGTCTCGGGACCGCCGAGAGCGCCGGCGGTTTCAGCGAGCTCCGCATCGCGCGGACGATCCACGCCGAGGGTGACACGACCTACGAGATCAACGGCGAGGAGGTCCGTGCCCTCGACGTCCAGGAGCTGCTCTCCGACACCGGCCTCGGGCGGGAACTGCACACGATCGTCGGGCAGGGGCAGCTCGACGAGATCCTCAACGCCAAGCCCGAGGAACGGCGTCGCTACATCGAGGAGGCCGCCGGGATCCTCAAGCATCGCCGGCGTCGCGAGCGGGCGCTGCGCAAGCTCGAGCAGGTCGACCAGCACGTCGAGAAGCTGCAGACCGTGCTCCGCGAGCTACGCCGACAGCTGCGGCCCCTCGAACGCCAGGCCGAGGCCGCGGATCGCTACCGGGCCCTGCAGGCCGAGTTGCGGTCGGTGCGCGTCGCCATCGCCGCCGGGGAGCTCGCCCGTCTCGAGCGGCTGGTGGCCGCCGAGGGACGCGACGACGAGCAGGCGGCCGTGGCGCAGCGACACATCGAGGAGCGGCTGCACGCGTCCCGGCAGCGCACCGACGCCCTGGAGGCCCGCTTGGCCGAACGGCGTCCGGCGGCCGAGCAGGCGGGGGAGACCTACCACGCGCTGACGTCCCTGGCCGAACGGCTGCGCGGGACCGCCGATCTCGTGGAGGCCAAGCGCCGGCACCTGGTCGAGTCCATGGAGGAACCGCTCGCGGGTCGTCCGCCGGCGGAGTTGCGCGCCCAGGCCGACCGGATCGAGGCCGACGCGAACGACCGGGCGCAGCAGCGTGAGCGCGAGCGCGCCGCGCACGTCGAGGCGCAGACCGCCAGGCGGGAGGCAGAGCAGGCCAGGCGCGCGCACGAGCAGGTCCGCCAGGCTGATCAGCGTCGCCGGGCCGAGGCACGCGAGCGGGTGCTGCGGTGGGAGGGCGAGGTCTCGGCCCTGCGGGGCTCGATCGCCGCCGCCGGCTCCGAGCTCGGACGGGTCGCCGCGACCCTGGACGGCCTGGACGCCCGGGTGGCGGAGGCCGCCGAGGAGGTCGCCAAGGTCGAGGCCGAGATCCGCAACCTCGACACCGAGGAGGTGGGACTGACGGCCTCGCTCGAGTCCGCGGAGGAGGCGGTCGGCGACCTGCGTGCGCGGGTGGCCGACCTGGCGGGCGAGGCTCGGGAGCTCGAGGCCGAACGCAGCTCGAAGCTCGCCCGGGCCGAGGCGCTGCGGGCCGCCCTGGCCGAAGCCGACGGGGGCACCGCTGCGCTGCTCGAGGCCGACCTCGACGGCGTGCTCGGCCCCGTGGCCGAGCATGTCCGGGTCGATGGCGACGAGGTCGCGGTCGCGGCCGCGCTGGGCCAGATCGGCGAGGCCGTCGTCGTGCGGACCCAGGAACACGCGCGTCGCGCTGTCGCGTGGTTGCGGGACACCTCGGCCGGCCAGGCCGTGGTGTTGGTCGCCCGGGAGGACGGACCGCCTCCGGCGACGGTCGAGGAGACCGTGGCCAGCCGGCTGGCCGCTGGTCGGGCGCGCCCGGTCGCCGAGGTCCTGGCGCCGGCCGACGACGCCGAGGCCAGCGCGAAGGTCGTCGCCGCGCTGCAGCGGGTGCTCGCCAACACCTACCTCGTGCCCGACTGGAGCACGGCCGTCCTGCTCCACGGCCGCGAGAACGCGCTCACCTTCGTGACCCCCGATGGCGACGTTGCCGGTCCCGGTGGGTACCGGGCCGCCGGTTCACCGCAGCGCTCCTCGGTGGTCACCGCCACCGCGGCCGACGAGGCCGAGGGTGCCGCCGGGATCCTGGCCGAGCGGTTGGCGCAGGTGGCCGCACAGCGCGACCGTGTCGCGGCCGAGCTGGCCACCGCCGAGGAGGTGCTGACAGCAGCCACCGACCGGATCAACGAGTCGGATGCGCGGATCACCGGCGCCGCCGAACGCTTGGCACGTCTCAACCGTGAGCTGCGTTCCCTGGCCGATCAGCGGGGTGTGGTCGCGGCGCAGCGCCACGAGTTGGAGCAGGTCCTCGAACGGGACCGGGTCGCGCTCTCGGAGCTCAACACCCGCGGTCCCGACGCGCCCGAGGAGGAGCTGGACACCGGCCCGGACGAGGTCGCCACCGATCTGGACGAGGCGGTCGAGGTCGCTCGCGAGCGGGAGCTCGACGCGCGCTTGACCCTGGAACGCACCTCGGAGCAGGTACGCCACCTCGAGGAGCAGGCCGCGGCGCTGCGGCGTGAGGCCGCCGAGATCGAGACGGCTCTGGCGGAGGCGGCCCGTCGGCGAGCGCTGCGGCGCCGCGGGATCGAGCGGTGTGGGCAGCTCGCCGTCGTCGCTCGCACGGCGCTGGAACGCATCGAGGGGTCGCTGGCTGCCGCGGCTGCCGAGCGCGATCGGCTCCAGGCGGAGGTGCGGGAAGCAGCGAGCGCCCTGGCCACCGAGCGCGAGGCCGCCACCGCCATCCAGCACGAGCTCGCCGAGCTGACCGAGCAGCGCCACGCCGCCGACCTGCGTCGTCACGACGTCGCCACCCGCCTCGATCACCTCATCGAGCGGGTCCGAACCGAGCTGTCGCTCGGCCCCGAGGAGCTGCGTGCGGAGCACCCCGATGCCACCGGCAACGACCACGATGACCTGACCGCGCGGGAGGACGAGCTGGTCCGCAAGATCGGCCTGCTCGGCCGCGTCAACCCGCTGGCGCTCGAGGAGTTCAAGGCCCTCGAGGAACGTCACGCGTTCCTCGCCGATCAGCTCGACGATCTCCGCCGATCCAAGCGCGACCTGCAGGAGGTCGTGGCGGCGGTCGACGACCGCATCCGCGAGGTGTTCCGCACCGCGTTCGACGACGTGGCCCGGGAGTTCGAGCTCACGTTCACCACCGTGTTCCCCGGCGGCCGCGGACGGCTGGTGCTGACCGACCCGGACGATCTGTTGACCACGGGCATCGAGGTGGAGGCCCGGCCCCCGGGCAAGAAGGTCACCCGGTTGTCCCTGCTGTCCGGTGGGGAGCGGTCCCTGACCGTCCTCGCTTTCGTCTTCGCGATCTTCCGGGCCCGTCCCTCCCCGTTCTACGTGCTCGACGAGGTCGATGCCGCCCTCGACGACGTCAACCTCCAACGGCTGCTGAAGATCATCCGGTCGTTCCGTGGTCACGCGCAGATCATCATGGTCACCCACCAGAAGCGGTCGATGGAGATTGCCGACCTGCTCTACGGCATCACCATGGGGCCGGACGCGGTGACCAAGGTCGTCGCCGAGCGGCTCCGTGACGCGGCACCGCCCGCCCACGCGCTCGAGCACCGTGCCAGCGATGCGCCCACCGAGGCCGTGCTGGAGGACGCCGCGACCACCGCCTGACGACCTCGGCGTCCGCGCCCGCCCTCCTCGACCTGCCACCTCGGCGTCCGCGCCCCGACACCCCGGCTACCTCGTACCTCGGCGTCCGCCCACGGCGGTTCGCCTCCGGCTCCGACGACCTCACCACCATGCAGGAGGTCATGATGACATCCGTTCCCACTCTGCTGACCGCACTGGCGGTCTCCGGGTTCCTCGACGCCGACCCGGCGCTGATCGCCGCGCTCGGCCTGCTGCTGCTGGGTGGCGGGGGCGCGGCGGTCGCGCGCGGGGTCCGACGATCCCGCGATCAGGGCCGCGGCGACGGCGGCGACGGCGGCGGCGACGGCGGCGGCCGCGCAGGGACCGGACTCCTCGAGCGGGAGCCCGAGGACGCCGGAGCCGCGGACGACCGGGCCGGTGGCGCGGTCACCGAGGAGCTGGAGCTCCCGGAGGTGGAGGTACCGGATACCCCCGCGGAACTGCTGGAGCGCGAACGGGTCGAGCCGGAGGTCCCGGCTGAGCCGATCACCCTCAGGGAGCGCTTCCGTCGGCGGCTGACACGGACCCGCAACGTCCTGGGCGCCTCGGTGGTGGAACTGTTCGGTGGCGGGGTCACGGAGGAGGCCTGGGAGGGGCTCGAGGAGGCGCTGATCACCGCTGACGTCGGGGTGACCGCGACGATGGAGATCGTGGAGGAGCTGCGACGCCGGGCCCGCGAGGAGGGCGCCACGGACGGCGATGCGGTCCTCGCACTGCTCCAGGAGGAGCTGCGCACCGCGCTCGGTACCCCCGATCGGTCCCTGGCGCGGGCCACCGACGACGGACCCACGGTGTGGCTGGTCACCGGCGTCAACGGGACCGGCAAGACCACCACCATCGGCAAGCTGGCGGCCGTGGAGGCTCGAGCCGGCCACAGCGTGACGCTGGCCGCCGCGGACACCTTCCGGGCCGCGGCTGCCGAACAGCTCGGTATCTGGGCTGAGCGCACCGGGGCCGAGCTCGTCCGCAAGGACGAGGGCGCCGACCCGGCTTCGGTGGCCTACGAGTCCTACGACGCGGCGCGCGCGAGGGACAGCGACCTGCTGATCGTCGACACGGCCGGTCGGCTGCACAACAAGCGGCAGTTGATGGACGAGCTCGGCAAGGTCAAACGGGTCCTGGAGAAGCAGGCCGGGCCACTGGAGGAGACCCTGCTCGTCCTGGATGCGACCACCGGTCAGAACGGCATCGCGCAGGCGAAGGCCTTCCTCGAAGCCGTCGAGGTGACGGGTATCGCGCTGACCAAGCTCGACGGCTCGTCCAAGGGAGGGATCGTGGTCGCGGTGCAGCGCGAGCTGGGTCTGCCGGTCAAGCTCGTCGGGCTCGGCGAGGAGATCGACGACCTCGCTCCCTTCGACCCGCAGCTGTTCGTGGAGGGTCTGTTCTCCGAGCTGTGACCGCGCCGTCGCGATCCCGCCCGCGGCGCGCGTGGTGCGCGGTCATCCCCTCTGCCCGCGCGCAATCGTGCCCGCGTGCCCGCGTCCGCGGTCGTGCCCGTCTGCCCGCGTCCGCGGTCGTGCCCGTCCGCCCGCGTCCGCGGTCGTGCCCGTCTGCCGGCGCGCGCGGTCGTCGGCAGGGATCGCAACCGAACGACCATCGATCGGTCGCTTCGTTGCGATCTCGTGTCGAGTGCGGTGCCGTGCCGAGCCCGGCGCACCACGCGTCAGCGCCCACAACGGCCGCCACCCTGGGCCGCCACCCTGGGCTGCCACCCCGGGTCCCCACCCCCGGGCCGCCGTGGGCTGACCGCTACCCTCGCTGGTCACCACCTCGCCGTCCGAACGCACCGATCGATCCCGACCGCCGGAGCCAGACGTGTTCGACACCCTCAGCACCAAGCTCGAGGCGGCCCTCGACAAGGTCAAGGGCCGCGGCCGGCTCGACGAGAAGACCGTCGACGCCACGCTGAAGGAGATCCGGCTCGCCCTGCTCGAGGCGGACGTCAACTTCAAGGTCGTCAAGGGGATCCTCGCCCGGCTCCGTGAGCAGCTGGTCGGTGAGGAGGTCGCCAAGGCGCTCAACCCCTCCCAGACCGTGATCAAGGCGGTCGATGCGGAGCTGACCCGGGCGCTCGGCGGTGAGTCGGCGACGCTGGACCTGAAGGGCCCGCCGCCCTCCGTCATCGTCCTGGCCGGGCTCCAGGGGTCCGGGAAGACGACCGCAGCCGGCAAGCTGGCGAAGCTGCTCAAGAGCAAGGGCCGCAACCCGATGCTGGTCGCGTGCGATCTCCAGCGTCCGGCAGCGGTCGAGCAGCTGAAGGTCAACGCCAAGCGGGTCGGCGTCCACGTCTACGCCCCGACGACCTCGGGCGACCCGGTCCCCGTGGCCCGTGACGGCATCATGAAGGCGCGTGAGACCGGCTGTGACACCGTCATCGTGGACACGGCCGGCCGTCTCCACGTCGACGAGGTGCTGCTCGAGCAGGCTGCGGACATCAAGCGCGTCGTGGGCGAACACGGGGGCGTGGTGCGCACCCTGTTCGTGATCGACGCCATGATCGGCCAGGAGGCCGTCAACGTCGCCAAGGCCTTCCAGGATCAGGTCGGTTTCGACGGTGTGATCCTGTCGAAGCTGGACGGCGACGCTCGTGGTGGGGCGGCCCTGTCGGTACGCGAGGTGACCGGGACGCCGATCATGTACGCCTCGGTCGGCGAGGGGATGGAGGACTTCGAGGCGTTCCACCCCGACCGCATGGCCGGTCGCATCCTCGGTATGGGCGACGTGATGTCGCTGATCGAGAAAGCGGAGGCCACCTACACCGAGGAGGAGGCCAACAAAGCCGAGCAGGCCATCCTCTCCGGCGATTTCACCCTCGAGGACTTCCTCGAGCAGTTGCAGATGCTCAAACGCATGGGCCCGCTCCAGGGGCTGCTCGGGATGATGCCGGGCATGAGCAAGCAACTGAAGGACGTCGACATCGACGACAAGCAGTTCGGCCGGGTCGAGGCGATCATCCGTTCGATGACCCCCAAGGAACGGCGTGATCCCAAGGGGGTACTCAACGGTCGTCGGCGCAAGCGCATCGCCGCCGGGTCCGGGACGACCGTGACCGAGGTCAACCGCCTGGTCAAGCAGTTCGCCGAGGTGCAGAAGGTGATGAAGTCGGCGGCGAAGATGTCCGGTCAGCAGGGCGCCAAGCCCAAGGGGCCGCGAGGTGCCAAGGGGCAGGCGGCCGCCGTGCGGCAGCTCCAGCAGCAGATGGGTGGTGGCGGACCGGCGGGGATGGGCGGTTTCCAGGGCCTGCAGCCGGCACCCAAGCGCAGCAAGCGCCGCTGAAGCGTCGCCCGGGCGAGGTCCACGGCTGCGCTCGAGTGCGGTGACGCCCGGTCGGGCCTCTAGGATGGTGGCACGATCCGATCCGATCCGATCCGAGCCGGCTCGTGCGACGGCGGGGGCCGGTGCCCGGGGGTGAGGCGTATGGGTCCTGTTGCGTGCAGGTGGGTGTGTCCTGGCCGCGTTGCATGGCTGACGTTGCTGGTGATCTGGGGTGGCTTGTCCGCGCTCGGCGCGCCGCCGGACCTGGCCGTGGTCCCCGCAGCGCTGTGTGCGCTCGGCAACCTCGCCGCCCTGCGCCTGGACGCGCGACGCGATGTGGTCGACATCCCGGACACCGTGCCCGCCGACTGGTCCGGAGTGGACGGGCCGCGGGCCTGACGCCCGAGCAGCGGGACGGCCGAGCAGCCGGACCGCCGAGCGGTGCGGTAGCCTTCCCTCCACCACGTCCCGGGGTCCGCCCCTCGGCGTGGCACCACGTCCAGGACGATCCCCGCCCCACCGGCTGTCCGCCCCACCACGCGGAACCACGGTCCGTGCCGGGTACCGGTCGTCACCACCAGCGGGACGCCGGTACGCGCGTGCCCGTACATCGTCAGGAACCAGCATGGCTGTCAAGCTGCGCCTCCGCCGGGAGGGCACCGTCAAGCGTCCGCACTACCGCATCGTCGCCGCCGACGCCCGTTCGCCCCGGGATGGGCGGTTCATCGAGGTGATCGGCCAGTACCACCCGCTCGAGAACCCCTCGCGGATCGAGGTCGACAACGAACGCGCCCTGCACTGGTTGCAGCACGGGGCGCAGCCCACCGACCCGGTGCGCAAGCTCCTGCGCATCAGCGGCGTGTGGGAGGAGTTCAAGCCGGGCGATGCCCCCGAGCGCGACCGCGAGGCGGGCGAGCCGAAGGAGAAGCTCTCCAAGAAGGCGAGAGCCAAGGCAGCTGAGGCCGCCGAGGGCGGGGGTGCCCAGTGAGGTCCGAGGACGTGCTGGAGTTCGTCGCCAAGCAGCTGGTCGACCACCCCGACGACGTCCGCATCGAGGTGGATGAGGACGACCGTGAGACCGTGCTGGAACTGCACGTCCACGAGGACGACCTCGGCAAGGTGATCGGCAAGCGTGGCCGCACCGCGAAGGCGATCCGCACCCTGGTCAAGGCGGCCGGCTCCCTCGACGACGAGAACGTCACCGTCGAGATCGTGGACTGAGCACCGAGCATCACCGCGAGGGACCCGTGGAGCCTGCTGGCGATGACGACGCCGTCCTGATCGGGCGTGTCGTCAAGGCCCACGGCATCCGTGGCGAGGTCGTGGTCCACCCGCTGTCCGACGTGCCCGGACGTTTCGACGTCGGCACCGAGGTGCTGGTCGGCGACACCCCTCGGGTCATCACCGGCAGCCGTGCCCATCAGGGGCGGCTGCTGCTGGCGCTGGAGGGCGTGGCCGATCGCAACGCGGCCGAACGGCTGCGCGGCGGTGAGATCCTGGGTCCAGGCATCGATGTCGAGGACAGCGAGACCTACTTCGCGCACGAGTTGGTCGGTCTGGCCGTCCGCCACGTCGACGGCCGTGAGCTCGGGTCGGTGTCGGCGTTGATCGAGTTGCCGGAGGCCGCCGGCTACGACCTCCTCGAGGTCGCAAGGGACGGCAGCACCTGGCTGCTGCCGGCCGCCGAGGAGTTCGTCGAGGTGGTCGAGGACGACGGCACGTCCGTGCTGGTGGTCGATCCGCCCGACGGCCTGCTCGATGGCGAGCCGGAGGTGGCCGGGCCGGACGGACACGATGCTCCAGGACCAGGGTGAGCCCCGTGCGTCTCGATGTGCTCACCATCTTCCCCGCATGGTTCGACGGCCCCTTGACCACCTCGCTGCTCGGTCGGGCGATCGCCGATGGCGTCCTGGACGTCCGCGTCCACGACCTCAGGGACTGGACGACGGATCGGCATCGCAGCGTCGACGACGCTCCCTACGGCGGTGGTGCGGGCATGGTGATGCGCGCCGACGTCTGGATCGACGCCTGCGAGGCCGTCTGGAACGATCTGGACGCCGAGGTGACCCGGGGCCGAACGGTGCGTGGTGACGTCCCGACCGAGGCGTTCGCGGCCGGTGGCGTCCGTCCCCGCACGGTCCTGCTGACACCGCGAGGCCGTCCGTTGACCCAGGCGCTCGCTACCGAGTTGGCGGCCGAGGAGCGGCTGGTGCTGCTGTGTGGCCGCTACGAGGGCATCGACGAACGGGTGCACGAACTGGTCGCCACCGACGAGGTGTCGGTCGGCGACTACGTGTTGTTCGGCGGTGAGGTGGCAGCGGCGGCACTGATCGAGGCGGTCACCCGGTTGGTCCCGGGTGTGGTGGGCAACGAGGCATCCCCGGCGGAGGAGTCCTTCACCTCGGGGCTCCTCGAGTACCCCCACTACACCCGTCCCGCGGAGGTCCGCGGGCACCGGGTCCCCGAGGTGCTCACCTCGGGCGACCACGCAGCGGTCGGACGGTGGCGCCACCAGCGCTCCGTCGAGTTGACCAGGCAGCGCCGCCCAGACCTGCTGGGTGGCACTGACACCGCGGAGGGTGCTGGCGACACCGCCGGCCCTGACGTGCCTCGCGAGGTCGGTGGCACCGGCGCCACCGCAGGTTGACGCTGGCCGCCCGTGACGTGCGGGAGGTGCGCAGGTTGACCAGCCTCCCGCGCGCGCCGTATCCTCGCTTCTCGCCGTGTGGCGGGTCGTCCGCCGGCGCGCTCGATCCGGTCCCGGTCAGGCCGTGACGACGAGATCAGGCCGGGCGCCGCGTCCGTCCCTCTCGATGCGCCGCGCGATCGAGGCTGCATGTTCGGCACGCCTGCCCCGACCGTGCCATGCCACCCCCCGGCTCCATCCCCGACGCCCCGAAGGCAGCCCGATGAACAAGGTCGACATCGTCGAGCAGTCGCGTCTGCGCGACGACATCCCCGACTTCCGCCCCGGCGACACGGTCAAGGTCAACGTCCGCGTCGTCGAGGGGACACGCTCTCGCATCCAGGTCTTCGAAGGCGTCGTGATCGCCCGCAAGGGCGGTGGGCTGCGCGAGACCTTCACGGTGCGCAAGATCAGTTTCGGCGTCGGTGTCGAGCGGACCTTCCCGGTACACAGCCCCGTCATCGAGTCGATCGAGGTCGCCCGTCGCGGCAAGGTGCGGCGCGCGAAGCTGTACTACCTGCGTGACCGTGTCGGCAAGGCGGCCCGCATCAAGGAGAAGCGGGACGTGGCCGGCTGAGATCGCCAGCGGCCGTGTCCCGTGGTCGGACGTCGACCGGTCGGTCGTGGTCGGGCCACCGAGAGGTGGGTGTCATGTCAGAGCGCCACACCGATCGCGGGCGTCGTGCTGGACGTGGCGAGCCGCTCTTCGGCTCAGCGCCCTGGACGGCACGGCCGACCGGGGCCTCGCGCTCGCAGCGTCCCGCGGCGCCGCGGTCGGACGGTGCTCAGGGCGCGGAGGTGGGTCCGGATTCCTCGGGCGACTCGGCCCCACCGAGCGACCCGACGGCGCCCCCGGGGCCGAGGCTGCAGCCACCACCCGGCCCGGCCGCGACGCCCGAGCCGCCGCCGGCACCGCCGGCCGGTGCACCGCCGAGCGGGGCGCCACCGGCCGGTGCACCGCCGAGCGGGAGGCCACCCACCGGGACACCGCCGACCGGGACGCCACCGGCCAGCCCCACGCCACCCGAGCCGACGTCGGTCTCCAGATCGCGCGCCGCATCGTCGGGGAGCTCCGCCGGTTCGTTCCTCCGGGAGTTGCCGGTGCTCCTGGTCATCGCACTGGTGCTCGCCTTCGTGCTGCGCACCTTCGTGGTGCAGGTGTTCTACATCCCGTCGAGTTCGATGGAGCCCACGCTCAGCGTCAACGATCGCATGATCGTGGAGAAGCTGACCTACCGTTTCCGCGAGCCTGCGCGGGGCGAGATCGTGGTGTTCGAGGGTGAGAGCCTGACCGGCACCACGGCCGATGACACCGCGGGGGAGCGGGTCGTGCGGGGCATCGGACAGTTCCTGGGTGTGGTCCCTGCCAGCGCTCGGGACTTCGTCAAACGGGTGATCGGCCTGCCGGGTGATGAGATCCTGATCGAGCAAGGGGTCGTCAGCGTCAACGGCGTCCCGCTCGAAGAGCCCTACGTCGTCTTCGACGATCCCTCCGACTACGGGCCCGTCGTCGTGCCCGAGGGCACGCTGTTCTTCCTGGGCGACAACCGGCCCAACTCCTCGGACTCGCGCCGCAGCCTCGGGTTCGTGCCGAGGGACAAGGTGATCGGCCGCTCCTACGCGATCATCTGGCCCGTGGACCACGCTGGCCTGCTCACCGGCGTGGAGTACGACCTCGATGCGGCGCCGGCCGCCAGCGCGCCCGAACGCCATCCGCCGGCGGCCGATGCCTCGCCGTCCGAGCGGCTCATGGGCGTGGGGTAGCCACCTCGCCCGGGCTGCCCATGGCCAACTGCTGGGCACCGAGCAGCTCCCGGATCGGCTGCCAGCTGCGGCGGTGGAGCTCGCAGGGTCCCCGTGCTGCCAGGGCCCGACGGTGATGCTCGGTGGCGTAGCCCTTGTTGGTGTCGAACCCGTACGGCGGGTGGCGCGGTGACTGGGCGACCATCCAGGCGTCGCGGTGGACCTTCGCCACGATCGAGGCCGCCGCGATCGAGGCGCTGCGATCGTCGCCCCCGATCAGCACCTCGGTCCGGTACCCGAGCCCCGCCAGCAGATCGACGTTGCCGTCGATCAGCACCACATCGGGGCGTCGCCGCAGTGCCCCCACCGCCCGCTGTGCCGCGAGCCGCAGTGCCGCGGCGAGCCCCACCTCGTCCAGCTCGTCGTGTGGCACCTCGCCGACCGCGACCTCCGAATGGTCGCGAACCTGACGATCGAGCGCCGTGCGGCGCTCGGGGGTGAGCAGTTTCGAGTCCCTCAGACCCGGGGGCACCGCGGCGAGATCGAGGATGGCGACCCCGACCGTCAGCGGTCCGGCCCAGGCCCCCCGTCCGACCTCGTCCAGCCCGGCCACCAGCAGCCCGTCGCCGTCGAGCTGGCGCTCGGTGACGATGTCGGGACCGTCACCCGGCGGCTCCGGCGAGGTGGTGCGGCGTCTGGGCATACCCGGACCGTAGCGTCGCACGTCGCTACCCTGGCCAGTCGCCCGTGACAGGCGGTGACCGTTGGCCGTCGGTGTCGACCGGCGGGCTGGAGGCGGGACGTGAACCCCGAGGAGCTGGACGCCTACGAGACCGATCTGGAGCTCTCCCTGTACCGGGAGTACCGCGATGTGGTCCGGCTCTACCGCTACGTCGTCGAGACCGAGCGGCGCTTCTATCTGTGCAACGAGGTGCAGGTGGTCCCGCACGAGGGCGAGGACCTCTGGTTCGAGCTCGAGCTCACCGACGCCTGGGTCTGGGACATGTTCCGCCCGGCCCGGTTCCTCAGACAGGTCCGGGTCCTGACGTTCCGGGACGTCAACGTGGAGGAGTTGATCCACGACGAGACCGACGTCGCCGACTTCCTCGACGAGTGACCGCCAGGAGGTGAGCGCCATGGGTTTCAACGCGACCCGCCGCTACCGCGACGACAAGCGCAACGACATCTGGCTGCTGGTCGTGGCGGTCGTCGTGCTCGGTGCCGGGCTGCTGTGGGGGTTCGGCGTCCTCTGACGGTCGCCGAGGTTTTCCCCAGGCACACGGTGACCGGACCCCGGGGTGACCGACGGGGGACGTAGCGTGCCGGCATGGACACCACCACCGCGCACCAGGTCGCCCTCACGCCCGCCGAGCGCGAGGCGCTCATCGCCGGGGGCACCCTCGGCCGCTCCGGTGAGGCACTGGCGGCCAGGCACCTGCGCTGCGGGCACCGCCTGGACGTGATCGCCCGGAACTGGCGGATCGTCGAGGGGTCGCTGCGGGGTGAGCTCGACCTCGTCGCGATCGACGAGCGGAGCGGCACGTTGGTCGTCTGCGAGGTCAAGACCCGCCGTGACGCCGAGCGTTTCGGCGGTGCCGTGGCGGCGCTGGATGCGCGCAAGCACCGGCGACTGCGGGCGCTGATCGGTGCCTTCCTGCGGGACCAGCCGGAGCACTACCGCAGCGTGCGCCTCGACCTGATCGCGATCGATGCGGGACAGCGTCCACGGCTCACCCACCTGGTGGGCTTGGACTGATGGGCGGCCGAGCGCTGGCGATCGTCCGAGGGGTGACCCTGGTCGGGTTGCGGCCGCTCGAGGTCCGGGTGGAGGCCAGCTGTAGCCCGGGTCTGCCGGCGCTGCGACTGGTCGGTCTGCCGGATGCCGCGGTGCGGGAGGCGGGGGAGCGGGTCCGTACCGCCATCCAGCGGCACGGGCTGCGGTGGCCTGGCGAGCGGGTCGTGGTCAACCTCGCCCCCGCCGACCTCCCGAAGGTCGGCAGCAGCTTCGACCTGCCTCTGGCGATCGCGGTGCTGGCTGCCACGGGCCAGGTCCCGGTCACGGCGGCATCGCAGACCTGGGCGTGCGGGGAGCTCGGGCTCGACGGGACCGTCCGGGCGGTGACCGGACAGCTACCACTGGTCGCCGGGGCCCGCGCGCTCGGCGCCACGCAGCTGCTGGTCCCCGCCGCCGGGGCTGCCGAGGCGGCCCTGGTCAGCGGGATCAGCCCCGTCCCGGTCGCCGATCTCACGGAGGTGGTCGGGGTGCTGGCCGGCCACCATCGGCCCCCCGCGCCCCGACCGGTCCCGGGCTGCCCCGCGGCGCCGCCACCGGACCTCGCGGACGTCCGCGGCCAGCGGTTGGCCCGTCGTGCGGTCGAGCTGGCCGCGGCCGGCGGGCACCACCTGCTGCTGACCGGCCCGCCCGGCTGCGGCAAGACCATGCTCGCCGAGCGGCTCCACGGGCTCCTGCCAGACCTCACCGCCGACGAAGCCGTCGAGGTGGCAGCGATCCACTCGCTGGCCGGGGAGCGCCGGGCCGGCGATCCCCTGGGGGTGCGCCCACCGCTGCGGGCGCCGCACCGGATCGTCTCCGCGGCCGCGCTGGTCGGCGGTGGTGCGGGCATCCCGCGTCCCGGTGAGATCTCCCTGGCACATCGCGGGGTCCTGGCGATGGACGAGCTGTTGGAGATCCCGCGGGGGATCCTCGACGCGCTGCGCCAACCGCTGGAGCGGGGCGAGGTCGTGCTGAGCCGGGCACGTGCGCGGGTCAGCTACCCCGCCAAGGTGCTGCTGGTCGCTGCCGCCAACCCCTGTCCGTGCGGCCACCAGGGGGACACCCGCCGGGCCTGCACGTGCCGGCCGGACCGGATCGAGCGGTACCGCTCCCGGCTGTCCGGGCCGTTGCTCGACCGACTCGACCTCCAGGTGGCGTTGCAGCCCGTGGAGCGCTCGGAGCTGCTCGAGGACCGGCCGGGTGAGCGCACCGCCGTGGTGGCGCAGCGGGTCGCCGCGGCTCGGCACCGCGCCGCCGAGCGCTGGGGACCGGGACGCTTGAACCGCGACGTCAGCGTCCCCGAGCTGCAGGGGACCGCGACCGCCACCGCGCGCTCGCAGCTCGCGCTGGCGCTGCACGGCCTCGGTGGCTCCGCACGGGCCTTCGACCGCACCCTGCGCGTGGCCAGGACCATCGCCGATCTGGCCGACAGCCAGCAGGTGCTCCCCGTGCACGTGGAGGAGGCCGTCGCCTACCGCCTGCCGCCGGTGCGGGTGTCGACGTGAGCGGTGACCGGCTCGACCCGCTGACCCGGGAGGTGCGGCCGCTCGCCGCTGCCGGGACCGACGCCACGACCGTGGCCGCGTTGTTGGCCTGGGCGGTGCGTCCCCGCCGGACACTCGAGGGGGTGCGGCGCACGCTGGCGGCGCAGGGCGTGCGCACGGGTGACCCGGGCGACGGACTCCTCGCCGAGGTGCGCGGCCGGATCGATGGCGACGACGTGGCCGCCGCGCTCCGGCTGGTCCCGCGGTGGCGGGCCCAGGGGTGCCGCCTCAGCGTGGTCGGCGATCCGGCCTACCCGAGCCGGTTGGCCGAGGGCTGGCCCGCCACCGACGGGCCGGTCCTGTTGGTGACCGCCGGGACGCTGCCGCCGTCGGTGCCGACGGTGGCGATCGTGGGTTCGCGCAACGCGACCTCCTACGGTGCCGGGGTCGCCGCGTGGCTGGCGGAGGCCGCCTCGGCTGCGGGCGTGCACGTGGTCTCCGGCGGCGCGCTCGGCATCGACGCGGCCGCGCACCGAGCGGCAGTGGAGGGCCCGGGCGGGACCAGTGTGGTCCTCGGCTGCGGACACGACGTCGGCTACCCCCGGCCCCACGCACGTCCGGGTGGCCTGTTCGAGCGGATCCGGTCCGGCGGTGGCGGCCTCGTCTCGGAGCAACTGCCGGGCGTGCCGCCCAAGGCGGGGATCGTGCGGGCCCGCAACCGCATCGTGGCCGGGCTCGCGGACGTGGTGGTCGTGGTGGAGGGCGGCCGGCGTTCGGGCTCGCTGTTGACGGCCACGGCCGCGCTGGAGCGGGGTCGATCGGTGCTCGCCGTGCCGGGTGACATCCGGCGTCCTGGCTCGGTGGCACCGAACCGCCTGCTCAACGAGGGGGCCGGGACCTGCACCGACCCCTCGGAGTTGCTGCACGCCCTGCGCTCGCCGGCCGGTCCCCGCGAGGTGGCCGCCGTGGCGGCACCGGGCGCCGACGGCGACGCTGTGACGGTCCTGCCGAGCGCCGTGCGCCAGCCGTTGGTCACCGCCTGGCCACGCGCGATCGTCCAGGACGAACTGATCGCCCGCAGCGGCCGGTCCCCGGGGGAAGTGCTGGCCGCGCTGACACGGGCACAGCTGGCCGGCGAGGTGGTCGAACGCGCTGACGGGTTCGTGCTGTGTCGCCAGCCCGCTGGGCCACCGCGGTGATGCTCCTTCCTTGACTTCCGGCACGCCAGCGCTCAGGCTCCCCGGGTGACTGCCTCCCCGCCTCCCACGTCGGCTGGCCGCGCCGCGAGCACGCCGAACGACGCCGCCGTGCCGTCCGGCACCCTGCCGCCGGCATGGTCGGACGCGGTCACGCTGCTGGTCGACCACGTCGCCGGCGAGCTCGGGCGCCGCGACAACACGGTGCATGCGTACCGGCGCGACGCCGAGGACGTGGCCAGGACCTGCACGGCGTGGGGGCTCGTCCGACCGGACCAGGTGGACCTGCCGGCCCTACGCCGCTACCTCGCCGCTCTCCACACCCGCGGCTACGCCCGGAGCACCGCGGCACGGCGCGCCTCGACGTTGCGGACGTGGTTCGGGCTCCTGGCCCGCCGGGGGGTCGTACGGCGTGACCCCGCGGCGATGCTGGCCACACCCAAGCAGGGTCGACACCTCCCACGTGTGCTGCGCGTCGATCAGGTGGCCGCCTTGCTCGCGGCGGCCGGGGGCACGGCACCGATCGAGCTCCGCGACCGGGCGTTGCTCGAGCTGCTCTACGCCTCCGGTGGCCGCATCGGGGAGGTCTGCCCGGTGACGCTGGGCGCCATCGATCTCCCGCAACAGCTGCTGCGGCTGGCCGGCAAGGGCGGCAAGGAGCGGATCGTGCCCATCGGTGATCCGGCCGTCGACGCGCTCCGCCGCTACCTCGCGGCCGGGCGACCGTTGCTGCTCACGGACGCTGCCGCCACCGGGGCCACGGGGGCGACCGCCACCGGGTTGCCGGTGCCGGTCGCCGATGCGGTGTTCGTGACCGCCCGTGGGGCGCCACTGGGGGTGCGGGAGGCGCGGGAGGTGGTCGTGCGGACGGCACGGCGGGCCGGCCTCGGGCACGTGACACCGCACACGCTCCGTCACAGCGTCGCCACCCACCTCCTCGAGCGGGGCGCCGATCTCCGGCAGGTCCAGGAACTGCTCGGCCACGCCTCACTGGCGACGACGCAGCGTTACACGCACCTGTCACGCGGACAGCTGCGCGAGATCCATACCGCGGCGCATCCTCGCGCGCGAGCACGTGCCAGCGGCCAGGGCGTGGGTCCCTCGGGTACGGTGACCGCGCGTGGCTAGGCTCGGCGTTGGGGCGCCGTGTGAAGCCGGTCCGGCACACCGATGGGTAGGGGTCCGAGCGTGAGCACCACCGCGATCACCGAACGTGAGGTGGCGCAGCTGTGGGAGCAGTACGCCGAGGACCGCGCGATCGAGACGCGGGAACGGCTGATCATCCACTACGCGCCGCTCGTCAAGTACGTGGCCGGCCGTGTGGCGGTGGGCATGCCGGCCCACGTCGAGCACGCCGACCTCGTGAGCTACGGCATCTTCGGGTTGATGGATGCCATCGAGAAGTTCGAGCCGGGCCGTGGCTTCAAGTTCGAGACCTACGCCGTGTCCCGCATCCGGGGCGCGATCATCGACGAGCTGCGCAGCGTCGACTGGGTACCGCGTTCGGTACGGACGCGGTCCCGCCAGGTCGAGACCGCCATGCAGGTCCTCGAGTCGGCGCTCAAGCGCAGCCCCACCGACGAGGAGTTGGCCGAGGAGCTCGGCTGGACCGTCGACGAGCTCCAGGACACCCTGGCGCGGATGTCGATGACCTCGATCGCCGCGCTCGACGAGGTCCTCGACGTGGGCGACGGGGACCGGATCACCCTGGTCGACACCCTCCAGGACCTCACCGCGGTCCTGCCCGAGGAGACCATGGACGACGCGGAGACCAAGCGTCTGCTGCGCGCCACCCTGACGCGTCTCACCGAGCGGGAGCAGACGGTGCTCGGCCTGTACTACTTCGAGGGGATGACGCTCGCGCAGATCGGCGACGTGCTCGGGGTGACCGAGTCGCGGATCTGCCAGATCCACACCAAGGCGGTGCTCAGCCTGCGGGCCAAGCTCGGGGAACTGATCCGCGGCTGAGGGCGTGTCGACGACCGACCCGGACCCGTGGACCGGCGGGCCTCGCGGGATCGGGCGCTGCACTCGACCCACGGCATCGCGGTCAACGAGGTTGGAGTGGTTTGAGGCGGTTCTCCGGTGCCGGGGGTAGCAGCGCGACCACCAGGGCGGGAGTGGCGGTGGCCAGCAGCGCCACGTCCCCGCTGAAGCGGGTCGCCAAGAGGCCGAACAGGCTCGGTCCGACGATGAACCCGGCGGCGATGAACACGATGGCCAGGGTGAAACCGGTGCTGGGGCGATCTCGGTAGACGTGCTGGCTCCACATGACCAGGAGGGCGAACCCGGTCGTGAAGCCCACCCCGAACACACCAGCCGACCCCAGGGCGGCGACCGTCGAACCGGGCGCGATCAGGAGCACCAGGAACGACCCGCTGATCAGCACCAGCATCATCGCCAACGGTCTGCGCACGCCATAGCGGTTGGCGATGCTGCCCCCGAAGGCTCCCACCGAAGCGCCCGCGATCCCCAGGGTCGCCCACATCGCCGGACCGATCCAGCTCGCCAGTCCGGCGTCCTGGACGGTGACCGGTGCGTACGCGAAGTAGCCACCGCACGAGATCGAGATCCCGAGCGCGACGACCAACATCCGCAGCGACCGGGGATTGAGGAACCACCCCAACCGGGGCCGCTTGTGCCCGCGGACCCGGCCCACCGTGTCGGGCACCAGGACCCGCCAGGCCACTGCGGCCGCGACCAGGCCGACGACCGCGAACCCCCACCACACGGCCCGCCACCGGTCCCCGGCCACCAGCAGGAACCCACTGGCGACCACCAGACCGACCGGTGAGCCGGCGTTGACCAGCGACAGCGCACGCCGGGTCTGCGCCGTCGGGACCTTGTAGGCGACCGCATCGGAGAACGGCGCCCACGCCCCGCCGGCACTCGTCCCCGCGGCGACCACCCCGACCGCCAGCAGCATGGGCCCGGGTGCAGACGCTGTCAGGGCCGCGCCGACCGCCAGCAGCAGACAGCCGGACACCACGGGCACACGCGGTCCGAAACGGGCTGTGAGGACGCCGGTGACCACGGTGGCGACCAGGTAGCCAGCCTGCGCTGCGCTGGCGTAGAAGCCCAGCACGTCCAGTGACAGGCCGAACTCCGCGCGGAACACCGGAACGAACAGGCCGAAGGCCTGCCGGCCGAGGGCGTAGGTCGCCATCAGTGCCAGGAGGCCCGCGAGCCCCACACGGGAGCTCTGGCTGAACGGCACGGTGGTCCTTCCACGGCATCCGGCACGGTGCAGCAGTCGTCCGCCGTCCGCAAGGTCCAGCTCGGGCCCCCGCCGTCCACAGCTGGCACGGGGACCGATCGCCTCGGAGCCCTCGGTCGACGTAGGGTGGCTCGTGACCGGACCCGGGGGCGGGGAGGTGTGCCGTGCCCCGAGCCGCGCTGCGTGTCGTTGCCCGTCCCCGACCGGCCGTCGTGCTCCGCGGCGTGGTGTTGGCGCTGCTCCTCCTGGCCGGCTGCGTGACAACAGGACGGGTCGCTGCGGTGGCGCCGGCAGCGGCCTCGCCGCTCAGCGACGGCCTCGTCGCGGAGCCGCACGTCCCCGGATGGGCGCCGGACCTGGGCCTGAGCGTCACCTACGCGGCACCGGCGCCGGGCCGGATCCTGCGAGGCTTCGACCCACCGCGTACCGCCTTCGGGGGCGGGCACCGTGGGGTCGACCTCGAGCTCGCCCCCGGGGCCGCCGTGCGTGCCGCCGGCAGCGGTCGGGTCACCTTCGCTGGACCGGTCGCTGGTCGCCGCTGGGTGAGCATCGCCCACCTCGACGGCCACGTGACGACCTACGGCCCGTTGGCGGCCGTGCGCGTCCGCGCCGGGGAGCAGGTCCGGCGCGGGGATCGTCTGGCGGCGCTCGATGGTGGTGGGCACGGCGCTGGAGGTCGGGACACGGGCCTGCACTGGGGGGCACGTGATGCCACGGGCGCCTACGTCGACCCGCTCGGGCTGCTCGGTGGGGATCCACGCCGGGCATCCTTGATCGGCCAGGGGCGGTGGGCCGGGACCCACCACGCGGTCACGCCGTACGAACCCTGGTCCGGGGCAACCCTGTCCGGTGTGCTCACCGGGAGCAGCCCGGTGGCGCAGCGGCCGGGCTTCGCCGTCCCCCCCAACCCCAACCACCTGGTCCTGCTGGCGGGCCTCGCCTCCGATTCGCGCGCACAGCTCCTCGACCCGACCCACCTCGGCTACGACCCGCGCAGCGTGACGGCCTTCTCCTACGCGGGTCGGTCCGCGGGTTCGGGCGCAGCGCATGATCCGCGTCGCGACCAACTGCCCTACGGCCCGCAGCACACCTGGGAGGGGCCCGGGCCAGCGGCGGCCCGGCTGGCCGAGCAGCTCCGAGCGCAGGCGGCGCGCGAACCCGGGCGTGCCGTCGATCTCATCGGCCACTCGATGGGGGGCCTGGTCATCTGGCGGTACCTGGTCGAGCACCACGACGCCTACGACCGCAGCCTGCCACCGATCGGGCACGTGATCACGATCAACTCCCCGCTGCGCGGCTCCGACCTCGCCGTCGTCGGCGAGGCGCTCGGCGACGATGTGCTGTTCGGCCCGCTCGCGGAGGACGCACAGGGCGCCTTCGGTGGCCGCGGCGCGCGGCTGCCGCTCGATGCACCCGCCATCGGCCAGCTCGCCAGCGGAAGTGACCAGGTGCTCGACCTGGCCGAGGCGTGGGAGGAGGCCCTGGAGGCTGGGCCGGCCGGTCCTCTGGCGACGGGCACGCGACTGCTGACGATCGCTGGCAGCCGCGACGTGGTCGTCACCCCACATCGGGCCCGCCATCCCGCCGCCGCGCACAACGCACAGGGACTCGGGGGCCGCGTCGAACGCGACGGCGAGGTGGTGGTCGAGCACCGTGTGCTCCCCGGCGGCCACAGCAGCGTCCTCGACACCGAGGCGGTGCGGGAGGTCGCCTGGCGGTTCCTGGCGGGTGAGGAGGTCGTCTCCAGCCCAGGGCACGCGGGCACGGTCATCGGCGGTGAGCTCGGCAACGCCGCCGCCACGGCGGCGCGTGCGGTGCGCCTGTGGGGGTTGTGGCGCGGACCCCTCGCCGGCCGCGCGCCGTTGCCCGACGCCGCCCCCCGTCCGAACCCCGAGGCAGCGACCCAGTCACCGCTCGGCCGATGACCTTCTCCGGTCCGGGCGGACGTGCCCGGCAGGGTGTCGGCGTCGCCGGGGCTGGTCGTCGATCGTGGCGGCTGGCCGGCTGCGCTACGCTCACGCGACAGGTCCGGCCGTGCTGGTCGGACCTCTTGCCGTGGCAGGACGTCGATCGAGCGGATCGACCGCGCTGCCACAGCGTGACCCGACGGGCCCGCCGGCACCCGCCAGGCGGACCCGACCCCACCTTGGAACCCATCACACACGTCCGTCGACGGGCGGCCCCGGTGCCTCGCACACCTGCGAGGTGGGTCGTTCCCGGTGCCTCGCCTCACCGCGAGCACCCGGCCCCGGAGGACACGGGCGGAGGTCCAACCGAACCCTGCAGGAGGAACGCAGTGGCCGTCACCAGTATGCGCCAGCTGCTCGAGGCCGGTGTCCACTTCGGACACCAGACCCGGCGCTGGAACCCCAAGATGCGTCGCTTCATCTACGGCGAGCGGGGCGGGATCTACGTCATCGATCTGCGCCAGACCGTCCGTGCCATCGAGCAGGCCTACAGCTTCACCCGCGACCTCGTCGCCAAGGGCGGCACGGTGCTGTTCGTCGGGACCAAGAAGCAGGCCCAGGAGACGATCGAGTACCAGGCGACGCGCGTCGGCATGCCCTACGTCACCGAACGTTGGATGGGCGGCATGCTGACCAACTTCCAGACCATCAAGGGCCGCGTGGCGCGACTGAAGGAGCTGGAGGCCATGGAGGCCTCGGGCACCTTCCAGCTCCTGCCCAAGAAGGAGGTGCTCCAGCTCGAGCGTGAGCGGGAGAAGCTCCAGACCAACCTGGGCGGCATCCGCGAGATGCAGAAGCTCCCCGACGCCGTGTGGGTCGTCGACACCGTGATCGAGGAGATCGCGGTCAAGGAGGCCAACCGTCTCAACATCCCCGTGGTCGGCATCCTCGACACCAACTGCGACCCGGACGTGGTCCAGTACCCGGTCCCGGGCAACGACGACGCGATCCGCAGCTCCGCGCTGCTGACCCGCATCATCGCCGACGCCTGCGCCGACGGGCTGCTGCTGCGTGCCTCGAGATCGCCCGACGAGGAGCTCCGCGAGCAGGCGCTCAAGGCCACCGAGTCGGCCGACAGCGGCATCGCGGCCGCCGAGCCGAAGGCCGAGTGGGAGATCGAGCTCGAGCGCCAGCAGGCCGCCGAGCAGGCCACCCGCGCCGCCGGTGACGAGGCCCCCGCCGCCGCACCGCCGGCCGAGCCCGCCGCACCGCCGGCCGAGCCCGCCGCACCGCCGGCCGAGCCCGCCGCACCACCGGCCGAGCCCGCCGCACCGCCGGCCGAGCCCGCCGCACCGCCGGCCGAGCCCGCTGCGCCGCCGGCCGAGCCCTCGAAGACCGAACAGGGCTGAGCCTCTCCCGCCGGCCGGTGCGCGCGCCGGCCGGCCAGCGCCGCTGCATGGGCGCAGCACCCCGTCGCCCGCATCCTGCCGGGCCAGATCCAGGAGGACCCCGTGGCGATCACCGCCGCCGACGTCAAGCAGCTCCGTGAGCTGACCAACGCCCCCATGATGGCCTGCAAGCAGGCCCTCGTCGACGCCGACGGGGACCTCGACAAGGCCGCGGAGCTGGTGCGTGAGCGCACCGGCGCCAAGATGGATGCCCGCGCGGCCGACCGCACGGCCGCCGAGGGCCTGGTCCACACCTACCTGCACACCCCGAGCCCGGGGATGCCGGCCAAGGTCGGCGTGCTGCTGCAGCTGTCCTGCGAGACCGACTTCGTGGCCAAGGCCGATGCCGTGCAGAAGCTCGCCAAGGACCTGGCGATGCACATCGCGGCATCCAAGCCGTTGGTGGTCACCGAGGAGCAGGTCGATCCCGCGCTGCTCGAGAAGGAACGCGAGTTCGCCCGCAAGGAAGCCGTGGAGCAGGGCAAGCCCGAGCACATCGTCGAGCGGATCGTCGATGGCAAGGTCAAGAAGGTCTTCGAGGACTGGGTCCTGCTGAACCAGCCCTTCGCGCTCGACCCCGACAAGTCGGTCGCGCAGGCGATCAGCGAGGTCCAGGCGATCGTCGGAGAGAAGCTCGAGGTCGCCCGCTTCGCCCGTTTCGAGGTGGGCGCCTGAGTCGATCGGTCCACCCCACAGCGACCGCCGGGCCCGTCCCTACGAGGGGACGGGCCCGTCGCGTGGCGACGCTAGGCTCGCGGGCACTACCCGCCGGGCGTCCCACGGCAGCATCGGGGCTCGAGCTGGCAGCGCCGACGCATCCCTGACGACGAGGTACAGCGTGACCGACCGGACCCCACTCTCCCGGGTGTTGCTGAAGCTCTCGGGTGAGGCGTTCTCCGATCCGGACGTCAAGGGTGGGATCGACCCGCGGATCGTCAGCCAGGTCGCGCGCGAGATCGGCGAGCTGCAGGCCAGCGATGGCACGCAGATCGGCATCGTCGTCGGCGGCGGCAACATCTTCCGCGGCAACTCCCCGTCGGCGGCCGGGATGGACCGTTCCTCGGCTGACCACATGGGCATGCTGGCCACCGTGATCAACGCGCTCGCACTCCAGGACGCGTTGGAGAAGGAGGGGGTCGAGACGCGCGTGCAGACCGCCGTGGCGATGCAGGAACTGGCGGAGCCCTACATCCGCCGCCGGGCCGTCCGCCACCTCGAGAAGGGGCGGGTCGTGATCTTCGCCGCTGGCCTGGGGGTGCCGTACTTCACGACCGACACCACCGCCGCACAGCGAGCGCTGGAGATCGGGGCCGGGGCGATCCTGAAGGGGACCCAGGTCGACGGCGTGTACGACCGCGACCCCCAGCTGCACCGCGACGCGACGCGCTATGCCGAGATCGACTTCCTGGCCGTGCTGAACCAGGGACTCAAGGTGATGGACGCCACGGCGATCTCGTTGTGTATGGACAACGGACTGCCGATCATCGTGTTCGAGCTGCTGCGCGAAGGCAACATCGGTCGCATCGTGCGCGGCGAGCCGGTCGGCACCCTGGTCCGCGCCGTCCCCGCGGTCGAGCCGATCACCTGACCGACCACCCGACACCCGATGACGGACCCGACCGCCGGTACCGCCGGCCCGCCCGAGGAGGACGCGATGAGCCTCGACCAGATCATGCGCGATGCGAACCACCGCATGGATCAGGCCGTCGAGAAGGTCAGTGAGGACTTCGCCGGCATCCGGACCGGGCGGGCGAACCCGCAGCTGCTCAACCGCATCACGGTGGAGTACTACGGTGCGCCGACCCCGCTGCAGCAGCTCGCGAACTTCTCGGTACCCGAGCCCCGGATGCTGATCATCAACCCCTTCGACAAGAGCTCGGTCAACGCCATCGAGAAGGCGATCCGGGAGTCGGACCTGGGGTTGAACCCGGCCAACGACGGGGGAACGATCCGCTGCGTCTTCCCGGAGCTCACCCAGGAGCGTCGCCGCGAGTACATCAAGCTCGCCAAGCAGGCCGCCGAGGACGGCAAGGTCGCCGTGCGCAACATCCGTCGCAGCGCCCGCGACGCGATGCAGAAGCTCGAGGACGACGGTGAGGTCGGCGCCGACGAGCACGACCGGTACACCAAGAAGCTCGAATCGGTCACCGCCGAGCACGTGGCCCGTATCGACAAGGCGCTGGAGGCCAAGGAACAGGAGCTCAGCGAGGTCTGACGTGGGCCGTTCGCGACCCGCCCGCGCTCCCGTGGACGCCTCCGAGACCTCCGAGACGGCAGGCCGACCCCGTGGCATGGTCGGCGGGCGGAACCTGCCCGTGGCCATCGCCGTGGGCGTGGTGCTCGCGACGGTGTTCCTGCTCTCGCTGTTCTGGCGCGTCGAGGCCTTCACCCTGGTGATCCTCGTGCTCGTCTGCATCGCCAGCGTCGAGGTGACCCGGGTACTGGGGTCGGTGCAGGTGCGCGTGCTCCTCGTGCCGCTGCTGCTGGGGGTGGTGACCAGCGTGGTCGGCGGGCTCCTGGTCGGAGCAGCGGGGCAGGCACTCGGCATGGCACTGCTGCTGGTGGTCGCCTTCCTGTGGCTGCTGGCCGATGACGACCGCAGCAACGTCACGGCGACGATCGGGGTGACGACGTTCTTCGGGCTGTGGATCGGCCTGTTCGCCTCCTACGCGCCGCGTCTGGCGGACCGGACCGACGGCACGGTGGTGGTCCTGGCGGTGGTCGGTGCGGTGATCCTGACCGACATCGGGGGCTACGCGTTCGGGGTGCCCTTCGGTCGCCACAAGGTCGCGCCGAGCGTCAGCCCGGGCAAGTCCTGGGAGGGGCTGCTCGGGGGGTTGGCGCTGGCGACCGTCCTGGCGGTGCTCGTGCTCCCGCGGCTCGGCGGAGCGTTCACCCCCATGTCGGCCGCCGTCGTGGCCCTGGCGGCCGGCGCGGCCGGCTTCGTCGGCGATCTCGTCCAGTCCATGGTCAAGCGCGACCTGGGGGTCAAGGACCTGGGAGACGTCCTGCCGGGTCACGGCGGCGTGCTCGATCGTGTCGACGGGATCCTGTTCGCCCTGCCGGTGGGGTACTACGGGTTGGCGCTGCTGGCGTGAGCCGGGCCGCCCGCACGGTCGAGCGACCGTCGGGCTGGCGTATCCTGTCCCGTTCAACGCCGCGATCCCCGCGGCATCCCCGCGCCCGCGAGGCCCCGTGTCCGATCCCACTGCCCCCACCGCCGAGGCGGTCGATGCCGACGCGCGTGGTTCCCACGCGCTGGATCCCTACGCCCTCGACCGCGACGGGATCGCCGCGCTGGTGGCTGAGCTCGGTGAGCCCGCCTACCGGGCGGCGCAGCTCCACGCGTGGTTGGTCAAAGGGGTGGACGATCCCACCGAGATGACCGATCTTCCCCAGCAGCTGCGCGAGCGGCTGCAGGAGCGGTTCGCGCCGACACGCCCGGAGCTCGTCGCCCACACGGTGGCCGACGACGGCCACACCCACAAGCTGCTGCTGCGCTTCCCCGACGGCGAGGCGATCGAGACCGTCCTGATGCTCTACCCCGACCGGGCCACGGTGTGCATCTCCACCCAGGCCGGGTGCGCGATGGGCTGCCCGTTCTGCGCGACGGGGCAGGCCGGCTTCCGACGGCAGCTGACCGCTGGCGAGGTGGTCCGCCAGGTCGTGGTCGCCGACGCGGCCCTGCGCAGCGGCGTGATCGGAGCCGAGCACCTGCCTGCGGGGGCGCCCGAGCGCGTGACCAACGTGGTCTTCATGGGGATGGGGGAGCCGCTGGCGAACCTGCCCGCGACCCTGGCCACGGTCCGGTGGCTCAACGACCCGGCGGGGTTCAACCTCTCCGCCCGCCACATCACGGTCTCCACCGTCGGCCTGGTGCCCGGGATCACCAAGCTCGCCGAGCTCGGTCTGCCGGTCACCCTGGCCGTCTCGCTGCATGCGGCGACCGACGACCTCCGCGACGATCTGGTCCCCGTCAACCGCCAGCACCCGCTCGCCGAGGTCGAACAGGCCATGGCGGCCTACCGCCGCACCACCAACCGGCGGGTCAGCATCGAGTGGTGCCTGATCGGCGACGTCAACGACGACCGGCTGCAGGCCGACCGGCTCGGAGCCATCGCCCGCCGGCTCCGCGCCCACATCAACGTGATCCCGATGAACCCCACGCCCGGTGTGCGCTGGCAGGAACCCACCGCTGCTCGCACGCGGGCGTTCATCGACACGGTCGAGCGTCGGGGAGCCACGGTGACCCTGCGTGACACCCGCGGACGCGATGCGGATGCCGCGTGCGGGCAGCTGCTGGCCTCCTACACGCTCGGGGCCGGCAGTCGGCTCCCCGCAGCCGTCGGGGCCGCGGAACGCATCGACGCTGCCGGCACACCGCCCACCGTCGCCCGGTCACCCTCGTGAGCCGCCGTCGCGTGATCGTGCTCGGGTCGACCGGCTCGATCGGCACCCAGGCCATCGAGGTCGTCACCGCGCACCCCGACCGCTTCGAGGTCGTCGGACTGGCCGCCGGCCGGGACGTCGACACCCTCGGCGCCCAGGCGGCAGCGCTCGGCGTCGGGCGTGTCGCGGTGCACGACCCGCGCGCGGCGGCCCGGCTGCGGGCCCACGCCCCCCACCTCGAGGTGCTCGACGGACCCGACGCGGCGACGAGCCTGGCCTCGGACGACGCCGAGGTGGTGCTGAACGGGATCACCGGCGCGGTCGGGCTCGCCCCGACCCTGTCGGCACTGCGAGCCGGGACCCCCGTCGCCCTGGCCAACAAGGAGAGCCTGATCGTCGGCGGCGACCTGGTCGTCGCCGCCGCCGAACGCGCAGGTGGCCGCGCCAGCCACCTGCTGCCGGTCGACTCCGAGCACTCCGCGCTGGCCCAGTGTCTGCGCGCCGGCCGCGACACCGAGGTGGCCCGGCTCGTCCTGACCGCCAGCGGCGGGCCCTTCCGCGGTCGGACCCGCCAGCAGCTGGCCGACGTCACCGCCGCGGACGCCCTCCAGCACCCGACCTGGTCGATGGGGCCGGTCATCACCGTCAACTCCGCGACCCTGGTCAACAAGGGCCTCGAGCTGCTCGAGGCGCAGCTGCTGTTCGAGGTCGACCTCGACCGCCTCGACGTCGTCGTGCACCCGCAGTCGGTCGTGCACTCGATGGTCGAGTTCGTCGACGGCTCCACGATCGCGCAGCTGTCCCCACCCGACATGCGACTGCCGATCCAGCTCGCGCTGGCCTGGCCCGACCACCTCGAGCGCGCGTTCGCGGCCTGCGACTGGACGACGGCGAGCACGTTGCAGTTCGAGCCGGTGGACCGCGAGACCTTCCCGGCGATCGACCTCGCGCTGGAGGCAGGGCGGCATGGCGGGGCCCATCCCGCGGTGTACAACGCGGCCAACGAGGAGGCCGTGGCCGCCTTCCTGGGCGGTGAGCTCGGCTTCCTCGACATCACCGAGGTGGTCACCGCGACCCTCGAGGCCTACGCCGCCACCCGCCCGAGCCCGCCGCGCGACCTCGACGACGTGCGGGCCGTCGACCGGTTCGCTCGGGACCACGCCCGTGCCGCCGTCCAGCGATCGGCATCACGATGAGCAGCTCACTGGCCATCCTGGCCTTCGTCGCCGCGCTCGTGCTGGCCATCCTGATCCACGAGCTCGGCCACCTGGTGACCGCGAAATCGGTCGGGATGAAGGCCGACCGCTACTTCGTCGGCTTCGGTCCGACCCTGTGGTCGACCCGGCGCGGCGAGACGGAGTACGGACTCAAGGCCTTCCCGCTCGGCGGCTTCGTCTCGATCCGAGGGATGTCGCCGCTGGACGAACGTGACCGGCCGCTGGTGGACACCGTGTTCACCGTCAAGGCGCTGCGCGAGGCCGCCGAGCGGGACGCGACCGTGGTCACCAGCTTCGCGGACGGCACGCCGGCGCTGACCCTCGGTGCCCTGGAGCACCTGGACGAGGAACTGACCCGGCGCGGCACGCCTGCGCAGCAGCGCGAGCACATCCTGCGCCGCACGCGCGACACCGCCGTCGAGATGGAGGACCTCGAGGGCCTGCGGCGCTCCCTACGCGAGATCGTCCACACCGAGGTGGGCAGCAGCGAGCGCCTCGGCGACCTGGCCTGGCGGCTCGAGCGCGGCGACGAGGACCGGTTCTACCACGACCGCCCGGTCTGGCAGCGGGCGCTGGCCATCTTCATGGGGCCGGTGACGCACGTGGCGATCGCCTTCCTGCTGCTGTTCGGGCTGTACAGCCTGCTGCCGCTGCCCACCGGCGAGGTCACCACCGAGGTCGCCTCGGTGCTCGACGACACGCCGGCCGAGGCCGCGGGCCTGCAGGAGGGGGACCGGCTCGTGGCCGTGGAGGACACCGTCTCGACGGACTTCGAGGCACTGCGCGACGCGATCCGTGCGCGACCGGGGATGCCGACGACGCTGACGGTCGAGCGCGGCGAGGAGACCCTCGAGGTCGTGCTGACCCCACAGCAGGAGCAGGACCCGCAGACCGGAGAGGTGGTCGGGCTGGCCGGGTTCGCGCCCACCCCGGTGGTGTCGCGCCTGTCGCCCGGTGCCGCGGTTCGGCGGGCTGCCGTCGGTGACGAGCTCGACCCCGTGGGTGGGGTGGTGCCGTTGCTCGGTGCGAGCGTCCAGGGGCTCGCGTCGATCTTCAGCCCGTCCGGGCTCGCCGATCTCGTCTCCACCTCCGTGGGAGCGCAGGAACGTGACCCCGAAGGCGTGGTGTCGGTGATCGGCATCGCCTCCCTGGCTGGACAGACCGCCGAGGCCGGGACCGCCGGGCTGTACACGTTCCTGTTCCTGCTCGCCTACCTCAACGTCTTCCTGTTCATCTTCAACCTGGTGCCGCTGCCGCCCTTCGACGGGGGGCACCTCGCCGTGCTCGGCATCGAGAAGGCCGGCAACCTGGTGCGGCGCGTCCGTGGTCGTGACGAGGACTTCGTCGTGGACCCCCGCGCGATCACCGCGGTGGCGCTCCCGGTGATCGGGGTGCTGCTGCTGGTGGTGGTCACCTCGATCTGGCTCGACATCAGCGACCCACTGCAGCTGTGATGGGCGTCGCCGGCCCCCTCGGCCGCCGGCACCCCGGTGGGGGCTGTTCGACCCGGCGGGCGAACCTCGGTCGCGAGCCGGCCAGCGGTACGCTCGGCGACGAACAACCGGTGTCCCGCCCCGACACCCACCGCGAGCCACGACCGGCCGGCCCGTGCCTGCCGGGTCGCCGCGCTCCCGAGAGCCAGGAGCCCTGGTGAGCACCTTCCCCGCCCATCTGCCGATGGCACCGACCGCCACCCCGGTGGCCAACGCGGACCTGCCCCCACCGCAGCGTCGCCCGACCCGCAAGATCCGGCTCGGGCCGCTCGAGGTGGGCGGTGACGCGCCGATCAGCGTGCAGACGATGACGGTCACGCCCACCCACGAGGCCGACCTCACCCTGCAGGCCATCGCGGCGGCCCAGGCGGCCGGGGCCGACATCGTCCGGGTCGCCGTGCCGCGCAGGGAGGACGCGGAGGCGCTGGCCTACATCGCCGAACACGCCCGCATCCCCGTCATCGCGGACATCCACTTCCAGTGGAAGTACGCGGTCATGGCGATCGAGGCGGGGTGTGCCGGGGTGCGCATCAACCCCGGCAACATCAAGAAGCACGACAAGGTCGCCCTGCTCGGTCGGATGGCCGACGAGGCGGGTGTCGCGATCCGGATCGGCGTCAACGGTGGCTCGCTCGAGGACGCGATCCTCGAGGAGTTCGGCGGTCCGACACCGGAGGCCATGGTCGCGTCCGCCCTCAGGGAGATCCGACTGCTCGAGGACGTCGGCTTCCACGACACCAAGGTCTCGGTCAAGCACTCGGATCCGTGGGTGATGATCCAGACCTACCGGCTGCTGTCCGAGCGCACGGACTACCCCCTCCACCTCGGTGTCACCGAGGCCGGACCCCTCAAGTCCGGCTCGATCAAGTCCGCGGTCGGCATCGGTGCCCTGCTCGCCGAGGGCATCGGGGACACGATCCGCGTCTCGCTGTCGGCGGACCCGGTGGAGGAGGTCAAGGCCGGGATCGCGATCCTCGAGTCGTTGCACCTGCGCCAGCGGGGTCTGGACGTGGTCTCCTGCCCGTCCTGCGGGCGTGCGCAGGTCGACGTGTGGACCCTGGCCGAGGACGTGCAGAAGGGACTCGAGGGCATCGACGCGCCGCTGCGGGTCGCGGTCATGGGGTGTGTGGTCAACGGTCCCGGCGAGGCCCGTGAGGCCGATCTCGGGGTCGCTGCCGGCAACGGCAAGGGCGACATCATCAAGAAGGGTGAGCGGATCGCCACGGTCCGTGAGGAGGACATCGTCGAGGCGATGGTCCACTTCGCCACCGAGATGGCCGAGGAGATCCGCGCGGAGCGCGGCGAAGGCACACCGATCGTGGCCTGACGGGCCGGTGGCCGTGGCAGCCCCGACCCGGTCGTGCTACGGTCCTGCAGCGAACCTCGCGGCGGGCCTGACGGCCCGCTGTGTCGTGTTCGGGGCCGAGACGTCACCCGATGGACGTTCCCGCCGCCCCGGCCACGAGCCGCCGTACCGCCGACCCGATCCGCCGACGCGAGCCTCTCGCGAACGACGAGCTCGACAGCAGACAGCGACCGCTGCGGTGGCCGGCCCCACGGGGCCGGCCGCTGACATGAGAGGCCGTCCGCTCCCGAGCAGCCCGGACCCACCACGAAGCTGCGATCCCGCCCGAGCCCTCGACCACCGGAGGTCTGACGTGACACGCCCGTCGAACGACGACCTCCAGCGAGCGGTCGCCGAGCTGGCATCGCCGCTCGCGGCGGAGCTCGGTGTCGAGGTGCTCGACGTGGTCGTGAAGGGGCAGCGCGGCAGCCGCATGGTCCGGCTGACCGTCGACGCCGCCGACCTCGACCCCGAGGTCCTGGTCGGTATCGACGACATCGCCACGCTCTCTCGCGAGCTGGAGGCGGCGCTCGACCAACACGATCCGATCGCCGGGGGCTACCTCCTCGAGGTGACCTCCCCGGGAGCGGATCGACCACTGACCCGTGCCCGTGACTTCGCCCGGAACCGGGGCCGTACGGTCCGTCTCGAGCTGCGCGCTCCGGGGCAGCAGCAGCGCGAGCTGGTCGGCGAGCTCACGGCGGCGGACGCGTCCACGTTGACCCTCACCACCGACGATGGTGACCACGACATCGCCCTGGACGATGTCCTGCGCGGCCACGTCGTGTTGCCGTGGTGACCCCACAGGAGGCCTAGCCGTGAAGATCGACATCGACGCGTTGCGTCAGATCGAACGCGAGAAGGGGATCGACTTCCTGACCGTCGTCGAGGCCTTCGAGACCGCTATGGCCTCCGCCTACAAGCGCTCGCCGCACGCCACCGGCGACGAGGCTCGGGTCTCGGTCGACCGGACCAGCGGTGAGGTCAGCCTGTTCGCCCAGGAGCTCGACGACGAGGGCAACGTGGTCTCCGAGTGGCGGGAGGAGCCGAAGGATTTCGGCCGGATCGTGGCGCAGACGGCCAAGCAGGTCCTGCTCCAGCGGCTGCGGGAGGCCGAGCGCGAGGCCACCTACGGGGAGTTCGTCGGTCGCGAAGGCGACATCGTCTCCGGCCAGATCTCCCAGCAGGGCAACGCCACGCTGATCGAGCTCGGCCGCACCGAGGCGCTGCTGCCCTTCCAGGAGCAGATCCCCAACGAGCGGCTCGAGCATGGTGCCCACACCCGGGCGGTGGTGATCGAGGTCCGCAAACAGCTCCGCGGCGCCCAGATCGTCGCCTCCCGCACCCACCCGGCCCTGGTGGTCGGCCTGTTCGCCCTCGAGGTGCCGGAGATCGAGGAGGGCATCGTCGAGATCAAGGGCATCGCCCGTGAGGCCGGGCATCGCACCAAGGTCGCGGTGATGAGCAACGACCGGGACGTCGACCCGGTGGGGGCCTGCGTGGGGCCCGGGGGCCAGCGCGCCCGCAGCGTGCAGAAGGAGCTCCACGCCGAGGAGCTCGAGCGCATCGACATCGTGCGGTGGGCCGATGCCCCGGAGCAGCTCGTCGGCAACGCCCTGTCACCGGCCAAGGTGACCAACGTCTACCTCTACCCCGAGGACGGGACGGCGCTGGTCGTGGTCCCCGACTACCAGCTGTCGCTGGCGATCGGGCGGGAGGGCCAGAACGCCCGTCTGGCGGCGCGGTTGACCGGTTGGCGGATCGACATCAAGTCCGAGACGCAGTTCGCCGAGGAGCAGCGCGCGTTCCAGGAGGCCTTCGACGCCGGGCTGATCGACGAGTACGGCAACCCGCTGTCCGACGAGGGGGCCAAGGCGATCGAGGCGGCCTACGAATCGGCCGAGGCGGTGCGACGTTCCGCGCTCGAGGACGAGGACGACGATGTCCTCAGCGCCGAGCCGGACGCCACGGCCACGGACCTGCCGGTCGGTGCGCCAGCGGACACCGTCGTCCCGGAACCCACCGAGGTCATGGAGGTCACCGACGCGGCGAGTGCCCCACCGGACAGCCCCGGCACCTCCACCGACCAGGAGGCCGGGGACGGTGCCGAGCCCGATGCTGCCGCGGACCCCGATGCCGATCCATCGACGACCCCCTGAACCGCGTGACCACCTCGATCCAGCCCCTGCGGCGACGAGCGAAGCGATCGAGGGTCCCCGCAACCCCGAGGAGGGCGTACCATTGTCAGGCACCGCGCCTCGAGCGCCGGTCAGGACCTGCATCGGATGCCGCCGAGCGCGCGAGCAGCGTGCCCTGCTGCGGGTCGCCCGCACCCCGGACGGGGTCCGGTTCGACCCCGACGCACGGCTCCCCGGCCGGGGGGCGTACCTCTGCCCCGACCCCGACTGCATCGCCGCGGCGCGACGACGTGGCGCCGGCGCCCTGCGGCGCGCCCTGAAGGGCATCGCCGAGGGTGAGGCAACCGTCGCACTCGACCAACTCGAGAACCACGTGGTGTACCACCAGGTGCCGGCTGGCACCGTGAGGAGCGAGAACGCGTGAGCAACAAGGTCCGCGTCTACGAACTGGCCAAGGAGACCGGCCTCCACAACAAGGAGGTCCTGCGTCGCCTGACCGATCTCGGCGTCGATGCGAAGAGCCACTCTTCGTCCATCGACGGTGCCGACGCTGCGCGTTTCCGCGAGTCGCTCGGCAAGACCGACGCCGAGCGGAAGGCGGAGCAGGAGGCCAAGCGGCGCCGGGAGCAGGAGGAGCTCGAGCGCTACCGCTCGATGCAGGCCGCTGCCCCCCCGGAGCGCAAGAAGGCGGCGAAGGTGCTCCCCCCCCACCTGCGCGAGCAGCAGGGGGCCACCCCGCCGCCGGCGGCCCGTCCCGTCGAACCAGCGGCCGAGCAGGAGCAGCAGCCGGAGGAGACCGGGGCGACCCCGGTGGCCCCCCCTGCCGCCGCGCCCGCCGCGTCGGCGTCGACCTCCGAGACGGGTGGCGCACCGGCCGAGGACCAGGTCTCCGCTCCCGCCTCCGGTGAGAGCGAGACCGGCGGCGCCAAGCGCATGCCCGGGGCCCCGCCACCGCGGCTCAAGCCCGGGGAAGCCCCGTTGCGACCGCCGTCACAGCGTTCGCCGCAGCCGCCGCCGACGGTCACCGGTGAGTCGCCGGAGGCCCGTCGTCGCAGCGATCAGGTGCTGCCGCAGGAGGGTTCCGGCAAGCGCTCGATCCCGCCACCGCTGCGGCAGGCGCCCGCGCGCCCGCAGCCGCAGCCGGGCGCGCCCGCGGGTGGCCGTGGTGGCCCCGGCGGCGCCGGGCGCGGCGCGCCCGGGGGTCGCGGTGCCCCGAGCGGTCCCGCTGGTGGCCGAGGCGCCCCGGGTGGCGGCCGTGGTCCCGGCTCCTCGCCCTACCGTCAGCCGGTCAACCGTGGTGGACCCGGCGGTGGACCCGGTGGTCCCCCCGGCGGTCGCGGTGGCCCCAGTGGCACCGGTGGGCCCGGCAGCGGCAAGACCAAGCGCAAGAAGAAGCGCGAGCGGCAGAGCCCGCAGGAGCAGGAGCTCCAGCGTGGTCCGATGCGTCGTGACGTCCCGATCGAGGAGCAGATCGAGGTCGAGCGCGTCGAGGTGATCTCCGGGATCACGGTCGGTGAGCTGGCCGACAAGCTCGGGGTCGCGGGCGCGGCGCTGGTCAAGAAGCTGTTCGAGGTGGGCGAGATGGCCACCGTGCAGCAGAGCCTGCCGGACGACACCGTGGAGATCATCTGCGCCGACCTCGGGGTCGACGTCCACTTCCTGTCGGAAGAGGAGCTCGAGTTCGGTATCGAGGCCCCCGAGGACCCGGAGACGCTGGTCGAACGGCCACCGGTGATCACCGTGATGGGCCACGTCGACCACGGCAAGACCAAGCTCCTGGACGCGATCCGGCAGACCGACGTGGTCTCCGGTGAGGCCGGCGGCATCACCCAGCACATCGGCGCCTACCAGGTGACCAAGGACGGTCGCAAGATCACCTTCATCGACACCCCGGGGCACGAGGCGTTCACCGCCATGCGCGCCCGCGGTGCCCAGGTGACCGACGTGGCCATCCTGGTCGTCGCGGCCGACGACGGGGTCATGCCCCAGACGCGGGAGGCGATCGCGCACGCCAAGGCGGCCGAGATCCCCGTGGTGGTGGCGGTCAACAAGATCGACGTCGAGGGAGCCGACCCGAACCGCGTCAAGGCCCAGCTCACCGAGCACGATCTCGTCGCCGAGGAGTTCGGTGGTGACGTGCCCATGGTGGAGGTCTCCGCGCTGCAGAGGATGGGCCTGGAGGACCTCCTGGAGGTCGTGCTGTTGCAGGCCGATCTGCTCGAGCTGCAGGCCAACCCGGCCAAGTCCGCCCGCGGACGTGTCGTCGAGGCCAACCTCGACCGCGGTCGTGGTCCCGTGGCGACGATCCTGGTCCAGGCCGGCACGCTGCGCCGCGGGGACATCCTCGTGGCCGGTACGGCGGACGGCAAGATCCGGGCGATGTTCGACGAGAACGGGCAGGCCGTCACCGAAGCGGAGCCCGCCCGTCCGGTCCAGGTCCTCGGGCTGAACGAGGTCCCCGAGGCCGGGGACGAGTTCCGGGTGGTCGACGCCGAGCGCTTCGCGCGTGACGTCGCCGAGCGCCGTGCCGCGCGTGAGCGGCGCAAGGAGCTGGCGGAACGGCGTCCGACGACGCTGGAGGAGTTCACCTCAGCCGTGCAGGCCGGCGGCAAGCCGACCCTGAACGTGATCATCAAGGCCGATGTCTCCGGGTCCGCCGAGGCCCTCGACGAGTCGTTGCAGAAGCTCGAACTCGACGAGGTCCAGATCCGCACCATCTCCAAGGGTGTGGGGGCGATCACCCAGGGTGACGTGCGGCTGGCTGAGGCCTCCGACGCCATCATCGTGGCGTTCAACGTGCGGCCGGGTGCCAACGCTCGTGACGAGATCGAGCGCTCCGGTGTGGACGTGCGGACCTACCGCATCATCTACGAGGCGATCGAGGACATCGAACGGGCGGTGAAGGGGCTCCTGGCCCCCGAGTTCCGCGAGGAGATCGTCGGCGAGGCCGAGGTGCGTGAGATCTTCAAGACCCCGAAGGGCTTCGTCTTCGGCTGCATGGTGGTCAAGGGCGAGGTGCGGCGTGACGCCGGTGTGCGGGTGATCCGCGATGGGGTCGTCGTCGCCGAGGACACCATGACCTCCCTGCGCCGCTTCAAGGACGACGTCAAGGAGGTCCGCGAAGGGTTCGAGTGCGGCATCGGTCTCGCCAGGTTCCAGGACGTCAAGGAAGGCGACCTGCTGGAGGCCTACGAGACGGTGGAGGTCGCCCGCGACTGATCCGGACCGGACGACATCCGTGAGCGACGAGCGCACCCGGGGCAGGGTCCACTACGGCATCGCCCGTGTGGACCTGCACCTGCCGGGCAACGACAGCCTGAAGGCCAAGCGCATGTCCCTGCGCCGTGCGCAGGCTGCCCTGGCCGAGCAGCTGGGGGCGTCGGTGGCCGAGGTCGGTGCACAGGACCGATGGCAGCGTGCGGTCCTCGGGATCGCCTTCGCCGCGTCGACCGCGACGGGGGTGGATCGGGCGCTGGAACGCATCACCGTCGTCCTCGAACGCGACCCGCGCGTCGAGGTGCTGGCCATCACCGATCTGGTCGATCATCTCGACGCCGACGCGGGAGAGCAGCTGCTACCCGGCCACCCCGGGACCTGAACGACGGGACCTGAACGACGGGACCTGAACGACCCCAACGCGACGCAGGAGCGACCGATGGCGCGCAGACGCAACCCCCGGGTGGACGAGCAGGTCCGGGCCGCGGTGGCCGATCTGCTGCAGACCGACGTGGCCGATCCGCGGCTGACCTTCGTCACGATCACCGAAGCCGACGTGACGCCCGACCATGACGTGGCCACGGTGTACTACTCGACGCTGGACCCGAGCGTGCTCAGCCGCGACCCGCGCCGCACCGGTGGGGATCGCATCGCCGAAGCGGGCGATGTCGCCGAGGCGCTGATCGCCGTCGCTGGACGGCTCCGGGGCCCGGTGGCCCGCCGCGTCGGGCTGCGCACCACCCCTGAGCTGCGCTTCGTGCCGGATCCCGTCGCCGAGCAGTCCTCGCGGGTCGAGGAGTTGCTCCGGGACCTGACCTCGCGTGATGAGGTGCCGCCCGGCACGGGGGGGATCGAGCAGGACGACGACGCCGACGGCGGGACCGTGCGATGACCCACCAGGCGAGCTCCAGCACGGATCGCACCGGCCCGTCGGGGATCGCCGGGGCGGGTGCGTGGTCGGCGGCGCTCACGCCGTCCGACCTGGCCGCCGCCCGCCAGCGGCTCGCCACCGCCTGCGAGCAGGGGCACACGGTCGTCATCGCGGGGCACATCAACCCCGACGGGGACGCGCTCGGCTCCGCGCTGGCGCTGCATCTCGCCCTGTCCGCGGCCGGAGCGCGCACGCTGCCCACGATCGGGCAGGAGCCGCTCGAGCTCGAGCCGGCGCTGGCCGCGTTGCCGGGTGTCGCCGACCTGGTCCCGGCCTCGGCGTTGCCCCCCGCCGCGGCGGTCGACCTGCTCGTGACCGTGGACGCGGCCAGTCCCGGCCGTCTCGGCACGATCGCCGAACTGCTCGACGCAGGGGTCGAGACGCTGGTGCTCGACCACCACGCCCGCAGCACCGCCTTCGGCGCCACGGCACTGGTCGCACCCGAGGCCGCGGCCACCGTCCAGCTGGTCGCGTTGTTGCTGGACGAGTTGGCGCTGCCGTGGACCACCGACGTCGCGACCTGCCTCTACGTGGGTCTGGTGACCGACACGGGGAGGTTCTCCTACGCCGCGACCGACAGCTCCGCGCACCTGCTCGCCGCCCGCCTCCTGGCAGCCGGCGTCGACCAGGCTGGCTGGAGCCAGCGGCTGTTCGAGACCCGGCGTGCCGATGACCTGACCCTGCTCGGCCGCGGTCTGGCCCGGGCCGCGACCGTGGACGACGTGGCCCTGGTGTACACCCACCTCACCGCCGAGGACCTCGCCGCGGCACCCGACGGCAGCACCGAAGGCCTGATCGATCTGTTGCGCAGCGCCGATGGCGCCGAGGTGGCGCTCACGCTGCGGCCGAGTGGTGACGGGACGTGGCGGGCGTCGCTGCGCTCCCGCGGCGAGGCGGACGTCGGGGCGGTCGCGACCGCGCTCGGGGGTGGCGGTCACCGGCTGGCCGCCGGGTTCGATGGCCGGGGCAGCGCTGCCGAGATCGTCGCGCAGGTGGTCGACCTGCTCCGGGAGGCGTGAGCCCATGGGACGTCGCCCACGACCACGGGGACCGGTGCACGACGCGGTGCTCGTGGTGGACAAGCCCGCCGGCCCGACCTCGCACGACGTCGTCGCGCGGATCCGGCGCGTGGTGGGCCACACCCGCGTGGGCCACACGGGCACCCTGGACCCGGCGGCCACCGGTGTGCTGGTGGTCTGCCTGGGCCGGGCCACGCGTCTGGTCCGTTTCCTGCAGGCGGGGACGAAGACCTACGCCGCCACGATCCAGCTCGGGATCGAGACCGACACCCAGGATGCCACGGGGGTCGAGCTCGCTCGCCGGGATGCGAGCCACCTCGACGAGCACACCGTGTGTGCGGCGCTGACCGCCTTCCAGGGGCACTTCGAGCAGGTGCCACCGATGGTCTCAGCCCTCAAGGTGGACGGCGAGCGGTTGCATGCCAAGGCCCGGCGCGGCGAGACGGTGGCGCGTGCCGCACGCCCCGTCGAGGTGTCCTCGCTGGTGCTCGAGAGCTTCGTCGGTGGCGAGGTCGCCGAGGTGACGGTGCTGCTGACCTGCTCCGCGGGGACCTACGTGCGCACGATCGCGCACGACCTCGGGGCGGCGCTCGGGGTCGGTGGCAGCCTGGCGTCACTGCGTCGCCTCGCCAACGGCGGCTTCTCCGTCGACGAGGCCATCACGCTCGAACAGCTCGACCGAGCCGACCCCGACACGATCGTCGCGTTGGGCGTGGACGCCCTCACCGCCGTGCAGCGCACGCTCGAGGTCGTCGAGGTCGACCAGGAGGTGGCCCGCCGGGTCGTCCACGGCGGTGCCGCTCCCGGCACGGGTCACGACGGTCCCGTGGCGTTGGTCCGCCGCGCCGATCAGGCCGCCTCGGCGCAGCTGCTCGCGATCGTGGTGGACGAACCCTCGGGGGAGCACGCGCGCCCGGAGCTGGTCTGGACCCGACCCGAGGAGCTGCGATGACCCTCGTCGCCCACGGGTTGGCAGCGCTCGATCCGGCACCGTCGGTGGTCACGATCGGCAACTTCGATGGCGTGCACCGAGGACATCAGGTGCTGCTGCGGCGCGCGGCCGCGCTCGCCGAGCAGCACGACGTCAGGTCGGTCGCGGTCACCTTCGACCCCCACCCGGCGGTGCTGCTGCGTGCCGATGCCGCACCACCGCGTCTGCAGACCCTGGACGACCGGATCGCGTCCTTGGCCGCTGCCGGTCTCGACGCCGTGCTGATCCTGCCCTTCACCCGCGAGCTGGCCGCGTCCACACCCGCGGCGTTCGTGGCCGAGGTGCTGGCGGGGTCCCTGGCCGCCATCCGCGTCGTGGTCGGCACCAACTTCCGGTTCGGTGCCAAGGCCGCGGGCGACATCGTGAGCCTGGTCGAGCTGGGGGAGGTGCACGGGTTCCGCCCGGAGGCGGTGACCCTGCTCGAACTCGACGGTCGACGGCTCTCCTCCTCCGCGATCCGCGAGCACCTGCAGGAGGGCGACCTGGCCTGGACGACCGCGGCCCTGGGTCGGCCCTACGAGCTCGTGGGCACGGTCGTGCAGGGCGACGGGCGGGGCCGTGGCATCGGCTTCCCCACCGCCAACCTCGCGATCGATGCGGATCTGGTCGTGCCCGCGACCGGGGTGTACGCCGGGCACGCCTGGTGGGACGGTGCCTGGCTCCCGGCCGTGACCAACATCGGGCGCAGGCCGACCTTCGACGGCACGACACGGACCGTCGAGGTGCACCTGCTGGAGCGTGACGAGGACCTCTACGGCCACGCCCTGCGGTTCCGTTTCCTCCACCGTCTGCGCGCCGAACGCCGCTTCGACGGTGTCGACGAACTCGTCGCACAGATCGGTACCGACGTGGCCCGGGCCCGTGAGCTCCTGGCCGAGCGGTGACACGGCGGGCGAACGGACGGTCCCCGGGGGTTTGCCGGACCCGCAGCCCTGTGCCACACTGCCGGTGACGACCCGGCTCGGGTCGTTCCCACCGTGCCCGTTCGGGTGTCGGGATCCCTCGAGCACCACCGCGTCGTCGGCCGAGCGTCGACCGTCGTGGGGGTGGCAAGGTGTCGGTGCGCGCGTCGTGGCGAGCACCGGGGCGGGACCCCACGGTGGCGGTGCTTCACACCGCCCCACCCGGCGTGGCAGGGCCGACCACGATACGGAGTACCGCTGTGGCGATCACGCTGCCGAACGACAAGCAAGCCATCATCGAACGTTTCGCCCGCGAGCCGGGCGACACGGGTTCCCCGGAGGTCCAGGTCGCACTGCTCACGCAGCGCATCACCCACCTGACCGAGCATCTCAAGTCGCACAAGCAGGATCACCACTCACGGCGCGGTCTGCTCAAGATGGTGGGTCAACGCCGACGCCTGCTCAACTACCTCAGGAACATCGACATCGAGCGCTACCGTGCGCTCATCGCGGAGCTGGAGCTCCGCCGCTGATCACCCCGGGCCGGGATCGCGCGACCGCGACCCCGGCCCGCGTCGTGCGACGGCCCCCGTCGTGCGAGGCACCCCGTCACCCCGTCGGTCGTCAGTGGAGACGGCTCGCACCCGGCGAGCCGCCCCCACTGATGAGCCGGAGGTCGGTGACACCCCGCCCGCACACCCCGTGCGCGGCACGTGACCGATTGGAGGCCCAACGTGGGCAAGCTCGGGACCTACGAGCACACCGTCGAGATCGACGGTCGGAGCATCACCTTCGAAGCCGGCACCCTGGCCGCCCAGGCGGGCGGTGCCGTCGTCATCAGCCTCGGCGACACCAAGGTGTTGTCGACCACCACCGCATCGAAGCAGCCGAAGGACTTCCTGCCCTTCTTCCCCCTCACCATCGAGGTGGAGGAGCGGATGTACGCCAACGGGCGCATCCCGGGCTCGTTCTTCAAGCGCGAGGGTCGTCCCTCCGAGAACGCGATCCTGGTCTGCCGGCTGACCGACCGCCCGCTGCGCCCCACCTTCGCCGAGGGGCTGCGCAACGAGGTCCAGGTCGTCAACACCATCATCCAGACCACCCAGGTCGACCCCTACGACGTGGTCGCGATGAACGGCTCGTCGCTGTCCACGATGCTGTCCGGTCTGCCCTTCGAGGGGCCGGTCGCCGCGGTGCGCTACGCGATGCTGCGCGACGGTTCCTGGGTGCCCTTCCCGACCTTCGAGGAGCTCGAGGAGGAGGCCGTGTTCAACATGGTCATCTCCGGGCGCGTCGAGGACGACGGTGAGGTCGCGATCCTGATGATCGAGGCCGAGGCCACCCCCGACAGCTGGATCAAGATCGACATGGGCGCCCCGGCGCCGACCGAGCAGGTCGTCGGTCAGGCCATCGAGGACGTCAAGCCGATCATCAAGCAGCTGTGCGAGGCCCAGCAGGCGTTCGTCGACGAGGTCGGGGTCCGCGATGCCGGCGAGTACCCCCTCTTCCTCGACTACACCGACGAGGTGTTCGACGCGGTGTGGGCCGAGGGCCGGGACAAGGTCCTCGAGGTCTATCGTCAGGCCGAGCTCTCCAAGGAGGGCAAGGACGAGGCGATCACCGAGGTCAAGGCCGCGGTCATCGACGCGGTGGCCGCCGCGGGTGTGGGCGACCTCGACGAGGACACGCTGCGCAAGCAGGCCTCCGAGGCGTTCCGTTCGACCGAGAAGAAGGTCGTGCGTGGGCTGATCGTCGACGAGGGCTTCCGGATCGACGGCCGCAACGTCACCGAGATCCGCCCGCTGACCGCCGAGGTCGGCGTGCTGCCGAAGACCCACGGCTCGGCGCTGTTCCAGCGCGGTGACACCCAGGTCGTCTCCGTCCTCGCGCTCGGCACGACCCGGGAGGGCCAGCGACTCGACACCCTCGACCCGGCCGACGAGAAGCTGTTCCTGCACCACTACAACATGCCGCCCTACTCCACCGGGGAAGCCGGCCGGGTCGGCAGCCCCAAGCGACGCGAGATCGGACACGGTGCGCTCGCCGAGCGGGCACTGATCCCGGTGCTGCCGGAGCAGGAGGAGTGGCCCTACGCCATGCGCCTGGTCTCCGACGTGTTCAGCTCCAACGGTTCCACCTCGATGGGCTCGGTCTGTGCCGCCTCGATGGCGCTGATGGACGGCGCGGTGCCGACGCACGCGCAGGTGGCCGGGATCGCCATGGGCCTGGTGTACGAGAACGGCAAGTACACCACGCTCACCGACATCCAGGGGGTCGAGGACTTCTTCGGCGACATGGACTTCAAGGTCGCCGGCCCGGAGGGCTTCATCACCGCCCTGCAGCTCGACACCAAGCTGGCGGGGATCCCCGCGAACGTCCTCCAGGACGCGCTGCTGCAGGCCCGCGAGGCCCGGCTCGACATCCTGGACGTGATGAACGACGCCATCGCTCAGCCGCGCGACGAGGTCGCCGACGGTGCCCCCCGCGTGGAGATCGTCCACATCCCGCAGGACAAGATCGGTGCGGTCATCGGCCCGCGCGGCGCGATCATCAAGGAGCTGGTCGAGGAGACCGGTGCCCAGATCGACGTCGACGAGGAGGCCGGCCGCGGCGTCGTCAAGATCTACGCCAACTCGCGTGAGGTGGCCCAGGACGCCCTGGACCGCATCAACGCGATCGCCAACCCGCAGCTGCCGGAGAAGGGTGAGCGCTACCACGCCACGGTCGTCAAGACGGTCGACTTCGGTGCGTTCGTGTCCCTGACCCCCGGGACCGACGGGCTGCTCCACATCTCCGAGCTGTCGAAGATGAAGGGCAAGCGCCTCGGCCACGCCGAGGAGGCCGTCGAGGTCGGCGAGCAGGTGCTCGTCGAGGTGCTCGACGTCCTCGACGGTGGCCGCAAGTTCAAGCTGGCCTACGTCGGCGAGAAGGCGGGCGACAGCGCTGGCGGCGACGGCGGCGACGCCGAGGCCGGCGCTGAGGCCGCCGAGGGTGACGAGACCCCCAAGGAGCGGCCGCGCAGCCGCAGCCGCGGTGGTCGTGACCGGGGCGGTCGCGAGCGTGACAGCAGCGGCGGTGACCGGGAGCGCAGCGGCGGTGACCGGGAGCGCAGCGGCGGTGATGCCGACAGCGGCGACCGTGGGGGCGAGGGCGGCGGTGGCCGGACCCGCACCCGGACCCGGAGCCGGTCGCGCGACCGCGACTGAGCACCTCGCCAGCAGCACGTCGACGGGCGGCCTTCGGGCCGCCCGTCGGCGCGTGGAGCGCCCGGCGACGGCGCGGGTGCGTACCCTGGCCCCTCCACCCATCCCCGGTCGCGCACGAGGTCGTCGGTGTCCCATGAGCTCACCACGCTGCCCTCTGGCGTCCGCGTCGTCACCGAGACGATGACCTCGGTGCGATCGGTCTCGCTGGGGCTGTGGCTGGCCGTGGGCTCACGGGACGAGCACCCCGAGCAGCTCGGCTGCTCCCACTTCCTCGAGCACACGCTGTTCAAGGGCACCGCGCGCCGGTCGGCCCGCGACATCGCGGAAGCGCTGGATGCCGTGGGTGGTGAGCTGAACGCCTTCACCTCCAAGGAGCTCACCTGCTTCCACGCCCGGGTGCTCGACACCGACGTGCCGCTGGCCTTCGAGGTGCTGGCCGACATGCTCGTCAGCGCCCGAAACCGACCCGAGGACGTCGAAGCGGAGCGGCAGGTCGTGCTCTCCGAGCTCGACGCCCTCAACGACGCCCCGGACGAGCTCGTCCACACCGAGTTCTGCCAGTTGCTGCTGGGCGAGCACCCGCTGGCGGCCGAGACGCTCGGCACGCTGGAGTCCATCAGCCGGCTCGACCGCGACACGATCCACGCCTACTACCTCGACCGCTACCGGCCCGAGGCGTTGGTGGTGGCCGCCGCGGGCAACGTGGCGCACGATCGGGTGGTCGCGCTCGCCGACCAGCTCCTCGGCGATCTCGGCCGTCCCGGCGGCGCGAGCCGAGCCCGCAGTGCGGTGCAGGGGTACCGGACGGGGCAGGTACGGATCCTGCACCGCCCGAGCGAACAGGCCCACATCGTGCTGGGTGGCGCCGGGCTGCACCACCGCGACGCCGACCGCTACGCGATGCGGGTCCTCGACACGGTGCTCGGTGGGGGCATGTCATCGCGGTTGTTCCAGGAGATCCGCGAGCGCAGGGGGTTGGCCTACGCGGCCTTCAGCTACGCCTCGACCTACACCGACGCGGGTCTGGTCGGCGCCTACGCCGGCACGGCGCCGGGCAAGGTCGACGAGGTGCTCGACGTGCTGACCCACGAGCTCGACCGGATCGTCGACGACGTCACCGACGCCGAGGTCGAACGAGCCAAGGGGGCGCTGACGGGCGGGACGGTCCTCGGGCTGGAGGACACGGGCTCCCGCATGTCGCGTCTCGGTCAGCAGTCGGTGACCGGTGCGGAGCTGATCGACCTCGATGAGGCGCTCACGCGCATCGCTGCCGTCGATCTCGGAGCGGTCCGTGCCGTCGCCCGGCGGGTGCTGGCCAGCCCCCGCGGGTTGGCACTGGTCGGTCCCTTCGACCCCCACGAGCGCGACCGCTTCCTCGACGTGGTGGCCTGAGGATGCCGGCCGTGACCGCCTGGCGGGAGGTCGCCGACCGGATCTGGGTCCGGCGCTACGACCCGTTCGACGTCAACGTCACGGTGATCGCGGGTGACCACGGGGTCCTGCTGGCGGATACCCGGACCTCGTTGCACGAGGCCGCCGAACTCCGGCACCACCTCGCGGAGCTCCCCGTGCCAGCCCCGACGGCGGTCGTGCTGACCCACGCCCACCTCGACCACAGCCTGGGCGCTGGGGCGTTCCCGGGGATCCCGCTGTACGCCAGCCGCGGGTGCCGTGACACCCTGACCCGCCACGGGATCGCGGAGCGGGAGCGGTGGCTGACCTGGCTGCCCGAGGAACACCACGTGCACCTGCGGGCGAGCCCCATCCCGGTGCCCGACCACCTCGTCGAGGGGCGCCACCGCATCGATCTGGGGCACCGGGACGTGGAGCTGCGGTTGCTCGGACACGGGCACACCGATCACGATCTGGTCGTGCACGTCCCGGACGCCGCCACCGTGCTCGCCGGCGATCTGGTGGAGGTCGGCGCGCCGCCGGCCTTCGACGACGCCTACCCCTTCGAGTGGCCGGCGACCCTGGCCGGGCTCGAGGCCCTCGACGCCGAGGTGGTGGTCCCCGGTCATGGGGCCCCGACCTCGCACGCCCTGCTCGCCGTCCGGCGCCAGCAGCACGCGCACCTGGCCGCTCTGTGCCGGGAAGCGGTCGGCGGGAGCCGGTCGTTGGCGAGCGTGCTCGTGATGTCGCCCTTCCCGGAGCCGACCACCCGTGTCGCGCTCGACCGTGCGGCCGCCACCGTCGGTCGCAACGCCTCCGGCGCGTAGGCTCGCCCGGGGGCCACGGACGTGGCCCGAGCCGGTCGGGAGGTCACCAGGTGGCGGATGTGAGCACGATGCAGATCGAACAGGTCGGGATCGTCGGCGGCGGGACGATGGGGTCGGGTATCGCCGAACTCGTCGCGCGTCAGGCGATCCCCGTGACGGTGGTCGAGGTCGACGAGGAGGCGGCCGCGTCCTGTCACCAGCGCATCGTCGGCTCGCTCGAGCGCCAGGTCCGACGTGAGCGACTCACGCCGTCGGAGCAGGCGGAGATCCTGTCCCGCGTCACGGTCTCCGCCGATCACGGCGATCTCGCGCTCTGCGACCTCGTCGTGGAGGCCGTGCCGGAGGAGCTCGGGCGCAAGCAGGCGGCCTTCCGGGCCATCGATGCCCACGTCCGGCCCGACGCGATCATCGCGACCAACACCTCCTCGCTGCCCGTGATGGACATCGGCGTGGTCACCCAGCGGCCGAACCGGGTGCTGGGGTTCCACTTCTTCAACCCCGCCCAGGTGATGCAGCTGATCGAGCTCGTGCGCACGGTGGTGACCGACGAGTCGGTCGTCGAGACCGCGCGCCGCTTCGCCCAGCGCATCGGCAAGGTCCCCGTCGTGGTCGGCGATCGTCGCGGCTTCATCGCGAACCAGCTGCTGTTCCCCTACCTCAACCAGGCCGTCGGGATGGTCGAGGGCGGCTACGCGACCAAGGAGGACGTGGACACCGCCATGCGGCTGGGCACGGGCCTGCCGATGGGACCGATCGCGCTCGCCGACCTGGTCGGCATCGACACCTTCGTCGGCATCATGGATGCGATGCACGGCCAGTTCGGTGACCAGCGCTTCGCGCCACGTCCGATGCTCAGCCAGCTGGCCTCCGCGGGCTACACCGGCCGCAAGGCCGGTCGTGGCTTCTACCGCTACGAGGAGCCGGGGTCCTCACGCACGGTCGCGGACCGCGATACCCGTCCGGCACCCGACGAGGCGCTGGTCGCCGGCTGGCGGCGCGTCGGCGTGGTCGGGACCGGGACGATGGCCACCGGGATCGCCGAGGTGTGTGCCCGGTCCGGCTTCCAGGTCGCGCTGCGAGGTCGCAGTCCCGAGAAGGCACAGGCCGCCCGCGCCAAGGTCGCCTCCTCACTGGGCCGTCAGGTCGACAAGGGGCGTCTCGAGCCCGAGGAGCGTGACCGGATCCTGGCGCGCATCGACGCGGTCACCGAGTTGGCCGAGCTGGCCGACTGCGACGTGGTGGTCGAGGCCGTCGCCGAGGACCTCGCCATCAAGCGCGAGCTGTTCGCGGCGCTCGATGCCGTCCTCGGTGAGCAGGCCGTCCTCGCGACGACCACCTCGTCGTTGCCGGTGATCGAGTGCGCGATGTCGACGCGTCGTCCCGACCGGGTCGTGGGATTGCACTTCTTCAACCCCGCGGCCGTCATGCAGCTGGTCGAGATCGTCACCACGGTCCGTGCCACCGACGAGGTGACGGAGTTGGCCCGGGCCTTCGTCGCGCGCCTGGGGAAGACCGGGGTGCTCTGCGGGGACCGGGCCGGCTTCATCGTCAACACCTTGTTGTTCCCCTACCTGAACGACGCGGTGAAGATGCTGGACTCCCACTACGCCACCGCCGAGGAGATCGACACCGCCATGAAGCTCGGCTGCGGCTACCCGATGGGGCCGTTCGAGCTGATGGACGTGGTCGGGCTCGACGTCACGCTCGCGATCCTCGAGCGGCTGCAGGAGGAGTTCCGGCAACCCTCCATGGCGCCGGCCTCGCTGCTGCAGCACATGGTCGAAGCCGACTTCCTCGGGCGCAAGGCCGGACGCGGCTTCTACGTCTACGACTGAGCCGTGGCGGACCCGGGGCCCTTCGACACGACCCTGCCCCAGCTGGCCGGGTACACGGTGCGTCGGGTCCCCGCCTTCCAGGCCCGCAAGGCCTACGTCTGTCCGGCCTGTGGTGGCGGGATCGCGCCGGGGCTCGGACACGTGGTCGCCTGGCCCGAGGAGCAGGCGCAGGAGCGTCGGCACTGGCACCTGCACTGCTGGCGGATCGCGGCCGGACGCGGACGGATAACCTGAGAGGTTCCGCTTCGCTGTCCGTGCCCGTGCACTCCCCTTCCCCGGCTCCCCGAGGTCTCCGTGGCCGCCAAGTCCAAGACGTCCCGCTCCGGCGGCAACCGCGGCGCGTCGAAGTTCGACCGTCGGACCGCACGCAACCGCAAGATCATCCTGGTCATGGCGGTGCTGATGGGCCTGTCGCTGGTGGCCGTGCCGCTCGGGCTCGCGCTCGGTGGCGGCAGCACCACCCCCGCCCCACAGGATCCCGACGACGCCGACGATCCGTTCGCCGCCCCGGAAGAGCCGCAGGAGCCCGAGGAGACCGTTGGACCCTGTGGTGAGACGCCCGACGACGTCCCCGAGGTCACCAGCACCCTCTACGAGGAACCCTTCGAGCTGACGATCGACACCGACGCGACGCACGTGGCCACCTTCGAGACCACCTGCGGCGACGTCGTGATCGAACTGGCCACCGATGACGCACCGATCGCGGTGAACAATCTCGTCAACCTCGCCGAGGACGGCTACTACGACGGGGTGATCTTCCACCGGGTGACCGAGACGCCGCCGGTGATCCAGGGAGGCGACCCGGCCGGGACCGGCTGCGGTCGCGAGGACTGCACGGCGGAGGCCGCCGACGAGCCGTCCTTCCCGGGGTTCACGATCGATGACGAGCTCGCCGGGGCCGAAGCCATGGCCGAGACCTTCGCCGACGAGTTCCTGCCCCAGCTCCGCGCGGAGCTGGACGAACTGATCGAGTCGGGGGTCGACCCGGAGGACCTCGGGTTGCCGCCCGAACCGACCGACGAGGATCTCCTGGCCCTGGTCCCGGGTGGCTACGAGCGCGGCACCGTCGCGATGGCCAACGCCGGACCGGACACCGCCGGCTCGCAGTTCTTCATCGTGTGGGACGACACCCCGCTGCCGCCGCTGTACACGGTGGTGGGCACGGTCATCGAGGGCATGGACGTCGTCGACGACATCGCGGCGTCGCCGACGCAGGTCACCACCGAGACCCCCGAGCGACCCTACGAGCCGGTCGTCATCCGATCGGTCGACGTTGAGGTCCGGTGAGCCCGACCGCCTACCCTCGTGCCCGTGCTGGCGCATCGGCCCGCACCTGTCCCTGACGCCCCCATCCAACAAGGACCCCTCGTGGCCCAGCAGTGGAGCTCCCCGCCGAGCCTGACGATCGACACCTCGACGTCCTACTCGGCGACCATCCGGACCGACAAGGGCGACATCGACGTCGAGCTGTTCGCCGACGAGTCACCCATGACGGTCAACAACTTCGTCTTCCTGGCCCGGGAGGGCTTCTACGACGGGGTGATCTTCCACCGCGTCATCCCCGGCTTCATGATCCAGGGTGGCGACCCCACCGGGACCGGGACCGGCGGACCCGGCTACAAGTTCCGTGACGAGCTCGAGGCCGCCGGCAAGCACGGCTACGACCGGGGCACCCTGGCCATGGCCAACGCCGGTCCGAACACCAACGGTTCGCAGTTCTTCATCACCCACGTCGACGCGCCCCTGCCCCCGGCCTACGCCGTGTTCGGCCGCACCACGGCCGGGCAGGAGGTCGTGGACGCCATCGCCGAGGTGCCGACGGGCCCGGGCGACAAGCCCGTCGAGGACGTCGTCATCGAGACGATCGACATCGCCGAGGGCTGAGCAGCCCGCGTCACCAGGTCGCGCTCCGCCCCCGTGGGCGGAGCGTTGCCATGCCACGGTCGGTCACTCGCGATCGTCCTCGCCATCGTCGCCGCCGCGCCGATCGTCGCTCTCGTCCCCGCTCGTCGGCGGCACGGGCGGCGGGGGTACAGGTGGCGGGGGCGGTCCATCGGGGGTCGCGCCGTTGGGTTCGTCGCCCGGCCAGGGAGGTAGATCCGACAGCTCGATCCGCCGGGGCGCACGGCCCTGGTCGTAGTCGCGCATCCGCTGTGGGTAGCCCACCTTGCGGGCGTCGTAGAGCGGGATGTTCAGGTCCCGGCAGAAGGTCGCCGCCTGGCCGCGGTCCTTGACCGGACGGCGCAGGTACTCACCGTCGTCGGCGACCAGCAGCACCGTCGTGGAGTAGATCGTCGTCTTGGGCTCGAGGTAGGCCTCCACCCCGATGCGGCTCTCGGCGAAGCGCTCCAGCTCGGCGGTGGCTTCCCGTGAAGCGGCACTCGTCGCCGGGCTCGCCGGGCGGCGTTTCGATTCGCCCTTGAGCCAGGCACGCAGACGGTCGGAGAAACCCACGGGTGCAGCCTCGACGGGTGCGGAAGGGATGGCACTGGAGGCTACCGGGCGCACCGGTGCCGCTGGGCGGTGCACCGGGCGCACCGGTGCCGCTGGGCGGTGCACCGCCGCTACCGGGGCTCCGCCGGTCGAGCCAGCGGCCGCCCCCGCTCAGTGCCCGCCGTCGGCCTGCTCGTCGTGTCCGTCAGCGTCCTCGACCAGTTCCACCAGGACCCCGCCGGTGCCCTTGGGGTGGACGAACGCGACCGTATGACCCCCTCCACCCGGCCGGGGGGCCTCGTCGATCAGACGCACCCCCTCGTCGCGCAGGTGTTCCAGCGCCGTGCCGACCGAGCTGACCCCGAACCCCAGGTGGTGCAGCCCCGGGCCGTTGCGCGCCAGGAACCGTCCGACCGGGGAGTCCTCACGGGTGGGTGCGAGCAGCTGGATCGAGACCCCGGCCACGGTGAGCATGGCTTCCTCGACCCCATCGGAGTCGACGCGTTCCCGCGAGCTCACGGTCAGCCCGAAGGCGCGCTCGTAGAAGGCGATGGCTTCGTCGAGATCCTCGACGGCGATGGCGATCTGGTCGATACGGGTCACGTCCACGCTAGGCTCCGATCGGGTGATGCGGTCGGTGGCAGCCTGCCACCACCGAGCCGCGACGCACGCATCCGCGCGTTCGGCGCAGTTGTGGGTCCGACGGACCGCCCGCGTAGGCTCGAGTCACACCGGGAGAGGAGCCTCCGATGCAGGATGTGGTGGTCGTCGGGTACGCCAGGACGCCGATGGGACGTTTCGGGGGCGGGCTCGCCGGTCTCCGGGCCACGCAGTTGGGCGGGCACGCCATCGCCGGAGCGCTGGCCCACGCCGGGCTGGATGCGGCCGCCGTCGAGTACGTGGTCATGGGCCACGTCCTGCAGGCCGGGCAGGGGCAGATCACCTCTCGCCAGGCTGCGGTCGACGCGGGCATCGACATGGGGGTCGCTGCCGAGACGATCAACAAGGTCTGCCTGTCGGGGATGACCGCGATCAGCCGCGCCCGCGACCTGATCCGCGTCGGTGACTTCGAGATGGTGGTCGCGGGCGGCATGGAGTCCATGTCCACCGCGCCGTACCTGCTCGACAAGGCCCGTTTCGGGTACCGCATGGGGGACGGGACCCTCACCGACGTGATGATGCACGACGGACTGACGTGTGCGTTCGACAGCTGCGCCATGGGGCTCGCCACCGACGACTACCAGCGCTCCAAGGACCTGGCGATCTCGCGGGAACAGCAGGACGAGTGGTCGGCCCGGTCCCACGAGCGGGCGGCGGCGGCCTGGGCGTCCGGAGCCTTCGAGGGTGAGGTCACCCCCATCGAGGTCCCCCAGCGCAAGGGCGATCCGGTGGTCGTCGACCGCGACGAGGGCATCCGGGAGGGCACCACCGCCGCCTCGCTCGGCAAGCTCCGGCCGGCCTTCACCCGCGAGGGCACGATCACGGCGGGCAACGCCTCCCAGATCTCGGACGGCGCCGCTGCCCTGGTGCTGGCCAGCCGCGATGCCGCCGAACGCCACGGCCTCGAGGTGCTCGCCACCATCACCTCCTGGGGCACCGTGGCTGGTCCGGACCCGTCACTGCACCTGCAGCCTGCCGGCGCGATCCGGGCGGCGGCGGCCCGCACCGGCGCCGACCCGTCCGGCTTCGACCTGTACGAGATCAACGAGGCGTTCGCGTCGGTGGCGATCGCCTCGGCGCGTGAGCTGGCGCTGGACGAGGACCGGATCAACGTCAACGGTGGTGGCGTCGCCCTCGGGCACCCGATCGGGTGCTCCGGCGCGCGGATCGTCGTCTCCCTCATCAACGAGCTCCGGCGCCGCGGGGGCGGCTCCGGTGCCGCGGCGCTGTGTGGTGGAGGGGGCCAGGGCGACGCCGTGACCGTCGAGGCCTGAGCGTGACCCCCGATCTGGACGCGCTGGTCACCGGTCTCGAGCGTGGCGAGCGACGTGCGCTGGCGCGCCTGCTCACCGTCGTCGAGGATGGCAGCCCCGAGCAGCTGCGTCACGTGGTCAGGGCACTGCACCCCCTCGCCGGGTCGGCCCGGGTGCTGGGTGTCAGCGGCTCGCCCGGCGTTGGCAAGTCGACCCTGACCGACGCGATCGCCACCGAGCTCAGGGGTGCCGGGCGCAGCGTGGCCGTGCTCGCGGTGGATCCATCGTCACCGTTCACCGGCGGTGCCCTGCTCGGTGATCGGATCCGGATGCAGGGGCACCACGCCGATGCCGGCGTGTTCATCCGCTCCATGGCCTCCCGGGGCCACCTCGGTGGCCTGTCCTTCGCGACCCCCCAGGCCGTACTGGTCCTGGATGCCGCCGGGTTCGACGACGTCATCATCGAGACCGTCGGCGTCGGGCAGTCCGAGGTGGAGATCGCCGCGACCGCCGACACCACCGTGATCGCTCTGGCCCCCGGCATGGGTGACGGTGTGCAGGCCGCGAAGGCCGGCATCCTCGAGGTCGCCGACCTCTTCGTGATCAACAAGGCCGACGCCGGCGGGGCCGGACGCCTGGCCTCGGAGCTGCAGGGCATGCTGGAGATGGGCCACGCGCTGGCGCCCGAGGACGGCGAGCCGTCCTGGTGGCCGCCGATCCTGCGCACGGTGGCGGTGCGGGCCGAGGGCGTGGTCGAGCTGGTGGCGGCGATCGAGGACCACACGAGGTTCCTCGCCACGCACGGGATCGGCGCTGAACGCCGTCAGGCACGCGCCCGCCACCTGGTCCGAGAGCTCGCGCTCGAGTCGACCCGGCGGACGTTCGCCCGTCTCGAGGAGGGCGAGGACGGCCTGCTCGAACAGCTGTCACAGCGCGTCGAGCGCCGCGAGCTCGACCCCTACCGGGCCGCGGACGAGCTCCTGGCGGCCTCGCGGCTGGCCGCGTCCTGATCGACGCCTCCCCGGGGGCGCCGCGGTCGCCCGCTGCGCCGGTCCGCGTGATCGGGACGAGCCTGCGCTGGTCGCGGTGATCGCGGGAGGTGCGGGTCGGCCACCGGTGCCCACGGTGGGTTCCCGGACGCCGCGCCACCGCGCGGTGTGTTCCCGGACGCCGCGCTACCGACGGATGGCCGGCCTTCAGACCCGACGGCGCCCAGACGACACCACTAACGTGCACTGTGCGAGCGGAGAGCGCTCACGAGCACGACACCGGAGGCGACCGTGACCGCACCGACCCCCCAGCGCGCCAGCATCCAGCGCGTCCGGCCGAGCGTGCTGGCCGGCCGCTACCCGGCCAAGGCGGTCATCGGACGGCCGGTCGAGGTCACCGCTGACATCGTGGGCGATTCCCACGACGTCCTGGCGGCCGTGGCGCAGTTCCGGGCGGTCGGTGACGAGGGGTGGGAGGAGATCCCGCTGCACTACGTGGTCAACGACGTCTGGAGCGGGTCCTTCACGCCGGCCTCCCTCGGGCGGCACCGCTTCCGGGTCCTGGCCTGGGTCGACCACCTCGCCACCTGGATCCGTGACACCCGGACCAAGACGGTGGCCGGGACCCTGGAGGAGATCGACCTGGCGGTCGGGGCGCAGCTGCTCAGGCGGCGTGCCAAGGAGACCAAGGGCCCCGACAAGCAGCGTCTCAAGGAGATCGCGGCCGCGCTCACCGACATCGAGCTCGATGCTGCGGCCCGGGCCGAGCGCGGCACCTCCGAGGAGGTGGTCGAGCTCGGTCGTCGGCACGACCCGCGGGCCCACCGGGTGCGTTCCGCGATCTACGAGGTGGAGGTCGATCGCGAACGTGCGGCGTTCTCGACCTGGTACGAGCTGTTCCCACGCTCGGCGTCGCCCGAGCCCGGTCGCCACGGCACCCTGCGTGACGTGATCGACCGGCTGGACCACGTGGCCTCCATGGGCTTCGACGTGCTGTACCTGCCGCCGATCCACCCGATCGGTCGGGCCTACCGCAAGGGACGCAACAACCTGGTGGGCGCCAGCCTGGACGATCCGGGTTCGCCCTGGGCGGTCGGTGGTCCCGAGGGTGGCCACCTCGACATCCACCCCGAGCTCGGGACCATCGAGGATCTGCGCGCCCTGGTCGCCGCATGCCAGGAGCGCGGGATGGAGCTCGCGCTCGACATCGCCTTCCAGTGCGCCCCCGACCATCCCTGGGTCAGCGAGCACCCGGAGTGGTTCAAGCGCCGGCCGGACGGCTCGATCCAGTACGCGGAGAACCCGCCGAAGAAGTACCAGGACATCTACCCGATCGACTTCGAGACCAGTGACGTCGAGGGGCTGTGGGAGGCGCTCAAGGGGGTGTTCGACCACTGGATCGCCGAGGGGATCCGCATCTTCCGGGTCGACAACCCCCACACCAAGTCCTTCCCGTTCTGGGAGTGGTGCCTCGGTGAGCTCAAGGCCGAGCACCCCGAGTGCATCTTCCTGGCCGAGGCCTTCACACGGCCGAAGGTCATGTACGAGCTGGCGATGCGCGGCTTCAACCACTCCTACACCTACTTCACCTGGCGTCGACACAAGCAGGAGATCCAGGAGTACTACACGGAGCTGTTCCACACCGAGGTCGCCGACTTCTTCCGGCCGAACTCGTGGCCCAACACCCCCGACATCCTCACCGACCAGCTGCAGCACGGCGGTCGTGCGATGTTCGTGCAGCGCCTGGTGCTCGCCGCCACCCTGACCGCCAACTACGGGATGTACGGTCCGGCCTTCGAACTGATGTGGTCCGAGGCACGGCCCGGCGCCGAGGAGTACCTCGACAACGAGAAGTACGAGATCAAGACCTGGGATGCCGACCAGCAACCCTGGTCGTTGGCCGAGGTGATCCGGCTGGTCAACTCGATCCGCCACGCCCACCCCGCGCTCCAGCAGGACCACACCCTGACCTTCCACGAGATCAAGAACGACCAGCTGCTCGCCTACTCCAAGACCGACCGCTCCGGCCTCGACACCGTGCTCGTGATCGTCAACCTCGATCCCCACCAGACCCAGGTGGGCACGACCTGGCTCGACCTCGAGGCTCTCGGTCTGGAGGCCGGGACCGACCACTTCGAGCTGCGCGACGTGTTCGGCGGGGGCACCTTCCACTGGTCCGGGCCCGAGAACTACGTCGAGCTGCACCCCCACGTGACCCCGGCGCACATCTTCGAGGTGCGGGTGCCGCCACGTGACGAGCACGACCATGACACCACCCCCTGACGCCCCAGACGGGTCGCACCCCGACGTCTCCACCGCCGCACCACGGCAGCTGTCGACCCCGGCCCGACGACCACCGTGTCGCGTTGCCCACCGGCGAACGACGGCACCACGACACCCACCGAGCGCCCCGGCGCGCCAGGAGGCCGCCCCCGTATGACCCCCGACGGATCCCGCATCCCCGACGACCCGCAGTGGTACAAGGATGCGGTCATCTACGAGCTGCACGTGCGGGCCTTCTTCGACGCCAACGGGGACGGCATCGGTGACTTCCCGGGGTTGACGGCCAAGCTCGACTACCTGCAGGACCTCGGCGTGACCGCGTTGTGGCTCCTGCCGTTCTACCCCTCGCCCGGTCGTGACGACGGCTACGACATCGCCGACTACACCACGATCAACCGCGACTACGGCACGATGCGCCAGTTCAAGCGCTTCGTCCAGGAGGCGCACGCCCGGGGGCTCAAGGTCATCACCGAGCTGGTGATCAACCACACCTCCGACCAGCACGCCTGGTTCCAGCGCGCGGTCAAGGCCCCGCCGGGCAGCCCGGAGCGCGACTTCTACGTCTGGTCGGACACCCCCGAGCGGTGGCAGGACGTCCGGATCATCTTCGAGGACTTCGAGGCTTCCAACTGGACCTGGCACGGCGAGGCGCAGCAGTACTACTGGCACCGCTTCTTCCACCACCAGCCGGACCTCAACTTCGACTCGCCCGACGTCCAGCAGGCCGTCAAGGACGTGCTGGACTTCTGGGCGGAGACCGGCGTGGACGGCATGCGCCTGGACGCGATCCCGTACCTGTTCGTCCGCGACGGCACCAACGGCGAGAACCTGCCCGAGACCCACGACTTCCTCAAGGAGCTGCGCCGTCACCTCGACCGGCATCCCGGCCGGATGTTCCTGGCCGAGGCCAACCAGTGGCCGGAGGATGCCGCGGCCTACTTCGGGGACGGCGACGAGTGCCACATGAACTTCCACTTCCCCCTGATGCCGCGGCTGTTCATGGCCGTGGCGCAGGAGGACCGGTTCCCGATCGTGGACATCCTGCAGCAGACGCCGCAGATCCCTCAGGAGAGCCAGTGGGGCATCTTCCTGCGCAACCACGACGAGCTCACCCTCGAGATGGTCACCGACGAGGAACGCGACTACATGTACCGCGCCTACGCCCGCGAGCACGACATGCGGGTCAACCTGGGCATCCGACGTCGCCTCGCCCCGCTGCTGGGCAACGACCGCCGGCTGATCGAGCTGATGAACTCGCTGCTGTTCAGCCTGCCGGGGACCCCGATCCTGTACTACGGGGACGAGATCGGCATGGGCGACAACGTCTACCTCGGTGACCGCAACGGGGTGCGGACCCCCATGCAGTGGTCGAGCGACCGCAACGGTGGCTTCTCCCGCGCGAACCCGCAGAAGCTGTTCCTGCCGCTGATCATCGACCCCGAGTACCACGTCGAGTCACTGAACGTCGAGGCGCAGCAGAACAACCCGCGCAGCCTGCTGTGGTGGATGAAGCGCATGATCGCGTTGCGCAAGCGCCACCACGTGTTCGGGCGCGGCGATCTGACGATGCTCACCCCCGACAACGCCAAGGTCCTGGCGTTCACGCGCACCTGGACCGATCCCGACACCGACCGCGAGGAGCAGGTGCTCGTCGTGGCGAACCTGTCGCGCTACGCCCAGGCCTGCGAGCTCGACCTCTCTGACCAGGCCGGCCGCTTCCCCGTGGAGATGCTCGGTCGGACCACCTTCCCCCGGATCACCGAGCAGCCCTACCTGCTCACGCTCGGGCCCTACCAGTACCTGTGGTTCGCCCTGGAGCGCGACCCCGCGCAGGTGCTGCTGTCCAAGCTGCCGGAGTTCGCTGGGGGCGTCCACGTCGAGGAGGGCGAGATGCCACTGCCGGAGGTCACCGTCTCTGGTGAGTGGACCGCGCTGCTGCGTGGCCCCGGGAAGCGGCGGCTGGAGGCGATCCTGCCCGATGTCCTGCAACGCCAACGGTGGTTCGGCGGCAAGTCGCGCCGTGTGCGCAGCGCGAGCATCGTCCACACGATCCCCGTCGGCCCGAAGCAGCGACCGGTCCTGCAGGTGCTGATCGTGGAGGTGGAGTACGTCGACGGGGAGCCCGAGTCCTACGTGGTGCCCGTCACCTTCGCCGAGGGGGAGGAGGCCGGTCGCCTCCTGGCCGTGCAACCGGGTGCGGTGCTCGCGACCGTCAAGGGCCAGGGGGCCAAGGCCAGCTCCGGGGTCCTCATCGACGCGCTGACCGACGAGTCGGCGCAGCAGGCACTGCACCAGACCATGGCCAAGCGTCGCCGGCACGAGGGAGCGCAGGTGGCGTTGCTCGGCGCCCGCACCTCGGCGTTCGAGCGGTCCGTCGACGGCGGCGAGCTCGAGCCGCACCTGCTGCGCGGCGAGCAGTCCAACACCTCGGTGCTGTTCGGCGAGGTGATGCTGATGAAGGTGCTGCGTCGCCTCGAGGAGGGCATCAGCCCCGACGTCGAGGTGGGCGCCCACCTCGAGGGCTTCGAGCAGGTGCCCGCGGTCATCGGCTCGTTGGACGTCGAGGTGGAGGGATCGCCGGCGCTGCGCACGCTGGCGATCTTCCAGCGCTTCGTCCCCAACGAGGGGGATGCATGGTCGCAGACCCTCGACGAGCTCGGGCGGTTCGCGGAGCGCGTCGTCTCCGATCCCGAGGGCGCCGAGCCTCCCCAGCTCAAGTACGAGGGGGACCCGCTCGGTCTGGCGATGGCGCGTGGCGGACTCCCCGAGCGGGCGCACGTGTCGATCGGCCCCTTCCTGGCCAACGCCCGGTTGCTGGGGCAGCGCACGGCCGAGCTCCACGTCGCCCTCTCCGACGACCAGGGCGATCCGGCCTTCACCCCCGAGCCGATGACCCGGCTCAGCCAGCGCAGTCTCTACCAGTCGATGCGCAACGCCGTGCGGCTCGGGCTCAGAGCCGCCGGCCGGGAGGCCCAGCGTCTCACCGACCCCGACACCGCCGCCGAGGTGCAGCGCATCGTCGGGTGCGAGGAACAGCTGCTGGAACGGCTCAAGGCGTTGACGGCCGAGCCGATCACCGCCACCCGGATCCGTACCCACGGGGACTACCACCTCGGGCAGGTGCTCTTCACCGGGCGTGACTTCGCCATCATCGACTTCGAGGGCGAACCCGCGCGGGCGCTGGGGGAGCGGCGGCTGAAGCGGTCCGCGCTGCGGGACGTGGCCGGGATGCTGCGGTCCCTGCAGTACGCCACCTCCTCCACGCTGCGTGAGCAGGTCGACCGCGGCCTGGTCACCCCCGATCACCCGAACCACGGGCTGCTGACCGCCTGGCTCGACCGGTGGCTGACCTGGGTCAGCGCCGCGTTCCTGGACGGCTACCTGGCGGTGGCCGCGGACCAGCCCTTCGTCCCCGACGAGCCCGAGCACCTGCGTCTGCTGCTCGATGCGTTCCTGGTCGAGAAGGCGGTCTACGAGCTGGGTTACGAGATGAACAACCGCCCCGCGTGGGTGGGGATCCCGCTGGCCGGGATCGCACAGGTCCTCGAGAGAGAGGCGACACGATGACGCTGGCAACCTCACTGATCACCGACGACGACCTGTTCCTGTTCAACGAGGGCACGCACCTCAGGTTGTGGGAGAAGCTCGGGGCGCACCCGACCATCGATGCCGACGGGGTGCCGGGGGTGCACTTCGCGGTGTGGGCACCCAACGCCCGCGAGATCACCGTCATCGGGGACTTCAACGGCTGGGACGCTGGCTCGGTGGAGGGCCGCATGGCTGCCCGGGGCGTGTCGGGCATCTGGGAGGCGTTCGTCCCCGGTGCCAAGGCCGGCGACGGCTACAAGTTCCACATCGTCTCCCACCAGGGCGGCCGGGCGGTGGACAAGGCCGATCCCTACGCCGTCCACACCGAGACGCCGCCGCTGACCGCCTCGAAGGTCTGGGACCTCGACTACCGGTGGGGCGACGACGAGTGGATGCGGACCCGCGGGAGCAGCCAGCGGCTCGACGCCCCGGTCGCGATCTACGAGCTCCACCTCGGCTCCTGGCGCCGCGCCGACGACGGTCACGGGACGCGACCGATGACCTACCAGGAGCTCGCCGAGCCGCTGATCTACCACGTGCAGGCGATGGGCTTCACCCACGTGGAGTTCCTGCCCGTGATGGAGCATCCCTTCTACGGCTCGTGGGGCTACCAGTGCACGGGCTTCTTCGCCCCCACCTCCCGGTACGGCACGCCCCAGGACCTCAAGCAGCTCATCGACCGGCTCCACCAGGCGGGCATCGGTGTCATCCTGGACTGGGTGCCGAGCCACTTCCCGACCGATGAGTTCGCGCTCGGCAGCTTCGACGGGACCCACCTGTACGAGCACGCCGACCCGCGGCAGGGCTTCCATCCGGACTGGTCGAGCTACATCTTCAACTTCGGCCGTCCCGAGGTGGTCGCCTTCCTGCTGTCCTCGGCGATGTTCTGGCTCGAGGAGTACCACGTCGACGGGCTGCGGGTGGATGCGGTCGCCTCGATGCTCTACCTCGACTACTCCCGTAAGGACGGCGAGTGGGTCCCCAACATCCACGGTGGCAACGAGAACCTGGAGGCGATCGAGTTCCTGCGACGCTTCAACCTCGAGGTGTTCCAGCGCTTCCCGGACGTGCAGACCTACGCCGAGGAGTCGACCTCCTGGCCCATGGTCTCCCGCCCGACCTACCTCGGCGGGCTCGGCTTCGGGTTCAAGTGGGACATGGGCTGGATGCACGACACCCTGTCCTACGTCCAGCACGATCCCATCCACCGCAAGTACCACCACGACCAGCTCACCTTCCGCTCGATCTACGCCTACTCGGAGAACTACTGCCTGCCCCTGTCCCACGACGAGGTGGTGCACGGCAAGGGGTCGCTGATCGGCAAGATGCCCGGCGACACCTGGCAGCGGTTCGCGAACCTTCGGACGCTCTACGGCTACATGTTCACCACCCCGGGCAAGAAGCTGCTGTTCATGGGCTCGGAGTTCGGGCAGTGGTCCGAGTGGGCGCACGAGCGGTCCCTGGACTGGCACCTGTTCGAGGGCGACCCGCTCCACCGTCAGCTGCTGCACTGCGTGAAGGATCTCGCGACCCTGTACCGCCAGACCCCGGCGCTGCACGAGGGCGACAGCGAGCCCTTCGGCTTCGAGTGGCTCGACGGCAGCGACTGGCAGGCCTCGGTGATCAGCTACCTCAGGCGGGCCCGGGACGGCTCGGCCGCGCTGGTCGTGGCCAACTTCACGCCCATGACCCGGGAGAACTACCGGGTGGGGCTGCCCCGCGGTGGGCACTGGCGCGAGGCCTTCAACGGCGACGCGATGGAGTACGGCGGCTCGGGAACGGGCAACCTCGGTGGGATCGACGCCCTGCCGCACCCCTTCCACGGCCGTTCGCACTCCGCGGTGCTGACCCTGCCACCGCTGTCGGTCGAGGTGTTCCTGCCCGATGACCGGTGAACAGCCGGTGCCGTAGTCTCTAGGGTCGGACCTCGGCGCCGCCTGTCGGTGGCGCCTTCCGTCCTGCCGCCCTCGACGCCTCTCGCCGGAGCACGTGTGGACCGCTTCATCTGTGTGCACGGGCACTTCTATCAGCCGCCACGGGAGAACCCGTGGCTGGAGGTCGTCGAACAGCAGGACGAGGCCTACCCGTTCCACGACTGGAACGAGCGCATCACCGCTGAGTGCTACGACCCGAACACCCGGGCACGCATCCTCGATCGGCACGGCCGCATCACCCAGTTGGTGAACAACTACGCGCGCATCAGCTTCAACGTCGGCCCCACCCTGCTGTCGTGGATGGAGGTGGCGGCCCCCGCGACCTACGCCGCGATCCTGGCGGCCGACGTCCAGAGCCGGGACCGGTTCGACGGACACGGCTCGGCCCTGGCGCAGGTGTACAACCACGCGATCATGCCCCTGGCCACGCCACGGGATGCGCGCACCCAGGTGCTGTGGGGCATCCGTGACTTCACCCACCGCTTCGGCCGCCCACCCGAGGGCATGTGGCTGGCGGAGACGGCGGTCGACGACACCACCCTGGAGCTGCTGGCCGCCGAGGGCATCCGGTTCACGGTCCTCTCGCCCTACCAGGCCGCGCGGGTCCGGCTCCGAGGCCAGTCCACCTGGACGGACGTCAGCGGGGGACGGGTGGACCCGACCATGCCCTACCGGGTCCCGCTCGCCTCGGGACGCAGCATCGCGGTCTTCTTCTACGACGGGCCGATCTCCCAGGCCGTCGCCTTCGAGGGCCTGCTGGCGGACGGGCGTCGCCTCGCTGATCGGCTGCTGGAGGGCTTCAGCCACCGGGCGGGACCGCAGCTCGCCCACATCGCGACCGACGGCGAGTCCTACGGGCACCACCACCGCCACGGCGAGATGGCGCTGGCCGCCGCGTTGGAGCGCCTGGACGCCCGCGATGACGTGGAGCTGACCAACTACGGCGCCTACCTGGAGCGGTTCCCACCGACCCACGATGCCGAGGTGATCCAGGACAGCTCCTGGAGCTGCGCCCACGGTGTGGAGCGCTGGCGCTCGGACTGCGGTTGCGGAGCCCTGCCCGGCCAGCACACACGGTGGCGCGCCCCCCTCCGGGCGGCGCTGGACGATCTGCGTGTCGCACTGGCCGAGCGCTTCGAGACCTACGGCGCCGAGCTCTTCGTCGACCCCTGGGCGGCCCGTGACGACTACATCGAGGTGGTGCTCGATCGCGAGGCGGGCCTGGCGTCCTTCCTCGCCCGGCATCAGCTGGCCCCGCTGGACGAGGCCCAGACCGTCCGTGCGCTGCAGCTGCTCGAGCTGCAGCGGCACGCGATGCTGATGTACACCAGCTGTGGCTGGTTCTTCGAGGACCTCGCCCGTCCGGAGCCGGTGCAGGTGCTGCGCTACGCCGCTCGGGCGCTGCAGCTCTCCCGGCAGCTGACCGGTCGGGACGACCTCGAGGCCGGCTTCCTCGCCCAGCTCGCGCGCGCGCCGTCCAACGACCCGCGTTACGACGATGCCCGCGCGATCTACGAGCAGCAGGTCCGACCCGGCATCACGGGGTTCGAGCACGTCGCGGCCCACTTCGCCATCGCGAGCCTGTCGCAGCCCTTCGGCGAGCTGGAGCGGGTCGGGGCCTACGAGGTCGAGCACGAGGATGACGTGCGCTCCCGGGCGGGGCGGGCCCAGCTCGGTACGGGCCGGGTCATGGTGCGGTCACTGGTGACCCGGGACGAGGCCGCCTTCGAGTACGCCGTCCTGCACCTCGGTGATCACAGCTTCGTGTGCGGGGTCCGGCTGCGCGGTGATGACGTGACCTACGCCGAGCTCATGGCGATCTTCGAGGGCCACTTCCAGACGGCCGACTTCCCGGCGGTGATCCGGGCGATCGATCACCACTTCGAGGGTGAGTCGTTCTCGTTGCGGGACCTGTTCCGCGACGAGCAGCGCCGCATCCTGGACCGGGTGCTGACGGCGACCATGGAGGAGGTCGAGGCGTCCTACCGGGCCATCTTCCGGGGCCGCGCGCCCCTCATGCGCTACCTCAGCGAGCTGGATGCCGAACTGCCCGCCCCGCTGCGCAGCGCTGCCGAGGTCGTGCTCAACGCCGAGCTGGCGACCCAGCTCGGTACCTCGGGACCGGATCCCGCGCGGGTCGAGGACCTGCTGGCGGAAGCGGCCCGCTTCGGTGTGACCCTGGACACCGACGGGCTGGCCCACACCCTGTCCACCTCGATCGCACGCATCGCCGGACGCGTGAGCCGGCTGGTCGCCGACGGCTCCGAACCCCTGACCACCTTCGAGCCGCGCCACGTCGGCACGCTCCAGCGGGTCCGTGACCTGATCGAGGTGGTGAACCTGGTGCCCTTCGAGGTGGACCTCACCGCCGCGCAGGACGTCATCTGGCGGCTGGTCACCGAGCACCATGCCAGGCTCGTGCGTCGCGCCACGGCCGGCGACGCCGCGGCGGTCCGGTGGCTGGAGGAGCTCACCCGGGCTGCGGTCGCCCTGGACGTCGCCGTCCCCTCCGCTCCCGCCGCTCCCGCCGCGATCGAGGTGGCGACGTGACCACGGTCCCTCCCGTTCCGCCATCCCCACCGGGCCCCGCGACGGGGGTCGTGGTCGCCGAGCCCGCCGACACCGCCGCGGGGCAGGCGCCGGGGCTCGGCGTGACCTGGCTCGGCGGGGGTCGGGCCGGCGTCACCGTGTGGGCACCCCGAGCCGTCGCGGTCGAGGTGGTGCTGGAGCCCGGTGCGGGCGAGCGCACCGTCGGTCTCGGTGCTCGGGCGCGAGGCTGGTTCGTGGGCGAGCTGGAGGGGGTGACGCCGGGGACGCGCTACCGCTTCCGGTTGCACCGCGAGGACGGCAGCACCGTGGATCGTGCCGATCCGGCCTCCCGCTGGCAGCCGGAGGGCCCTGCCGGCCCCTCCGCGATCGACGACTGGCAGGCCTTCGCCTGGACCGATGGCGCATTCCGGGCACGGCCGCTCCACGAGCAGGTCGTCTACGAGCTCCACGTCGGCACCTTCACGCCCGAGGGGACCTTCGATGCCGTGGCCGAGCACCTCGACCACCTCGTCGAGCTCGGCGTGACCACCATCGAGCTGCTGCCGGTGTGGCAGTTCTCGGGCGGTCGCAACTGGGGCTACGACGGCGTGCTGCCCTACGCGGTGCAGAACACCTACGGCGGTCCCGACGGGTTGCGCCGGTTGGTGGCTGCCGCGCACGAGCGGGGCCTGGCGGTCTGGCTCGACGTGGTCTACAACCACATCGGCCCCGAGGGCAACCACCTCGACGACTTCGGGCCGTACCTCACCGACCAGCGTGGCACCCCCTGGGGACAGGCGCTGAACACCGACCTCGAGCACGCCGATGCCGTGCGGCGGTGGGTCATCGAGCATGGCATCGCCTGCGTGCGCGAGCTCCATCTCGATGGGTTCCGGCTCGATGCGGTCCACGGCATCGTCGACACCTCGGCGGTGCACCTGTTGGAGGCGTTCACGACCGCGGTGAAGGCCGAGGGCGCCCGGCTCGGCAAGCCGGTCCACGTGATCGCCGAGTCCGACCTGTGCGATCCGCGGCTGGTCCGTGACGTCGCCGCCGGCGGGTACGGCATGGACGCCCAGTGGGCCGACGACTTCCACCATGCCGTCCACGTGGGCCTGACCGGTGAGCAGGACGGCTACTACGTCGATCACGACGGCCTGCCGGACCTCGTGCCGATGCTGCGGGACCGCTACGTGCACGCGGGCCGCTACTCGGCCTACCGCCGGCGCACGGTCGGGCGCCCCGCCCGGGACGTCCCCTACGACCGCTTCGTGGTCTGCGTCCAGAACCACGATCAGGTGGGCAACCGGATGCTGGGGGAGCGCCTCACGACCCTGACCGACCGCGGCGGCCTCGAGGTCGCCGCCGCGGCGTTGCTGACGGCGCCGTTCGTGCCGATGCTGTGGATGGGGGAGGAGTACGCCGAGCCGGCGCCGTTCCGGTACTTCGTCTCCCACACCGACCAGGACCTGGTCGAGGCGGTGCGCACCGGTCGCCGCGAGGAGTTCGCCGGGTTCGCGTGGCAGGGGCAGGTGCCGGACCCGCAGGCCGAGGAGACCTTCCGGGCCTCCACCCTGGACCTCTCCCTCGCCCGCGACGGAGCCGAGCACCAGGCCATGTTCGAGCTGTACCGGGACCTGATCGCGCTGCGCCGGCGGCTGCCGGTGCTGCACGACCCCAGCGGCCACGACGTGACTGCCGTCCTGGTGCCCGGTGCCCAGGCGATCGCCCTGCACCGCGAAAGCCCCCTGGGCGCGGTGGTGGTGGCGATCAACGTCGAGCCCGAGGACGTCGAGGTGGTGCTCGCCCATGCGCCCGGGCCGTGGGAGGAGCGCTTCTCCACCGCGGCACGGCAGCACGACGGGGTCGACCCGGCCGGGGCGCCGCAGCAGCACGGAGCGCAGCTGCGCGTGCCACTGACCCGCAGGAGCGTGCGCGTGCTCGTGCGTCCCGACACGATCGAGAGGCACGAGCGATGAGCACCGAACTGTGGCCCGGACGTCCCTACCCGCTGGGTGCGAGCTTCGACGGCTACGGCACCAACTTCTCGGTCTTCTCGGAGGTGGCCGACAAGGTCGAGTTGTGCATCTTCCACACCAAGACGCGCGAGGAGCGGATCGCGCTGCCCGAGGTGACCGGCGCGGTGTGGCACGGCTACGCCCCGGACGTCGCCCCCGGGACACGGTACGGCTACCGGGTGCACGGGCCCTACGAGCCGGCCCGGGGGCTGAGGTGCAACCCGTACAAGCTGCTGCTCGACCCCTACGCCAAGACCGTGGTGGGCGATCTCACCTGGGACGAGGCGATCTTCGGCTACCGCTTCGGCAACCCCGACGGGCCGAAGAACACCAAGAACTCCGCGCGCTACGTGCCCCGCAGCGTCGTCACCCAGTCCTTCTTCGAGTGGGGCAACGATCGTCCGCCCCGCAACTCGTGGAGCGAGACGGTGATCTACGAGGCGCACGTCAAGGGCCTGACGATGCGGCATCCAGCGGTGCCGGAGCACCAACGCGGGACCTACTCCGGGCTCGCGCACCCCGCGGTCGTCCAGCACCTGACCGAGCTCGGGGTCACCGCGATCGAGCTGCTGCCCGTGCACCGCTACATCTCGGAGCACCACCTGATCGAGCAGGGGCTGTCCAACTACTGGGGGTACAACTCGATCGCCTACTTCGCGCCGCACCACACCTACGCCTCCGTGGAGGCCGAACGGGTGGTCCCGGAGTTCAAACGGATGGTGCGCACGCTGCACGAAGCCGGCATCGAGGTGATCCTCGACGTGGTCTACAACCACACCGCGGAGGGCAACCACCTCGGGCCCACGGTCAGCCTGAAGGGGTTCGACAACCCGGCCTACTACCGGTTGATGGACGACGACCCCCGCTATTACATGGACTACACGGGCACCGGCAACTCCATGAACATGCGCCACCCCCACGTGCTCCAGATGATCATGGACAGCCTGCGGTACTGGGTCGAGGAGATGCACGTCGACGGCTTCCGCTTCGACCTGGCGTCCACCCTGGCGCGGGAACTCCATGACGTCGACCGGCTGTCCACCTTCTTCGAGGTGATCCAGCAGGATCCGGTGATCAGCCAGGTCAAGCTGATCGCCGAGCCCTGGGACATCGGTGAGGGTGGCTACCAGGTCGGCAACTTCCCGCCGCTGTGGTCGGAGTGGAACGGCCGCTACCGCGACACCGTGCGGGACTTCTGGCGCGGCGTGGACGAGACCGTGCCCGAGTTCGCGGCGCGGTTCACCGGCTCCAGCGACCTCTACCAGTCGGACCGGCGCCGGCCCAGCGCCTCGATCAACTTCGTCACCGCACACGACGGGTTCACCCTGCGCGATCTGGTCTCCTACAACGACAAGCACAACGAGGCCAACGGTGAGGACAACCAGGACGGCACCGACGACAATCGGTCGTGGAACTGCGGGGTCGAGGGCGAGACCACCGACCCGGCGGTGTTGCGCCTGCGGGCCCGCCAGCAGCGCAACCTGCTGACGACCCTGCTGCTCAGCCAGGGGGTGCCGATGGTGCTCGGTGGCGACGAGTTCGGGCGGACCCAGGGGGGCAACAACAACGGCTACGCCCAGGACAACGAGATCTCCTGGTTCGACTGGTCCGAGATCGATGAGGACCTGCTGGCCTGGACCCAGGGACTGGTCCGGCTCCGGACCGAGCATCCGGTGTTCCGCCGGAAGCGCTTCTTCGAGGGGCGGGCGGTGCGCGGCGAGCGCTTCAGTGACATCGCGTGGCTCACCCCGGATGGCGAGCTGATGTCCGACGAGCACTGGGAGACCGGGTTCGCCAAGTCGCTGCAGATCTTCCTGAACGGAGCAGGACTGGCCAGCGCCGACGAGCGGGGCTCGTTGGTGGAGGACGATTCGTTCCTGCTGATGATCAACGCGCACTACGAGGAGCTGACCTTCCGGTTGCCGAGCGAGGGACCGAGAGCGCCCTTCGTCGTGGTGCTCGACACCGACGAGCCCCGTCTGCGCGAGCCCGACGACGAGCGCGAGGAACTGAGCCTCGGTGATGAGCGCACGGTGCCGGCCCGGGGCATCGTCCTGCTGCGCGAGGACACCGGGGGATCCACATGACCGTGGCGGCGGAGGCACCCGCCGCCCGGCCGGTCGGCACCGGTCCGCTCACACGGCCGGTGCTGTCCACCTACCGGCTGCAACTCCACGACGACTTCACCTTCGCCGATGCCGAGCGGATCGTGCCCCGTCTGGCCGAGCTGGGCATCAGCCACCTCTACCTGTCGCCGTGTCTGGAGGCGGTCCCCGGGTCCATGCACGGCTACGACGTGATCGATCCGGGCCGGATCCGCGAGAGTCTGGGTGGTCGGTCCGGGTTGCGCGCCCTGGCCACCGCCGCACACGCAGCCGGCCTCGGGTTGGTGCTGGACATCGTCCCCAACCACGTGGGGCTCGTCAGTCCCGACAACCCGTGGTGGTGGGACGTGCTGACCCATGGCCCCGAGGGGCGCTACGGCCGGCACTTCGATGTGCACTGGCGGCCGGGGGCCCACGGCCAGCCCACGCTGCTCGTGCCCGAACTCGGTGAGCCGCTGGCCGCAGCGCTGGAGCAGGACGTGCTCCAACTCGCCCACGTGGACGACGACCGCGATCCCGCCTGGCGCGTCGTCTACTACGAGCACGCTTGGCCCGTCGCCCCCGGGACCCTCGCGGACGCCGGGTTCGACGCCGACGACGTGGCCACCACGGTCGCCACCTGCCGGGATGACCGGGCGCGGTTCCGTGACCTGCTCGACCGCCAGCACTACCGGTTGGGTTTCTGGCGCCGCGCCAACCAGGAGCTCGATCACCGTCGCTTCTTCGACATCGACACGCTCGGCGCGGTGCGGGTGGAGGATCCCGCGGTGTTCGCGGACGTCCATGCGGCGATCCTGCCGCTGGTGGCGGACGGCACCCTCGACGGGTTGCGCATCGACCATCCCGACGGCCTGGCCGACCCGGTCGGCTACCTCGCGGATCTGCGCCGCGCCGTGGGTGACGACGCCTACCTCGTGGTCGAGAAGATCCTCGAGCACGGGGAGCGGTTCCGCTCCGAGTGGCCGGTGGCCGGCACCGTCGGCTACGAGTTCGCCGCGGCGACGCTCGGCCTGCACCTCGATCCGGCGGCCGGCCCGATCCTCGACGACCTCCAGGCCCGCCTGACGGGCTCCGCGATCCACCGGGGGCACCTCGTCGACGAGGCCAAGCGTGCGGCGCTCGATGCGCTCTTCGGTGCCGAGCACGCGCGCCTGACCGAGCTGGCGGCGGCCGTGGTCGCGCGCGACCGCGCCGAGCTGACGGCCGCGCTCACCGAACTGCTGGTGGCCTGGCCCGTCTACCGCACCTACCTCCGGCCGGGGGCGGCCCCGGTCGATCGGCGTGACGCCGCGGTCGTCGCCCAGGCCCTGGCCCACGGTCGGGCCCGTGCGCCCGCGCTGGCCGCGGCGATGACCGACCTGGCCGACGTGCTGACGAGCGGGGCCGCGGACGCTGCCAGCATCGCCTTCGTCACCGCCTTCCAGCAGCTGACCGGTCCGGCGATCGCCAAGGGCTTCGAGGACACCGTCCTGTACCGCGACCTGCGCTGTACGGCCGTCAACGAGGTCGGCGCCGATCCGGCCGAGGTCGGAACCTCGGTCGCCGAGCTCCATGGCCTCGACCTCGAGGTGGCCGCGCACCGCCCGGCGACGATGCGCCTGTCCACCAGCCACGACACCAAGCGCAGCGAGGACGTCCGCGCACGTCTGGCCGTGCTGGCCCAGCGTCCCGGCTGGTGGGTGGCGACGGTGGACCGTCTGCGATCGTCGGCCGCCGGGGCCCGCAGCAGGACCGACGAGAACACCGCCGCGACCCCGGCCATGTGGCCGCTCCCGGTGCACGAGCACCTCGCCTGGCAGACCGTGGTCGGCGCGTGGCCGATCGACGCCGAGCGGCTGGGGGCCTACCTGGTCAAGGCGGCGCGCGAGGGCAAGGAGGCCACGGACTGGCTCACCCCGGACACCGACTACGAGGCGGCGCTCGAACGCTACGCCACGGCGTTGACCGAGGAACCCGCGTTGGTGGCCATCGTCGAGGAGGCGGTCGCCGAGATCGATCGGCTCGGTGCCGTGACGTCACTGGCGATGACCGTCACCAAGCTGACCGCACCGGGCGTCCCCGACACCTACCAGGGCACCGAGGTGTGGAACCGGTCCCTGGTCGACCCCGACAACCGGCGCCCGGTGGATCACGACCGTCTGGCCGCGTTGGCGAGTGAGCTGGCCGGTCGGCAGCCGTCACCGGAGCTCGCCGCCGAACTGCTGGCGGACCTCGGGGACGGTCGGGCGAAGCTGTGGGTGACCCGGCAGGCGCTCCGGCTGCGGCGCGAGCACCCCGAGCTGCTCGGCCCGGGCGCCAGCTACGCGCCCCTGGTGGCCACCGGTCAGCAGGCACGCGAGGTGTGGGCCTGCGTGCGCGGCGGCGCGGTCGTGGCGATCACGCCCTGCCGCATCGGGCAGCTGAAGGGCACGGCCGCCGCGCTCGACCTCGGCGACACCCAACTGTGCCTACCCGAGGGCACCTACCACGACGTGCTCGCGGGTCGACGCGTGGGGGGCGGTCGCCACCGGGTCACCTCGCTGCTGGCCGGCTTCCCGGTCGCGCTCTACCTGAAGGAGTGATGGCGTGGACCAGCAACAGCTCGAGGCGCTCGGGATCTGGACCTCCTACCACGATGCGTTCGGCAACCACTACCAGCTGAGCGAGGACGCGGCCGCGCAGCTGCTGGCGGCCATGGACGTGGCGCCCGGGGAGCCCGTGCCCGATGGCCGCGACGCCGTGCTCGTGACCGGTCCGCACCGGGGGCAATGGGTGCCGTCGGGCGAGCTCGAGCTCGAGGACGGCAGCCGGCTGCGGGTCGATGGTCCGCTGCCGGCCGAGCTGCCGCTCGGCTACCACCGGCTCCACCGGGACGATGGCGTCACCACCACGATCATCTCGAGCCCCGGGATCGCCCCCGCACACCCGGAGCGGATCTGGGGCTGGTCGCTGCAGCTGTACTCGGTCCGTTCCGCACGCAGCTGGGGGGTCGGTGACCTCGACGACCTGCACCGGTTGGCGACCTGGTCCGTGCAGCAGGGAGCACGCACGCTGCTGGTCAACCCGGTGGACGCGGTCGTCAACGAACTCGACCGGGAGGACAGCCCCTACTTCCCGTCCTCACGCCGCTTCCGTGACCCCCTCTACCTGGCCGTCGACCGGCTCCCCGGGATCGAGCAGCTGGGTGCCGAGGAGCTCGAGCGGCTGGCGGCCCTGGCCCGCGGTGACGGTCAGCGGATCGACCGCGCTCGCGTCGTCGACGCCAAGATGGCGGCGCTCGAGCAGCTCTGGGAGCTGCAGGGGCAGCAGGAGACGGATCCGGGCTTCGAGGCGTTCGTCGCGGAGCAGGGCGCGTCGCTGACCCGCTTCGCCACCTTCGAGCTGCTCAGCGAGCTCCACGGCGGTGGGTTCCGGCGCTGGCCACAGGAGCTGCGCGACCCGCAGGCACCGGCGGTCGCGGCGGCCGCCGAGGCCCACGCGGATCGGGTGCGCTTCCACCGGTGGGTCCAGTGGCTGCTCGATGAACAGCTGCGCGCGGCGGGGGCGGCGGCTCCCCTGATGCGCGATCTGCCGATCGGGGTGGACCCGGAGGGAGCGGACGCCTGGGAGTGGCAGGAGGTGTTCGCCACCGACACCACGGTCGGGGCACCGCCCGACGAGCTCGGGCCCGAGGGACAGGACTGGCTGGTTCCCGCGTTCGTCCCCTGGAAGCTCAGGCAGGTGGCCTACCGGCCCTTCATCGAGACCTTGCGCTCCGCCTTCCGGCACTCCGCGGCGCTGCGGATCGACCACGTGCTGGGCCTGTTCCGGCTGTTCTGGATCCCCCCGGCGGGCCCGCGCTCTGGCACCTACGTCTCCCAGGACCGCAAGGCGCTGCTCGACATCCTGGCCCTGGAAGCGCACCGGGCGGGGGCCTACGTGGTCGGTGAGGACCTCGGCACCGTGATGGACGGCGTCCGTGAGGAACTGGTCGGTCGCGGCATGCTCCGCTACCGGGTGCTGTGGTTCGAGGACGAGGAGCCCGCCCTCTGGGACCGTCGTGGTCTGGGGTCGATCTCCACCCACGACCTGCCGTCGGTCGGTGGCCTGTGGACCCGCGCGGAGCTCGAGGTCCTGCGTGAGGTGGGCGCGCACGTCGATGAGGAGCGCATCGAGCGGATGCGCGGCGACCTGGCGCGGCGTGCCGGCATCCCGGAGCAGGCGAGCGTGGAGGAGGCGTGCCTGGGTGCGGCTCGGTTGCTCGGCGGCGCCGGCTGTGACGTGGTCGTCACCCAGCTCGAGGATGCGCTGGGCACGACCCATCGGATCAACGTGCCGGGCACCGACGCCAGCCAGCGGCCCGACAACTGGTGCCTCCCGCTCCCGGTCCTGCTGGACGATCTGCCGACGCATCCGACGGCACAGCGGGTGGCCGGTGTGCTGCGGGCGGCGCGTCCCCTCGAGCAGGGGCCGCACTGACCCCGGTGCTCGGTGCACGGCCGAGGAGCCGTTCAGCCGGTCCGGGGCGAGCGGTCGACGACGAGTTCGAAGTGCATGCCGTCGGGCACGGGCCACTCGCCGCCCCACGCGAACCCGTGGGCCGCCATCACCTCGACGATCTCGACCGGC
>JAWLDJ010000003.1:0-65163 GCA_041686695.1 Nitriliruptoraceae bacterium
CCCGCTCGTCGGCGACTGGGACGCCGATGGCCGTACGACCGTGGCGGTGCGCCGGGGCCGCACCTCCTACCTGCGCAACAGCAACTCCGGGGGCGATGCGGACGTGGTCTTCGACTACGGCCGCGACGATGACGAGGTGGTCGTCGGTGACTGGGACGGCGATGGGGTCGAGACGCTCGGCGTGCGTCGGGGCGGCACGTTCTACCTGCGCAACAGCAACTCCGGGGGCGATGCCGACGTCGTCTTCGACTACGGCCGCGACGATGACGAGGTGGTCGTCGGTGACTGGGACGGCGATGGGGTCGAGACGCTCGGCGTGCGTCGGGGCGGCACGTTCTACCTGCGCAACAGCAACTCCGGGGGCGATGCCGACGTCGTCTTCGACTACGGCCGCGACGATGACCGTGCGCTGTCGGGGGACTGGAACGACAGTGGGGCGGCCAGCGTCGGGGTCCGGCGGGAGGCACGGTTCCTGTTGCGGATGACCAACGATGGTGGCCCCGCCGACCTCGACTACCGCTACGGCCGTCCCTTCGAGCCGGAGCCGGAGCCGGAGCCGGAGCCAGACCCGGAGCCCGTCGCACAGGTCGTCTCCAGCTTCACCACCCCCCTCGTGCCGGGTCAGGATCGCAACATCAACATCGGCCTCGCGGCGGACTACATCGACGGTGACGTGATCGGGCCCGGAGACACCTACTCGCTCAACCAGGGGATCGGGCAACGGACGCGCGCACGCGGCTTCGTCGAGGACGGTTTCATCGACGACGATGGTCAGCTCATCAGCGTGGTCGGTGGCGGTGTGAGCCAGATGGGGACCACCTTCGTCAACGCTGCATGGTTCTCCGGGATCCAGCTCGACGAGTTCCGCCAGCACAGCATCTACTTCGAGCGCTACCCGATGTGCCGTGAGGCGACCCTGGCGTGGGAGGTGCTCGACGTCGTCGTGACCAACGACTCGCCGCACCCGATCACGATCGTCACCGATCACAGTTCGGAGTCGGTGACCGTCAGCTTCGTCAGCCTGCCGTGGGCGGAGGTCGACAGCCGGATCGGGCAGCCGTACGCGTATCGGGGTGCGTCCTTCCGGGTCGACTGCGGACGGACCATCACCTACCCGGATGGCACGACGACGAACGAGGACTACAGCTGGCGCTACGACCGGGCCGGGTAGCTGGAGTCGTCGACAGCGCCGTGATGCCGGCACCGGCCGGATCTCGCGCGGTGCGGCCGGGCACTCCGATCCTCGCATCAGGGCCGTGAGACCTTGCGGGGGTACCACGAACCGGTGAGACTGCAGCCTGCAGCCTGCAGCCGCCCGCACCGGCTGAGCCGGGCCCATCGTGTGGCCCCGGTCGGCGCGGTGATCCCCGGGCGCGGATGGAGGGGAGCGCCGATGCCCGCGACGCGGACCCGCCTCCAGGTGCGGATCTCCGGCGTCGTGCAGGGCGTTGGCTTCCGGCCGTTCGTGCACCGGCTGGCCGGTGAGCTCGGCCTGGCCGGTCACGTGGGCAACGACGCCGCCGGGGTGTTCGTCGAGGTGGCAGGACCCACCGCCGCCGTCGATGCCTTCCTCGTGCGCGTCCGGCAGGACGCACCCGTGCTGGCTCGCGTCCACGACGTCGAGGTGACGCCGATGCCACCGTCCCTCGACGACGACGGGTCCTTCCGGATCGTCGCGAGCCCGGTCGGTGGGCCCATCGCGACGCTCGTGCCTGCCGACATCGCCATCTGTGACGACTGCCGGAGCGAGCTGTTCGACCCCAGCGATCGCCGCTACCGGCACGCGTTCACCACCTGCACCAACTGCGGGCCCCGCTTCACGATCGTGCGGTCGCTGCCCTACGACCGCCCGGCGACGACCATGGCCGGGTTCGTGATGTGCGATGCCTGCCGCAGCGAGTACCACGATCCCACCGACCGACGCTTCCACGCCCAGCCGATCGCCTGCCCCGATTGTGGTCCGACGCTGCGCTACGAGCCGGTCGCAGGTGCCGCTGGTCTCCACGCGACCGTCCGGCGCGGACGTGACGACCCCGAAGGCGCTGGACCGGTCACCGGCACCGAGCCCGCACTGGCTGCCGCCCAGCGGTGCCTGGCCGAGGGTGGCACGATCGCGGTCAAGGGCGTCGGTGGCTTCCACCTGGCGTGTGATGCCACGGCACCCTCGGCCGTCGGGCTGCTGCGCCGCCGCAAGCAGCGCCCGGACAAACCCTTCGCGGTGATGGTCGCCGACGTCGAGGCGGCTCGGACCATCGCGGTGTGCAGCGAGCGCGAACTGGCGGCGTTGACCTCCCCACAGCGCCCGGTGGTGCTGGTCCGGCGGCGCACGGGGGCGGACGTGCCACGGCCGTCCGACGCGCTGGCGGTGGCGGACGAGGTGGCCCCCGGCAACCCCTGGCTCGGGGTCATGCTCCCGTCGTCACCGCTGCACGAGCTGCTCCTCGCTCCACAGCCCGACGGCACGAGGATCGTGCCGAGGGTGCTCGTGATGACCAGCGGCAACGTCAGCGGCGAGCCCATCTGCTTCGACGACGGCGATGCCCACGACCGTCTGCAGCCGCTGGTGGACGGGTTCCTGCTCCACGACCGACCGATCCACGTGCCCTGCGACGACGGTGTCGTCCGCGAGATCGACGGCGAGGTGGTGCCGCTGCGGCGCTCGCGCGGCGACGCTCCGTTGCCGCTGCGCCTGCCGGGCCACGCCCCTGCCCTGCTCGCGGTCGGTGCGGAGCTGAAGAACACCGTCGGCGTGGCCAGCGGCCAGCAGGCCTGGCTCAGCCAGCACATCGGCGATCTCGGGGCGTTGGAGACCCTGGAGGCGTTCGAGCGGACCACCGAGCAGCTGACCGCGTTCTTCCAGGTCGAGCCCGAGCACGTCGCGGTGGATCCCCACCCGTCCTACGCGACCCATGCCTGGGCGCGACGGCACCACCGGGAGCGGCTCCAACCCGTCCAGCATCACCATGCCCACGCGGCCGCGTTGTTGGCGGAGCACGGCCTCGCACCCGACGAGGTGGCGCTGATCGTCGCCTTCGACGGCACGGGTTACGGCACCGATCACACCATGTGGGGCGGCGAGGTGCTGCTGGCCAGCCAGGCGGCCGCCGCCCGCACCGCCCACCTCGCTGCCGTGCCCCTGCCAGGCGGGGACTCCGCCGTCACCAACCCGGCTCGGATGGCGTTGGCGCACCTGTGGGCCGCAGGGATCGTCTGGGACGAGGGGTTGCCCTGCGTCGCGGCGCTGACGAGCAGTGAGCGGGACCTGCTGCGCCGGCAACTCGAGCGCGACGTCGCCTGCGTGCCCACCTCCTCGGCCGGTCGGCTCTTCGACGCGGTCAGTGCGCTGCTCGGCGTGCGACAGCGGATCACCTACGAGGGACAGGCCGCCATCGAGCTCGAGTGGCTGGCCGACGCCTGGAGCCAGGGCGGCAACGCTGACGAGCACGCCCCTTGCTACCGCTTCGTGCTCCGTGCTCCCCATGCCGCCGGCGGTGGGGCGACCGGGCCAGCCACCACAGCGGCTGACCCGGCAGGGGGCCGACTCGGACCCCTCGTGCTCGATCCCGGGCCGGTGCTGCGGGCGGTCGTCGCCGACGTGCTCGCCGGGGTCGACCGCTCCGCGATCGCGGCCGGGTTCCACCTCGCCGTCGCCGCGGTGATCACCGCGGTCGCCGATCAGGTGGCAGCGGACGGTGGAACCCGTACGGTGGGCTTGACCGGCGGGGTGTTCCAGAACGCCTGGCTGACGACCCGCACACGGACACGACTGGAGCAGCGAGGTCACAGCGTGCTGACCCACCGCCTGGTGCCCGCGAACGACGGCGGGCTGGCCTACGGGCAGTTGGCCGTCGTCGCCGCACGGCTGCCCGACGGTGGTGTCGCTGTGGACGGCCGACCCGCACCCGACTGACCCGCACCTGACCGACCCGTAGCCGACCGACCCGCACCGACCAGTGATGACGGAAGGAACGACGATGTGTCTGGGGGTTCCCGGACGGATCGAGGCGATCCGTGACGAGCAGGGCACGCCGATGGCCTCCGTGGACTTCGGCGGGATCCGCAAGGACGTCTGCCTGGCCTACCTGCCGGAGGCGGAGGTGGGTGACTACACCCTGGTCCACGTCGGGTTCGCGATCACACGGATCGACGAGGCCTCGGCACTGGAGACGCTCGAGCTGATCCGCTCGATCGGCAACCTCGCCGAGGAGCTCGGTGAGGAACCCGCTGATGTGGCGCCGGCGCCGGACCCCGTGGCCGGAGCTGCACGCGGTGGCGATCCGCTCGCGGGCTCCCGGTCGGTGACCGGAGGAGATGACGCGTGAAGTACCTCGACGAGTTCAACGATCCCGAGCTCGCCAGACAGCAGTTCGAGGACATCGAACGGATCGTCACCCGGCCCTGGGCCCTGATGGAGGTGTGTGGCGGACAGACCCACTCGATCGTGCGCAACGGCATCGATCAGCTGCTGCCCGAGCAGGTGCGTCTGATCCACGGCCCCGGGTGCCCCGTCTGCGTCACCCCGCTGGAGACGATCGACAAGGCGCTGGCGATCGCGGCCCGCAACGACACGATCTTCTGCTCCTTCGGCGACATGCTGCGGGTACCCGGCAGCCACCACGATCTGTTCCAGATCCGCTCGAACGGCGGCGATGTCCGGGTCGTGTACTCACCGCTGGACGCGGTCCGGATCGCCGCGGACAACCCGGACAAGGAGGTCGTCTTCTTCGGTATCGGGTTCGAGACCACCGCGCCGGCCAACGCGATGACGGTGGTCGAGGCCAAGCGGCGCGGACTGACCAACTTCTCGATGCTGGTCAGCCACGTGCTCGTGCCCCCCGCGATCGCGGCCATCGCTTCCTCGCCGGACACCCAGGTCAACGCCTACCTCGCCGCCGGGCACGTCAACGTCGTGATGGGCACCGCCGAGTACGAGCCGCTGGTGGCGCGCTTCGACGTCCCGATCGTGGTGACCGGGTTCGAGCCGCTGGACGTCCTCGAGGGGATCCGCCGGGCGTTGCTGCAGCTGGAGCAGGGCCGCGCCGAGGTGGAGAACGCCTACCCCCGGGCGGTGCAGGCGGGGGGCAACCCGGCCGCACAGGCGGTGCTGGCCGACGTCTTCGAGGTGTGCGACCGTCCCTGGCGGGGGATCGGCGTCATCCCGGCCAGCGGTTGGCGGCTGTCCCCTCGGTACCGCGAGTTCGACGCCGAGCACCGCTTCGAGGTCCAGGACCTCCACGTCGAGGAGTCACCCTTGTGCCGCTCCGGTGAGGTGCTGCAGGGGCTGATCAAACCGAACGAATGTGAGCAGTTCGGCACCACCTGCACGCCGCGCAAGCCGCTCGGCGCCACCATGGTGTCCTCTGAGGGGGCCTGCGCGGCCTACTACCAGTACCGCCGGCTGGACGTGCCGGAGAAGGTGCGAGCGTGACCAGCGAGACCGAGGTCGTGACCAGCGTCGCCGCCGGGGCCTGGAGTTGCCCCCTCCCCTTGCGTGACCACGAGCGGATCGTCACCGGACACGGCGGCGGCGGCCGTCTGTCGAGCGAGCTGATCGAGCATCTGTTCCGCCCGGCGTTCGGTGGTGGTGTCGACGATCCCTCCCACGACGCCGTGGTGCTGCCGCTGCCCACCGGTGGCGACCGCCTGGCGTTCTCCACCGACAGCTACGTCGTCACCCCCGTCATCTTCCCCGGTGGCAGCATCGGTGACCTGGCCGTCAACGGCACCGTGAACGACATCGCCATGACCGGAGCGGTGCCGCTCGTGCTGTCGACCGCGTTCGTCCTCGAGGAGGGCCTCGAGCTGGCCACGCTGGGGCGGATCGCCGAGGACATGGGTCGCGCGGCGACGGCGGCAGAGGTCCAGCTCGTCACCGGTGACACCAAGGTGGTGGAGGCCCGTGACCGCGGTGGCCTGACGATCACCACCGCAGGCTTCGGTGTCGTGCCCGAGGGGGTCGAGCTCGGCCCGCGACGTGTGCGACCCGGCGACCAGGTCCTGCTCAGCGGCCCGATCGGTCAGCACGGCATGGCGATCATGAGCCTGCGCGAGGGCCTGGAGTTCGAGACCGAGCTGCGGACCGACTCCGCCCCGCTGGCCGGGCTGGTCCAGACGATGCTGGCCGCGGCACCAGGTGGCGGGGTCCGGGCGTTGCGCGACGCCACCCGTGGGGGGTTCGCGGCCGTGCTGTGCGAGCTGGCCGAGGCCGGCGACACGGGCATCGAGTACGTGGAACGCGATGTCCCGGTCCCGGGCGACGTCGCGGCAGCCTGTGGGTTCCTCGGCCTCGATCCGACCCACGTGGCCAACGAGGGCAAGCTCGTCGCGGTCGTCGCTCCCGAGGTGACCGACGAGGTCCTGGCAGCGATGCGCAGTCACCCCCATGGCCGCGAGGCGGTACGGGTCGGCGAGGTGGTCGAGGACCACCGCGGCATCGTCGTGGCCCGCACCGGCATCGGTGCCCGACGCGTCGTGGACCTCCCGCTCGGGGAGCAGCTGCCGAGGATCTGCTGATGCTGTGTCTGGCCGCGTTGCCGCCGGTGCCGACAGGTGATGACGGCGAGGAGGCACCGCCATCGTCTCAGGGTGGGCAGGACCGACCACCGACGCGCCGCTCCCGGATCCGGTTGGTCCTGCTCGTCACCCTCGGGCTGCTCATCGTCGGGATCGTCGCCTTCGTGGTCTGGGCCAGCCTGGCCCGGCCACCCGAGCCCGGCCCGTTGGAGGCCGCGCTGAGCGATCCCGCCGTCGAGGTGACTCTGGGCCCGGTGGTGGAGCTGCGTCCCAGCGACGCCGAGCCGACCCGGGGGGTGGTCTTCTACCCCGGCGCCCGCGTGCACCGCGAGGCCTACGTGGCGACCTGGGCGCCGATCGTCGCCGAGGCCGACCTGCTGGTCCTGATCCCGCGGATGCCGCTCAACCTCGCCATCTTCGGCCGCTCGCGCGCCGCGGACCTGATCGGCGACACCCCGGAGATCGACCGCTGGTGGGTGGGGGGACACTCCCTCGGGGGCGCGATGGCCGCCAGCTGGCTCGGTGACCAGCCGCCCGGGAGCGTGGACGGGCTGACCCTGTGGGCCTCCTTCGCCACCGGCGGCGCGGAGCTCTCCTCCCGCACGGACCTGACGGTGCTGTCGGTGTCCGGCAGCCGTGACGGCCTCGCCACCCCCGCCGACATCGCCGAGCGTCGCGACCTGCTCCCGCCGAGCGCGATCATGGTCGAGGTGGAGGGCATGAACCACGCGCAGTTCGGGCGGTACGGGCCCCAGGGCGGCGACCTCACGCCGACGATCAGCGACGACGAGGCGCAGTCAGCCCTGACGCAGGCCCACGTGGCGGCGCTGCGGACCGCGGACGCCACCAGCTAGGTCCACGGCGCGCACGGCGACCTCGGTCGCCGCGCTGGCAGCCGTGCCGTCCAGGCTGCCGACCAGGGCCGCGGCCACCGCTGCCGCCGCATGGCGCACGGGACGGCACGGTGGGTGCCCGACCTCGAAGCGGATCCCCTCGATGCCGATCACGGTGAGGGTCGCCGGTAGCCGTTGGAGGGCGGCGGCCAGGTGGAGCGTGGTCGCCACCCCGAGGTCGTGGGTGCCACCACCGGTGGCGGGCAGGTGTTCGAGCAGCCGTTGCCCGGACCACTGCTGGACCGTGCCAGGGGGCTGACCCGTCCGGACGGTGTCGACCAACACGACGCGTGCCGCGGTGTCCCACAGCGGATCGGTCAGCAGCTGGCTGGGGTCGCCGCTGACGGTGCGCGCCACGATCCCCGGGGTGTCGTCGAGAGCCCGCGCCACCAGGGTTCCCGCCGCGTCGTCGCCGCGGTCGGGATGGCCGACCCCCAGCACCAGCACGGTCATCGGCGTCGCACCGTGAGGTCGAGGAAGTGGGTCGAACAAGAGATGCAGGGGTCGTAGTTGCGGATCGCCTGTTCGCACTGCCACTGCAGGGCATCGTCGTCCAGCTCGAGGTGGGCCTGGACGAAGTCGAGGAGGTCCTCCTCGATGGCGGGCTGGTTCTGGGAGGTCGGGGGCACGATGACCGCGTCGGTGATCAGGCCGTCGTCGTCCAGGGTGTAGCGGTGGTAGAGGACGCCGCGGGGCGCCTCGGTGGCACCGTGTCCGGTACCGGCGACGGGCTCGACCGGCACCGCCGGCTCCTCGGGGCGCTCGTAGGCCTCGACCAGGCGCAGCGCCTCGTCGAAGGCATACGCGGTCTCGATCGCCCGCACCACGATGCTGCGGAAGGGGTTGGTCACCGCCTCGGCGCAGCCGACCTCCTCGGCCAGTTCGGCGATCGCCGCAGGGAGCCGGTCGGCGTTCAGGTTGAACCGAGCGGCGGGGCCCACGAGGTAGGTGCCGCCTCCGGTCATCCGGCCGTGCAGGGCGGTGGAGTGCGCGACGTGCTCCTCGTGGAAGTGCTCCGGCCACTCCTCGATGCCGATGTCCAGCCCGGTGGTGGTCACCAGCCTCCCGTCCTCGATCGGGTACCCGGTGGCGCCAGGGGGCAGGCGATCGAGTTCCGGGCGCAGCGAAGCGAACGTGTGGCCCTGGTCCAGCTCGGGGAAGGTGAAGCCGGCCACCAGACGAGCCGCCTCGATCGCAGCGTCCCGTCCCCACTGCAGCTCCGGGACCATCGCTTCGAGCTCGGCGCGGGTCGGAGCCCGGTGGAACCCACCGACGCGCACGTTGATCGGGTGGATCGCGCGTCCACCGATCACCTCGAGCAACTGGTTGCCGGCCTTGCGGAGCCTCAGCGCCGTCTCGACCAGGTCGCGGTGGTCGGCTGCCATCTCGATGGCCCCCTGGTAGCCCAGGAAGTCGGGCGCATGGAGCAGGAAGATGTGCAGCACGTGGCTCTCGATCCACTCCCCGCAGTACAACAGCCGCCGGAGCTGCCGGATCCCGTCGGGCAGCGCGATGCCCCCGGGGGTGCCGACCCGGCACAGCGACTCGATCGCGTTGATCGCCGACAGCTGGTAGGCCACCGGACAGATGCCGCAGATCCGCGCCGTGATGTCGGGCGGCTCGAGGTAGCTCCGGCCCCTGAGCATCGCCTCGAAGAAGCGAGGTGGTTCGTAGATGCGCAGCTGGACCTGCTCCACACGGCCGTCGGCCACCTCGACGTGCATCGCGCCCTCACCCTCGACGCGAGCGAGCGCCTCGACGGAGATGGTGCGGTCGTGGCTGTGGCTCACGTCGCCACCTCCTCGGGTTCGTGGCGGCGGGACTCACCGCGGAAGGCGGGGGCGTCGGCGTTGAAGGTCCGGAAGAGCCGGACGAGCTCCGGGTGGTCCAGGGCGAAGCGATCCTCCAGCCAGCTGGCCAGCGACGCGGTGTTGGGGGACTCGGCGGGACCGAAACACCCGTAGCAACCCCGGTCGAAGCTCGGACACCGGGCGTTGCAGCCGGCCTGGGTGACCGGCCCCAGACACGGGGTGCCGTGTGCGACCGCCACGCAGAGGTTGCCCCGGAGCTTGCACTCCACGCAGACCGAGTGCGTGGGGGTGACGGGCTTGCGACCGGCCAGGATCGCGTTGATCACCTCGACGAGCTGGCTGGTCTCGATCGGGCAGCCGCGCAGCTCGAGGTCGACCGGCACGTGCTCGGCGATGGCGGTGGAGTCCGCGAGGGTGTCGACGTACTCCGGCCGGGCGTAGACCAGGGAGCGGAAGTCCTCGACGTCGCCGAAGTTGCGCAGTGCCTGGATCCCGCCCGCGGTGGCGCACGCACCGATCGTGATCAGGGTCGTGGAGATGTCGCGGATGTGACGGATGCGTTCGGCGTCCGCGGGGGTGGTGATCGAGCCCTCCACCAGGGAGACGTCGTAGGGTCCGTCCTTGACCTCCCGGGTGGCCTCGAGGAAGTAAGCGATGTCGATCTCGCCGGCGATCGTGAGCAGTTCGTCCTCGGCCGACAGCAGTGACAACTGGCAGCCGTCACAGGACGCGAACTTCCACACCGCGACCGTGGGTCGTCCGATCCCTTCCGGCACGGCACTCACCTCCTCGTCCTCGTCACAGCTCGCGGACGTCCAACAGCCCGGCGACCTCGGGCCAGCTGAAGACCGGCCCGTCGCGGCACAGGAACTTGGGCCCCAGCTGGCAGTGGCCGCATGTCCCCACGCCGCACTTCATGTTGCGCTCCAGCGTCACGTAGATGCGTTCCGGGGGGACGCCGCGCTTGACCAGGGCCTCGGCCGAGAACCACATCATGATCTCGGGGCCGCAGGTCAGGATGACCGCGTTCTCCGGATCGAAGGGCACCCGCGGGATCAGCTTGGTCACCACCCCGACCCGGCCGCCCCAGCCGCGCACGGCGCTGTCCACGGTCACATGGACGTCGATGCCCCGATCAGCGTGCCAACGGTCCAGGTCGTCGCGGAAGACCAGGTCGCGCGGGCTGCGAGCGCCGGTCAGCAGCACGATGCGGCCGTAACGTTCCCGGTGACGCAACGCCTCGACGATCGCGGGCCGCACCGGGGCGAGCCCGATCCCGCCGGCGACGATGACCAGGTCCTTGCCCTCGGCCTCCTCGAGCGGCCACGGTCGGCCGTAGGGGCCGCGGATCCCGATCCGGGTACCGGGCTGCAGGTCGTTGAGCGCCCGGGTCACCCATCCCACGGCCCGGATCGTGTGCGAGAGCAGGCCCGGGGTGGCGGGATCGGAGGAGATCGAGATCGCGGCCTCACCGACGCCGTAGACGTAGACCATGTCGAACTGGCCGGGACGGAAGGCGATCGGGTGCTGCTGGGGCGCGACGTCGATGGTCACGATGTCGTGGGTCTGGTGCCGGACCGTGGTGATCTGGTACGGCCGGCTCGTCAGGGTGCCCTGCGTGGGGACGTCAAGCGCGGTCATGATGGGTGATCTCGACGAGTTGGGCCCGGGTGAACTGCAGGCGCTGGACCACCAGCTGCCCGATGCGCTGCGTGAGTGCGAGGCCGAACACCGGGTCGGCGTCCATCAGCCTGCGCAGCTGCGTGGCATCGAGCTGGAGCAGGCGGACCGGTGTCAGGCACCGGGCGTCGAAGGCCCAGCGGTGCGGGGGGAACAGCCAGGACCATCCGACCGGATCGCCACCGTGCAGGGTCTCCAGCACGATCGGTTCGTCACCCGGTTCGGTCAGCTCCAGCGACACGTCGCCGTCGAGCAGCAGGGCCAGGGCGGCGGCCGGCTGCCCGCGGCGCAGGACGAAACCGCCGGCGGGCAGCTCCCGCTCGCTCGCCGCCTGCGACATGGCACGCACGTGCTCGACGTCCAGGTCGGCACAGAACGGATGCCCGGCGAGGGCGACGCGCAGGGTGTCGGGGTCGCCGGAGGTCAGGAGTGCCTGCTGCCGCTCGCTCATCATCCCTCCTGCAGTGGGCTCGGGACCAGGGGCCAGGGCGCGGAGGTCGTGTCCTCGGAGGTGCGACGGAGCACGTCGACCTCCTCGGTGAGGTCGATGCCGACCGGGCACCAGGTGAGGCAACGACCGCAGCCCACGCACCCGGAGGTGTCGAACTGGTCGATCCAGGTCGCCAGCTTGTGGGTCAGCCACTGGCGGTAGCGCGACCGGGTCGAGTTGCGCACGCTGGCCGGGCCGTTGTGGCTGAAGTCCAGCGAGAAGCAGGAGTCCCACCGCCGCTCGCGGCTGGCTTCGGTCCCGGCCAGGTCGGTGCGGTCCTCGACGGTGGTGCAGAAGCAGGTCGGGCAGACCAGGGTGCAGTTCGCGCAGGCCAGGCAGCGCTCGGCGATCGCGTCCCAGCGGGGGTGCTCGAGGTTGCTCAGCAGCAGGTCGTGGAGATCGGAGGTCTCCACTCGGCGCTCGAGGCCATCGACCGCGGCGGTCAACAGCCGTGTCCGGGCCTCGAGGTCCTCCCTGGTGGCCTCGCGGGGCGCCAGCTGCGTCAGCAGCGCTTCTCCTGCCGCCGTGCCGGCCCGCACCAGGAAGCGATGCTCACCCTCGAGCAGCTCGGTCAGGATCAGGTCCGCCCCCTCCTCGAGTGCCGGACCGGTCCCCATCGAGGCGCAGAAGCAGGTCGCCGCGGGAGCACCACACTCCACCGCGATCAGCAGCACCTGCTCACGGTTGGCGGCGTACACCTCGTCCTCGACCAGCCCCTGGAGCAGCACCCGGTCCTGCACCGCGATCGCCGCCACCTCGCAGGGACGCAGGCCGAACAACGCCAGTCGCGGTGGGGTGTGCTCGGCCTCGATGATCTCGAAGTTCGCGTCATCGCGGGACTCGGCGCGCCACAGTGGTTGGCGCGGCGGGAAGAGGGTGCGCTTCGCGCTGGAGGGGCCGACGGCGAAGCCGAAGTACGCGTCATCGTCCCGTCGTACCAGCCGGTAGGTCCCGGGCGCCTGCTCGTCCCCCCAACCCCGGGGGAGATCGCTGACGTCCTCGATCGGGCCGTGCACGATGGCCTGGTCCCTGACCGTCGGACCGATGATGTCGTAGCCGTCATCGGTCAGGAGTTCGAGCAGTTGGGCGAGGTCGCCCGCAGGCAGGACGCTGCCATCGGTCCTTGGTGCTGTGACTGGCGCGCTCATACACGCACCTCCGGATACCCACCGACAGTGAGTCGGGTCCAACGGCCATCACGGTAGGGAGCCCCGGCGCTCACCTGAAGGGGCGATGGTCCCGTGCGCCACCGACGGATGGCGTCCCGATGACCGGGCGAGCGATGACGGGCGAGCGCTAAGGTCACCCAAGAGGTCGGGGTTGATCGGGGTGCGCCCGTGACCGACCGCCATCCCCAAGGACGAGACAGCAGCGAGGAGGACCACGTGGGCAAGTCGAAGATCGCCAAGAAGGTCGACAAGCTCGAGAAGGAGGCCGACCAGCTCCGCAAGAAGGCCGAGAAGAAGGGCAAGGAGCTGCAGTCGCAGGCGTCTGAACGTATCGACGACCTCAACGACGAGATCAACGACAAGCAGCAGAAGAGCTCCAAGAAGGGGCCGGTCGCCCTGGTCCTGGCCATCGGTGCTGGTGTCGCCGCGTTCGTGATGAAGAAGAAGCGCGATCAGGAACTCGACGAGGCCCTCTGGGAGGAGCCCCGCTCCATCTAGCAGCCCGCCAGCGGTGGTCGGCCCAGCGGTCGACCACCGCTGCGGTGCCCGCGCACCGGACCCGGTCGGGGGGTCAGTTGCGGCCGTGCGCCTCCATCGCCGCGACGACCTCGCTCAGGAACCGGCGCAGCACCTCCCGCTCGTGCGGGCTGTACGGCGCGAGCACCTCCTCGATCGTCTGCGCCAGCGAGCCGAAGAACGCTCCTGCGGTCGCCTGGGCGGAGGTCGTGATCGCGATCACCCGCCGGCGTCGGTCCGCAGGGTCGGTGGACCGGGCAACGTGCCCGACCCGTTCGAGCCGGTCGATGAGACGGGTCGTGGCGCCGGACGACAGCTCGAGGGCACGTGCGAGCTCACCCGCACCGAGGTGGCCACCGGCCATGGCCAGTGCCGACAGCGCCTGCACGTCGGTGGCGTGCAACGATTCGCGGGCGGCGAAACGGCTGCCGACCGCATGCATGTGGGTGCCGAGCTGCTGGAGCAGCTCGACGATCGTCTGGGACGATGCCTCCGCGTCCGTTCGTGGTGCGGTCATCGGTCCGGTACTCCTCTTGGGGGCACGAGCGGTGCGCGCGTGAGTCCCACACCTGTGGTTCCACCTGTGGAGTTCCCTCGGTGTGAGCATCCACAGACCCACAGGTTCATCCACAGGTTGGACCCTGCAGGTTCGTCCTGCGAGGGGCATCGGGCGATATGCCGCCTCGGCCGAGCGCTCAGCGCTCGGCGTGGTGTTGGGTCGCGGTGTCAACCGGGCGTGTCGGCCGCCTGGCCCGGCGGTGCACCGCCGCCGGCCGCACGCGCCCGCCGCCGTGCCTCGTTCTGTGCCGTGATCGCGGCCTCTGCCGCCTCGGGGGTCGGCGCGGAGCCGCCGAGATGGGCCGGCTGCCACCAGTCGTCGGGCGGTGGACCGGGACGCTGGGGGTAGCTGGCCTGGGCGCGCGCCAACTCGTCGGTGATGCGCTGCATCACCTCGCGGGTCCGCAGCACGGAGGTACGGGCCGTCGGCCGGAAGGGTTCCCCGTAGCGCACCATGACCACGGCACCTCGCGTCGGCCGGGCGGGCCTGCCCTTGGTCAACAGTCGCTGCGACCCCCACACGGCCACCGGCACGATCGGCGCGTCCGCACGGTCGGCCAGGCGAACGACGCCACTCTTGCCGCGGCGAGGGACGAAGGAGGGGCTGATCGTGCCCTCGGGATGGAGTCCGACGATCCCGCCGTCCTCGAGGACCGCCTGTGCGGCGGCGGCCGCCTGCATCGGATCCCCGTGCACGTCGACCGGGATCTGGCCCAGTTGTCGCAGCAGGAACCCGGTCACCGGGTGGCGGAAGAAGTCGTCACGGGCGAGGAAGCGCACCTCGCGTCGCGGCGCGGGCGGCGCGAGCATCACGAAGGCGAAGTCGAGGTAGCTGATGTGGTTGCTGGCCAGCACGACGGGACCGGTGGCGGGCAGCTGCTCGGCGCCGTGGACCCGCAGATCGACACCCAGCGCCCGGAACCCGGCGAGGAACAGCGAGGAGCCGAAGCGGTACAGGGCGGACACGGTGACCTCTCGCTCGCACGCTCGGAGGCTAGTCCACCACCGACGTGCGCTCGGCTGCGGTCACCGGCGGCCGGCCCGGATCGGTCAGGGCACCCTGGAGGAAGGTGGCGAGCTCCGGGACCAGCGGGAGGAAGGGCGCGAGCGCGCGGTGGCCAGCTCCGGGTACCAGCCGCAGCCGCGCTGTACCGCCAGCGGCATCGGCGAGGCGAGCCGCATCGCGTGGCGGCACCGTGGTGTCGTCGTCGCCGTGGAGCACCACCACCGGCGCGACGATCCGACCGATCGTGTTGATCGGAGCGAAGGCATCGAACCGGTGGCCGATCGTGTCCTCGATCGTGGTGAGCACGCGGCTGGCGAGCGACGTCGGCGCCGACCGCAGCCCGCGCGAGGAACGGATCAGCTCCGCCGGGTGGGCCATGGCGGCGATGGCGACGACCGCCCCCAGGCGCGGATCGCGCGATGCCGCCAGCAAACAGGCCCCCGCGCCGACCGAATGGCCGATGACGCCGATGCGGTCCGGGTCGACCCGGGGGTCGGCGCGCAGCCGTGCGACCGCGACCTCGAGGTCCTCGGCGAAGCGCGGCATCGACATGAAGTCGGCAGGGTCACTGCGACCGTGTCCTCGGACGTCGATCAGGAGCACGGACAACCCGGCGGCCACCAGGCCCGGCGCGGCCGGCAGCAGATCGCTGGCCGCGCTGCCCCAGCCGTGGAGGACGACCACCGCCGGGCCCGGCGCGCCGCCGCTGGGTGCAGCGGGCAGGAACCAGCCGCGCAGCGCGGTGCCGTCCACCGCCGCGAGCTCCACGTCCTCGGCGCTCAGCTCCAGATCGGCCGGCGTGGGGTTCGTCGGCGTCGGTGGGATGCGGTAGACCCGCAGCAACAACCAGCGCAACATGTCGACAACGCTACCGACACCTCGGAGCTCCCGTGACCACCAGTGATCCCAACCCCGCCGCCCGAGCCCTGACCGGGGCGTTGCCGGCGTTGGTCACGCCGCTGACCGATCCGACCACGCTGGACCTCGAAGCCGTCCCCGCACTGGTCCGGCGGGCACTGTCCGACGGGGCCAGCGGGGTGCTGGTCGTCGGCTCCACCGGCGAGGGGAGCCTGCTCGCTCCGGACCAGCGTGCGGCCGTCACCGCCCTGGCCCGTGACGCGATCGATGCGCTGCCCGACGCTGACGTGGCCAGGGCCGTGACCCGCGACTCGGCGGCGCAGACCCGGCGACCGGTGCTCGTGGCCGGCGCCTCGGGTCCGAGCCTGGCGAGCCTGCAGGCCGACGTCGCTCGGCTGGCCGCGGCAGGGGCCGACCTCGTGCTGGTCCTGCCCCCGAGCGTCCAGCCGCTGACCCCCGACGAGCTCACCGACCTCCACCTCGCGGTCGCCGACACCTCCGCGGTCCCCACGCTCGTCTACCACATCCCCCAGCTGACCGGTTCCTCGCTCACCCCGTCGCACGTGCAGCGGCTGGCGCACCACGACCGGGTGGCCGGGATGAAGGACTCCTCGCCGCAGGCGGACCGACGGGCCGCGTTCGTCGCCGCGACCCGGCAGGTCGACGGGTTCTCCGTGCTCACTGGGCACGCGCCGACGCTGGCGGCCGCGCTGGCTGCCGGGGTCGACGGGTCGATCACGGCGGTGGCCAACGTGCGGCTGCGCCAGGTCCTGGCCCTGCACCGGGCCGCGGCCGAGGGTGCCGGAGCGGAGGTGGCGCGCCTGCAGGAGGCCCTGGTGCGGTTGAGCCAGGGGATCGGTGAGGTCGGCGTCTCGGTCCCGGCCGTGCTGAAGGCCGTGCTGCAGTTCGATGGCGTCCTGGCCGAGCGTTGGTGCACCCCGCCCCTGCACTCGGTGCCGCCCGGACGTCTGGACCACGTCCGGACCGCGCTGCTGCGGTGACCACTGCTGCGGTGACCACTGCTGCGGTGCACGCTGCAGCGCGTGGCCGGCCTCAACGCGGCGCGACCCTGGCCAGGAGCTCCCGGACCAGGGCCTGCACCTGCCGGAGCTCGATCAGGAAACCGTCGTGGCCGTAGGGCGAGCGGATCACATGGGCGCGGTCGCCGGGCACGCCGAGCTGGTGTGCCAGCGCGTGCTGCTGGAGGAGCGGGTAGAGCCGGTCGCTGTCCACGCCCGCCACCAGCACCTCGGCGTCCACCCGTGAGAGGGCTGCGGTCACCCCGCCACGGCCGCGCCCGACGTCGTGATCGTTCATCGCCCGCGTGAGCAGCACGTAGCTGGCGGCGTCGAACCGGGTCGCGAGCTTCACCCCGTGGTGGTCGAGGTAGGACTGCACGGCGTAGCGCCCGCCGGCCATGGGGTCCTCCCCCTCCTGCGGTTCCCGACCGAACCGCAGCCCCAACTCCTCGCGGCTGCGGTAGCTCCAGTGCGCCAGACGGCGGGCCAGGGCCAACCCCCGGTGCGGTCCCGGGGTGGCGGGATCCTCGTGGGCGGCCAGCAGGTAGTCACCACCGAGGTAGTGCGGGTCCTCCTCGATGGCGCGGATCTGGATCGACTGCAGCGCGATCTGGTCGGCGGTCGCGGTGGCGGAGACGGCCAGGGGTGCGATCGCGCGCACCCGGTCGGGCTCCGAGACCCCCCACTCCAGGACCCGCATCGCCCCCATCGACCCGCCGATCACCGCGGCCCAGGTGTCGATCCCGAGGTGGTCGGTGAGCGCGACCTCGGCGGCCACCTGGTCCCGGATCGTGAGGTACGGGAAACGCGATGCCCACGGTCTGCCATCGGGTGCCAGGGACGACGGCCCGGTCGAGCCCTGGCAGCCACCGAGCAGGTTGGGAGCCACGACGAACCACCGGTCGGTGTCCAGTGGGCAGCCCGGCCCGATCAGGCCCTGCCACCAACCAGGCGTCGGGTGGCCGGGCTCCACCTCCCCGACGACGTGGCTGTCGCCGGTCAGCGCGTGCAGGACGAGCACGGCGTTGTCGCGCCTGCGGTTCGGTGTCCCCCAGGTCTCGTAGGCGATCCGTACGTCGGGGAGGGTTCCCCCGAGCTCCAGGGTGAGGTCCCCGACCGTGGCGAAACGACGGCGCCCGATCGGGTCGCCGTCGCGCCAGGCACCGGTCGCGCGCAGGCTCGTCACCGCCGGGGCACCGCGCTCACGTGGCGACCGCCGCGAACCCCGACGTCAGATCGGCGATCAGGTCGTCGACCCCTTCGAGCCCGACGGACAGCCGCACCAGGCCCGGGGTGACACCGGTGCTGAGCTGTTGCTCCGGGCTGAGCTGGGAGTGGGTGGTGGAGGCCGGGTGGATGATGAGGCTGCGGACGTCGCCGATGTTGGCCAGGTGACTGAACAGCGCCACCCCGTCCACGAAGCGCTTGCCGGCGTCCACCCCGCCGGTCAGTTCGAAGGAGACGATCGCACCCGCGCCGCGCGGGGCATAGCGCTGCTGGGCAGCGTGCCAGCGGCTGGACGCGAGGCCGGCGTACCAGACCTGCTCGACCGCGTCGTGGCTCTGCAACCACTCGGCGATGCGCTGGGCGTTGGCCACGTGGCGGTCCATGCGCAGGCTGAGGGTCTCGATGCCCTGGAGCAGCAGGAAGGCGTTGTGCGGGCTGAGCGCCGGGCCGAGATCGCGCAGCAGCTGGACCCGCAGCTTGATCGCGTAGGCCGCGCCGGCGTTGCCGAGCGCTTCCCAGTAGTTGAGGCCGTGGTAGGAGGGGTCCGGCGTGGTCAGGCCGGGGAAGCGGGCCGCCTGAGCACCGAAGTCGAAACGCCCGCCGTCGACCACGACCCCGGCGATCGCGGTGCCGTGCCCCCCGAGGAACTTCGTCGCCGAGTGGACGACGATGTCGGCGCCGTGCTCCAGCGGACGGATCAGGTAAGGGGTGGCCACGGTGTTGTCGACGATCAGCGGCACCCCGGCCTCGTGGGCGACCTCGGCGACGGTGGCGATGTCGAGGATGTCGATCTTGGGGTTGCCGATCGACTCGCCGTAGAAGGCCTTGGTGTTGGGTTGGACGGCGGCCCGCCACGCGGCAGGGTCATCGGGGTCCTCGACGAAGGAGACCTCGATCCCGAGCTTCGGCAGGGTGTACCGGAACAGGTTGTAGGTCCCGCCGTACAGCGAGGCGGAGGACACGATGTGTGCGCCGGCCTCGGCCAGGTTCAGCACGGCCAGCGTCTCCGCGGCCTGCCCCGAGGCGACCGCCACCGCCGCGACCCCACCCTCCAGCGAAGCGACCCGCTGCTCGACGACGTCGGTCGTCGGGTTCATGATGCGCGTGTAGATGTTGCCGGACTCGGCCAGGCCGAACAGGTTGGCTGCCCGCTCGGTGTCCCCGAGGACGTAGGAGGTCGTCTGGTAGATCGGCGTGGCCCGGGAACCGGTCGTGGGGTCGGGGACGGCGCCGGCATGGATCTGACGCGTGTCGAAGGACCAGGCCGTGGGGTCTGCGGTCATGTCGATGCTCCTGCGTGCGGGGCGGGGGGCGGTCCCGCTGCCCGGTGGCCGACGGGGCGTCGGCAACGGTGGTGTGGACGCGGGCGGACGCTAGGTCCCTGCAGGCCTGCGACGGCGCAGCGTAGTGACAACCGTGCGAACGGCGGCGCCGGGGGGTGCCGCGCTCAACGTCCCGTCAGCCGGTCCACCTCGACCAGTTCCTCACGCGTCAGCCGCCACCCGGCGGCGGCGCTGTTGGCGTGGACCTGCTCCGGGCGGGTCGCACCGGCGATCACCGAGGCGACCGGGCCCTGGCACGCCAGCCACGAGATCGCCAGCTCGAGCAGGGTGTGACCGGCATCGTGAGCGAAGGCCTCGAGCGCGGCCGCGGTGGCGAGCCGGTCCTCGTCGATCCAGTCCGCCCGGCGCTGCTGTGGCAGGGTGTTCAGTCGCCATCCCGGGTCCTGCTCCTGCCCCGAGGTGTACTTGCCCGTCAGGAGCCCGGACTCCAGCGGGAAGTAGGGCAGCAGCGCGAGCCCGTGGCGTTCGACCGCCTGCAGGACGTCGTCCTCGATCCGGTCGTGCAACAGGCTCCAGTGGTCCTGCGCGCACACGAAGCGGGCGGTCCCGGCGCGTGCCGCCACGGCCTCGGCCTCGTCGGCCTGCTCGGCGCTGAGGTTGGAGTGGCCGATCTCACGCACCTTGCCGGCGGTCACCAGCTCGTCCAGCGCGCCGAGCGTCTCGGCGATCGGCACCTCGGGGTCGGGCCGGTGCAGCTGGTAGAGGTCGATGTGGTCGCACCCGAGCCGTCGCAGGCTCGCCTCGCAGGCGCTGCGGACGTACTCGGGACGGGCGCCCGAGCGGTGTGGATCGAGCTCCATCCCGAACTTCGTCGCCACGACCACCTGGTCACGACGCGAGCCGAGCGCGCGTCCGAGCAGCTCCTCCGACCCACCCCCACCGCCGTAGATGTCGGCGGTGTCGAACAGGGTGATGCCCACCTCCAGCGCCGCATCGACGACCGCCTGGGTCTGCGACGCGTCGATGCGGCCGCCGAAGTTGTTGCAACCGAGCCCGACGACCGAGACGTCCAGAGCGCCGATGTGTCGGGTCTCCACCGTGATCCCTCCGGTGAGGCGTGTCGGGGGGGTGCTCCCCGAGACGCCGGGGTGATGTGCCAACGCGTGGACCCGATCGGATTCGAACCGACGACCTCTGCCATGCAAGGGCAGCGCTCTGCCAGGCTGAGCTACGGGCCCGCGCCGTCCGTGTCGTACGGGCGGACGGCTGCACAGGGTAGGCCAGCGTGGCACCGGCGAGGGTGCCGTGGCGATACCGGTGCCGGAGATCCGGGAACCGGGCACACTCGCCACACACAGAGAGGTCAGCGTTGTCCCTTGATGTCGACCGGCTGCTGGATGCGCGTCCGGCGTGGGCCGAGCGTGCCCGCCGGCGGTGGCGGACCGCGATCGCTGCCGACCCGGTCCGTCGGCGACGTTGGCTGGCTGTCGTCGTGATCGCCTGGCAGCTCGGCGACGCGATCGCCCCTCGCCACCAGGTCGCCGGGGTCCGCCGGCTGCTGCTCGTGATGATCGTGCTGGACAGCGTGGCCACCTACGTGTGGGTGGCCGGCGGGATCGCCAGCGAAGCCAACCCCATGGTGGCGGCGGCGCTGGACACCTACGGGATCGGTCCCGGGTTGCTGCTGCGCACGCTGTGGTCGGTGGCGCTGGTGCTCGCGCTGACCTGGCTGGCGGAGCGGCGGGCGTCGGTGCGCCCGGCGCTGGTGGTCCCCCTCGTCGCGCTGGGAGCGGTCACGCTCCTCCACATCAGCGTGCTGGCGCAGGTCTGGTGGCAGCTGCTGGGCTCCTGACCCCACGTCCGGCCGGCCCGGAAGGCGCCAGCGCCGGGGGCCGCGTACCGGCCGCGACGTGCCCATTAGGCTGCATGACGGCGCGGCAGCCGAACGCGAGGGAGGGCGGCAGTGGTGACCACGACGGCCCTCGACCGCGTGTGGATCGCGGTGGCCGGTGCGGGCGGCTACCTGGTCCCTGCGCCGACCGGGGCGCGGGGACGCCGCTTCGTGAGGTGTTCCCGTGCCGGTTGACGCGGCGCACAGCGCGCCCGACGCCGTGGTCGCTGCCGGGCACCAGGCCACGGTCGACGCCGCGCTCGAGGTCCTGCAGGACGGTGGCAACGCCTACGACGCCGCCGTCGCGGCGGGGTTCGCCGCAGCCGTCGCCGAGCCCTGTCTCTCGAGCCTTGGAGGCGGTGGCTTCCTGCTGGCACGACCCGACATCGGACCACCGGTGTTGTTCGACTTCTTCGTCGACACCCCGGGGCGTGGTCGTCCGGCTGGCACACCGCCGCCGGAGCTCACGCCGGCCACGGTGCGCTTCGGCAACGCGGAGCAGGTCTTCCACGTCGGCCACGGCTCCGTCGCGGTCCCCGGGTGTCTTCCGGGCTACCTGCACGTCCACCGCCGCCTCGGTCGGCTCCCGCTGGCCCGGATCGTGGCACCGGCACGGCGTCTGGCGGCGGCGGGCGTCCGCCTCGGCCCCGACCAGGCGGCGGTGGTGCGCCTGCTCGAGCCGATCTTCTCGTTGACCCCCGAGGCTCGCGCGCTCTTCGTGCCCGAGCAGCGCGCGTTCGGCGACGACGACGTCGTACGCAACCCGCCGTTGGCGCGGTTCCTGGACGCCATCGGTGATGGCGAGGTCGACGGGTTCCACGACACCGCGCTCGCCCGCTCGATCGCGGCCCACAGCCAGGCTGCCGGGGGCAGCCTGACGGTGACCGACCTCGTCGAGTACCGGGTGCAGGAACGCACGCCACTGACCTTCCGGCACGCCGGCGCGACCGTGCTGACGAACCCCGTGCCGTCCTACGGCGGGTCACTGATCACCCGTGCGCTGGACCGGCTCGCCCGGACGGGCCCGGCCGGGCCGCCCGGCTCGGGAGCGCGCCTGGACCAGCTGGCCAGCGCGCTCGCCGAGGTGACGGCCTTCCACCTCGGGTCGGGGGTCGACGCCACGGAGCAGGGCGGCGAGGTGCTGCCCGCCGGCACGGACACGGCGAGGACCGACGAACGGTCCGCGGCGGATGCCGCTCCTCGGCCGCGGACCGCGCGCGGGACGACCCACGTCAGCATCGCCGATGGGCACGGCAACCTCGCCGCCATGACCACGTCGAACGGCAGCGGCAGCGGCATCACTCTCAGTGATACGGGCATCCTGGCGAACAACATCATGGGGGAGACCGACCTCCATCCGGGCGGCTTCCATCAGGCGCCTCCCGGGGTGCGGGTCGGCTCCATGATGGCGCCCACGATCCTGGAGCCGGACGAGGGGGCGGCGGTGGCGCTCGGCTCGGGTGGGAGCGAGCGGATCCGCAGTGCCCTGACCCAGGTGCTGGTCGGTCTGCTCGACGACGGGCGGCCCCTGGAGGAGACCGTGCTCGCGCCGCGGCTGCACTGGGACGGCACGATGCTCCAGGTCGAGCCGGGGTTCGACGAGGCCGCGCTGGCCGAGCTCGAGCGCACCTGGGCGCTGAACCGTTGGGAGCTCGGCGACCTCTACTTCGGCGGGGTCAACGCCGTCACCACCGATGGCGACGCCGTGGGGGATCCTCGCCGCGGCGGTCGCACGGGCCGGCTCACCGAGCCCCGCCCCTGACCACCTCGCCACTCGCGGTGGCACGATCGCGCACCCACACCTCGGACGTGGACGTGGCACCCTGTCCGGGCTCGGCGGACCACGCCGACCGGAAGCGAGGGCCGCCGTGCTCCTGTTGCTGATCCCCGTCGCCGCGATCGCCGTCGTGATCGGGCTCAACTTCGGGTGGCAGTGGGTCTTCGCGCCCCTGCTGGCCTACGTGCTGCTGCGGTGGTCGGTCGCGAGCCTGCGGGTCCTGGTCACCGATGCGAAGCACCTCGGGGAGGAGACGGAGACCGCCTCCCCTGTTGGGGCTGATGAGCGCACGTTGTACTGGTGTGAGGAGTGTGGCGCGGAGCTTCTCCTGCTCGTCCGAGGGACCGCACGAGCCCCGAGTCACTGCGGCCAACGGATGCATGAACGGACGGAGATCAGGAACTGAACGTGTCCACGGTCACCCACAGGGTTGTGGAACCAGGCTGTGGAGAAGACGGATGTTCGGACAACTTTTCCACATTCTGAGAACCAGAACGGACGTCAAGCGCGCGATGCCAAGCGCCTGGCGCGCGAAACGTCGGCGCGCCAGGTAACGCTCACCGCCACCTGGTGAGCAGACCGAAACCGACGCTGAGCAGCAGGAACCCGACCAGCAGCCCCCAGTTCGACCCCGGCCAGACCCACCCCCGGGTGACGTCCTGGACCCCTGGCAGGTACCCCAGCAGGATCACCAGGACCCCGACCACGAGCAGCGCTCCGCCGGCTGTGGGTAACCACGACGGCGAGGGATCCGGGTGGCGTTCGGGCGCGTGGGTCTGATGGGCGCGGGGCCGGTTGCGGCCGCCGCGACGGTGCTTGCTCTTGGGCATCAGCATCCCTCGTTCGCGATGGTGCCGGTCCACGGACCGTACCGGTCCCGGCCGGCCCAGCGGGGTCGGTGGGGATCCGACCGCGGTGCTGGGCGTGGGCAGCGCCCGTCGCGCTCGCACCACGCTGGGTGCCCGTTACCCTTCCCTGGCACCACCGCGCCCTCCCGCGGTGGTCGGGCGAGGCGGGAGACGACGCGTGACACGGGTGGTGCGGGGCCTCGGCTGGGTCCTGGTCGTCAGCGGTGCGGTCGTGCTCCTCTACGTGGTGTACCTGCTGTGGTTCACCGGCTTCGAGACCGAGCGTGCGCAGCGCGAGCTCGAGCAGAACTGGGCGTTGACCGTGCCCGACACCCCGGTCGCCGGTGAGGCCGATGCCGCGACCGAGGACGAGGAGATCGAACTCGGCGACGCGGTCGCCGCGCTGTGGTTCGAGCGGGATGGCGAGCCGATCGTCAGCGACGAGCCGCTGTTCGTGGTCAGCGGCGCGACCCTCGAGCTGCTCCGTTCGGGACCGGGCCACTACCCGCTCTCGGACCGGCCCGGTGGGGAGGGCAACCTCGCGATCGCGGGCCATCGCACCACCTACGGCGCACCGTTCTGGTCCGTCGATCAGCTCACGGAGGGTGACACGATCCACGTGGTCGACCGGCAGGGTCGGGAGTGGATCTACGGCTACCGCGAGCAACGGATCGTGGCACCGACCGCGGTGTGGGTGGTGGGAGAGGACCCACTGGGATCGGGAGCGCCGACGATCACCCTGACCACCTGCCATCCTCGTGGGAGCGCTGCGCAACGCCTGATCGTGTGGGGTGAGTTGCTGGGTGCACCGATCGCCTCGACCGCCACGGGGGCGACGCCGGAGGAGATCGTCGGCGAGGTGGAGGGATGAGCGGATCGGCGCCCGAGGAGGCCGACGGCGGTGGCCGCCGGTGGCTGAAGGCCGTGCTGCTGGCGCTGGCGATCGTGGTCGGGATCGTGGTGCTGTTCACCTGGGTGTTCCCGTGGGTGGAGGAGCTCACCCAGGACCCCACCATCGGCGCTCAGCTGTTCCGGCTGCCGAGGTAGTCCGCGACCGCCTCGAGGGACGCCGTCGCATCGCCCGGCAGGGGGAGCTCGGCGAGCGCGGCCCGTGCCGAGGAGATGCTGCGCTGGATCTGCTGCTCGGTGGCGGCCCGGGCGCCGGAGCGTTCCAGCAGCTCCCGGATCCACCGGGTGCTCGGCGCGTCGAGCTCCGGGTCGCCGAGAGCGGCTTCCAGACGTTGCCGATCCGCCGGATCCGAGCGTTGCGCGGCCTCCGCGATCAGCAGCGTGCGCTTGCCCTCGGCCAGATCCGAGGAGACGGACTTGCCCGTGGTGGCCGTGTCGCCGAACACCCCCAGCAGGTCGTCGGCCAGCTGGAAGGCTCGGCCCAGCGGATCGCCGAAGGCGTGTAGCCCGGACAGCAGCTCCGCGTCCGCGCCCGCCAGGATCGCGCCGAGCTCCAGAGGTCGTGCCACCGAGTACCGGCCCGACTTGAGGGTCGCGACCTGCAACGCCAGTTCCCGATCGGTGGTGCGCGCCGTCGCCGCGTGCAGGTCCAGCGCCTGGCCCGCCATGACCTCCTCGCGCAGCACCGTGAACCGCCGGAAGGCGGTGAGCAGCACCTGGTCGGGGACCTGGCCCGACAGGAACAGCGCGTCGGCCTGGACGAACGCGAGGTCGCCGAGCAGGATCGCGACGGCGCGGCCGTACGCCTCCGGGTCACCGCGCCACTGCTCGTTGCGGTGCCGCGTCGCGAACGCATGGTGGACGCTGGGACGACCTCGCCGCGTCGGCGCCTGGTCGATCACGTCGTCGTGGAGCAGCGCGCAGGTGTGCAGCAGTTCCAGGGCCAGGGCGGGTCCCTCGACGGCATGCAGCTGGCGGCCGCCCGCCGCCTGGAAGCCGAGGAGCAGCAACGCCGGCCGGATCCGCTTCCCGCCGGTCATGAAGGCCCGCAACTCGGCCGTCAGGGGCGCCATGCTCGGATGGAGCTCGTCGATGCCGGGCAGCGCGGCATCCAGGGCCACGTCCAGCGCCGCATCGACCCGGCGACGCAGCCGCGTGAGGACAGCAGGCTCGCCCGCCGGCGCGGTGGGCGGCTCGTGCGGTCCGGAGGTGGTACTGATCGCGCGCTCCTGCTCGCTGGCGCCTCACCGTACCGCCCACCCTCGGCGGCTAGGCTCGGACGGTCCAGGCAGGCGCGGTACGAGGAGGCGGTCACCGGTGTCCCGCCCTCCACCGCTCGCCGCGGTCGACCGACCCTGGCTCCAGGCGTACCCCCCCGGTGTCCCGGCGTCCTACCGCCTGCCCGAGGTCCCGATACCGCGGTTGCTCGACGATGCCGTCCGGGACTTCCCGCAGGCCGTGGCCGTGCGTCGCGGGCACCTGAGCCTGACCCACGTGGCCCTGCGCGACCGGGTGGCCGACCTCGTCACCCTGCTGCGGGAACTCGGGGTCGTCCGTGGCGATCGCTTGCTCGTGGCCACCGGCACGACCGTGACCACCCCGGTCGTCCTCCTGGCGGCTTGGCGACTCGGAGCGATCGTCGTCCCGCTGCCACCGGGCAGCGACCGGGACCGCACCGCGGCGCGGGCCGTCGAGGTCATCGAGGCCACCGGCGTCACCGGGGTGCTGGCGACCCGCGACCGTCTCCAGGATCTGGGGGCTGCTGGACTGGAGGTCGACTGGGCCCTGGACACCACCGATGAAGGCTGGCTGGCACCGCGGGCTCGGTTCCATCTGCCGCGGGTGCGCCTGCCTCGTCGCCGCGGTGCCGACGGTCCGGTACGTGAGCTGGCGACCGCGATGGCGGAGGTGGCCAGCGCTCCGGTGACCCTCCATGGCGACGGACCCGTCCCGATCGAGGCTCCGTGCCTGCTCGTCCCGCGCTGGCGGGGTGACGACCGGCGGGCGGTCGTGCTGACCCACGCCAACGTGGTCGCCTCCACCTTCCAGGCCCGCCTGTGGGTCCCGGACATCCAGGCGGGGCGGGAGCACGTGGTCGTCGCCGGTGACCTGCTCGCGCTCGGTCCCATGATCCTCGGCTGGCTCGCCGGGATGCTCGCCGGGGCGTGCGTGGAACTGGTGCCGTCCGCTGACGCTGCGGGGCTGGCGCGCACGATCACCCGACACCGGGCCACGCTGGCGGTCCTCGCGCCCACCCACGTCACCGCGTTGCTCAGCGAGTCGGAGGGCACCCGACACGACCTCTCCTCGCTACGGGTGGTGCTGGCGACCGGCGCTCCCCTCGATCCGGTGACCGCGCACGAGCTCGAGCGTCGCACGGGGGGTGCCCGCGTCCGGGAGGGGTTCGGGGTGTCCGAGGCCGGTCCGATCACCCATGCGCAACCGGTGTACGGCCGCACCACACCCGGGGCGATGGGACTGCCCGTCACCGACACGGTGGCGGTCGCGGTGGACACGCACGACCACGGCCGGCTCTGCGCTCCGGGGGAAGCGGGTCTGCTGCTCCTGGCCGGGCCACAGGTCTCACCGGGCTACTGGCAGGACGCGGCGGCCACCGCTGAGCGGTTCGTCGATGGGTGGTTGCTCACCGACGACCTGGTGTCGGTCGATGCCGACGGGGTCTTCACGCACCTCGGCCGACGCGACGAGGTCCTCACCCTGCCCGACGGCCACCTCGTCGCACCTCGGCGGGTGGAGGCGCTCCTGGAGCGCCATCCCGGGGTCGTGCGGGCCGGGGTCACCTGCGATCCGTCCGACGGCGCGGTGGTCGCGCTGGTGCGGTGCCAACGCCGTCAGCGACCGAGCGGGGAGGAGCTGCTCACGTACGCTCGGGGACAGCTCGACCCGCGCAGCGCGCCGGAGCGCGTCGTGCTGGTCGACGAGATCCCCGAGACCGATGCCGGTGGGGTGGCGCGCGCCGCGCTGCAGGACCTGCTGGCGGAGAGGTGAGCGCTGTGGCCACGAGCGGTGCAGGGCCGCGGGCCGGGACCCGGCTGGTGATCATCGACAACTACGACTCCTTCACCTACAACCTCGCCCAGGAGCTCGGGGAGCTCGGTGCCGTCGTCGAGGTGGTCCGTAACGACGCCTTCACGATCGAGGAGCTGCTGGCGGACCTGCCGGCGGGCATCGTCATCTCGCCGGGTCCGGGTGATCCCGGCGACGCGGGGCTGTCCAACGAGGTGATCCGCGCCGTCGCCGGCCGCCGCCCCGTGCTGGGGGTGTGTCTCGGCCATCAGTGCATCGGCGAGGTCTACGGCGGTGAGGTGGTCCGGGCACCGGTGTTGATGCACGGCAAGACCTCACCGATCTACCACCGGCGGGAGGGCGTCTTCACGGGGCTCCCCGTGCCCTTCGAGGCCACCCGGTACCACTCGCTGATCGTGGAGCGGGCCAGCCTGCCGGCAGCGCTCAAGGTCACCGCCGAGACCTCCGACGGGCTCATCATGGGGCTGCTCCACCGGGAGGTGGACGTGGAGGGGGTCCAGTTCCACCCGGAGTCCGTGCTGACCAGCGCCGGGATGCAGCTGCTCGGGACCTTCCTCGATCGGTGCGTGGCCTTCCGGGAGGATGCGCCACGAACGGCGCGCTCACCGGTGGCCCCGGCTCCCGCCAGCGCTTCGGGTTAGTCCCCAGCTCGCAGCGCCGCGAGCGCTGCCTCGAGATCTGCCACGCCGACCACCTCCAGGCCCTCGGGGGCGGTCTCGCGGGCGAGCTGGAGCTGGCTCGCCGGCACCAGCACCAACTCGGCACCCTCGTCCACGGCGGCGACCAGCTTCGCCGGGATGCCGCCGACCGGTCCGACCCGCCCATCGGCATCGAGGCTGCCGGTACCGGCGATCGAGCGGCCCTGCAGGAGGCTCTCCTCGGTCAGCATGTCGTAGACGGTCACCGCGGTCATCAGCCCTGCGCTCGGGCCGCCGATCCGGGTGCCCTCGGCCAGCGATACCTCGAAGGGCAGCCGGGCCTCGTCCACCGCCGTCTGGATCGCGATCCCGAGGCGGGGATCTCGCACCCCGCCGAAGGTCGCCAGGCTGAGCGTGACCTCCCGCCGCTCACCGTCGTGACGCACCGTCAGCGTCAGCTCGTCACCCGCCTGGCCCGTCCGCGAGCGTGCTTGGAGCTCCTCCGCCGAGGCCAGGGGGTCGCCGTCGACGGCGAGCACGACGTCCCCGGGGGACAGCTCCCCGCTCGCCGGGCTGCCGGGCAGCACCTGGACGACCACCACCTCGGTGACCAGGTCGGTCTCCACCCCGGCGGCCTCGGCTCCGACCGCGACCGCGACCTCGAACTGGCGCGCGAAGCGTTGGCGCTCCAGGCGCAGCACCTCACCTCGGTCGGTGCCGGGGGGATAGACCTCGTCGTAGGGCACCAGGGAGCGGTCGGGTGACAGGACGGCGCCGAGCGCGGGCACCGGGGGCTGCTGCCGCAGGAACACCGTCAGCAGCTTGATGTCCCCCTCCAGATCGAAGGTCTCCACGCCCTCGATCTCGATGAGGGTGGGGATCGACGTCGGGTTGCCGGGCACGTACTCGACCAGTGGCAGGGGCACGACGAACGCTGCCCAGGCCACGATCGCGGCGGTCGCCGCGTAGAAGGCCGCCCGGCCGAGCCGGCGGCCGAGCGTCCCACGCGTCATGGCAGCGGCTCCCCACGCCGCAGTCGTGCGACCGCGCGTGCCACCTCGGCGGCGCTCAGGGAACCGACCTGGCGGCCGTCCGACATGATGTGGACGACGTCGTGGTCGCCCTGGAAGGCCTCGATCAGGGTGTGGAGGTCGTCGTCGACCGTCACCGCGGGGACCGCTGGGTCCGGCGTCGGTGCGCCGCCGACCGGTGGCGGTGGCGGCCGGTGTGCGGTGGCCTCACCGGGTACCACCGAGGTCGGTGGCAGCGCCAGCAACTCCACCACGCGGCGACCCTCGAGCGCGGCGTTCAGCTCGGCATGTCGCAGTTCGGCAGCGGCGGCGCGCACCAGGAACAGCCCCGACAGCACCAGGGCAGCGGCGACCAGCGACGCTCGCGCGCCGCCGCGCACCAGGGTCGCCACGCCGAAGGCGACCAGCGCACCGCCGATCAGCTGCCCTGCCCGCACGGAGACCCGCAGCGCACGGAGGCGATCACCGAGCAGCATCCACAACAGGGCCCGGAGCACCCGTCCCCCGTCGAGGGGGGCGCCGGGCACCAGGTTGAAGGCGGCCAGGAGCAGGTTCCACCACCCGAGCACACCGGCCAGTTGCCCGACCGACGCCGACACGCTCGTGGGCAACAGCTGGTCCGCGAAGGTCGCCACCAGGCCGAACAGCGCCGCGGACACCAGGCTGATCCACGGACCCACCATCGCGACCGCGAGCTCGTCCCGGGCGGTCTGGTCCTCGGCGTGCATCTCGGTGACCCCGCCGAACAGCAGCAGGGTCACGGCCTCGACCTGCATCCCCCGGTGACGTGCTTCGAGGGCGTGCCCGAGCTCGTGGGCCAACGTCGTCAGCACCACCAGCAGGGAGCCGAGCATCGCCATGGCCAGCGCCACGAGGAGCTCGTGGTCGGCGCGGAAGATGCCGGTGAAGGCCCACGCGACCAACGCGACGAGCACCAGGACGGAGGCGTCGAGTCGAACCTCGACACCAGCGAGGTGCCGGCTCGGCAGGGGGCGGATCTGCATGGCCGGACGGTACCGCTGTCAAGGGTGCTCCACCGTCGAGTGTCCCTAGCCGGTGCCCTTCCATCCACTCCGAGTGGGAGATAGGTTCGTGGTGATGAGCCGCCCCTGCGGCGCGACGCGTCAGCCTGGGTGCGGCCCCGACCGCAGCGAGGGCAGATGAACATCGACGACGCCACCATCCAGGACCTGCTGACGCTGGCAGACGAGCGGGGGGTCCTCTCCTTCTACACCGGCCACGTTCCGTCACAGGCGGCCGATCCGCAGCCGACCGCTCCGATCGAACTCCGCAACCAGATCAAGCAGCTGCGGTCCCGCCTCGCAGACGGCGACCGGGAGACGGCCCAGGCGATCGAGCGCCGACTGGACGCGCTGAACGGGTCGCTGGAGGCGCTGCTCGATCCGAAGGCGCCGGGCCGGGGACGGGCCCTGTTCGTCGGTGTCGACTCCGGCGAACAGCGATCGGTCTCCCTGCAGCTGCCTTTCCGGGAGCGGGTGATCCACGACGGCACGGCCTACGTGCGTCCGCTGGTGGCGGCCCTCGACGAGGGCCGTCCCGCCACGATCGTGGTCGTCTCGCGGACCGGGGTCCGGGTGCTGCGCTGGGCCACGGGGGATGCCGAGGTGGTCGAGGAGGCGCGCTTCGAGAAGGACCAGGAGCTCTTCGGCCCACCTTCGACGGGACCGTCGGCGAGCAACCCGCAGCGGGCGATGTACGCCCGGGCCGACCGCGAGGGGTACGAGGACCGTCTCGACGAGCACCGTCACCGCTTCCTCAAGGAGGTGCTCGAGGACGTGGTGCAGCGCGCTGAGTCCGAAGGGATCGACCGGCTCGTGCTGTCCGCACCACCCAAGCTGCGCAACGAGGTGCAGTCCCTGGTGCCCGAACACGATGGCCTCAGGGTCCTGGTCGCCGACCAGGCCTGGGAGTCGACAGCTCCCAAGGAGATCGCGGCGCAGGCCTGGGAGCTGCTGCGCTCGGTCCACGGTGAGCGCGAGGTGCGGCTGGTCGAGGCCGCCCGGGAGCGGGCCTTGGCCGGCGGGCCCGGGGCCCTCGGACTCCGCAACGTGTGCGAGGCCCTGAACACCGGACGGGTGGAACACCTGCTGTACGACGATGACCTGACCATCGAGGGCTACACCTCGTCCGAGGGCACCCTGCACGCCCGGATCGAGGGCGCGATCGCCGACTCCGACGTGAGCTTCTCGCGGGAGCCGCTGTTCGTCGAGCGGATGATCGAGGCGGCGTTGGCCACCTCCGCGTCGGTCACACCGTTGTCGGAGGACGCCGCGCTGCAGGTACGGGCGTTCGAGGGCGTCGCGGCGTTGCTGCGATGGTGAGCCCCCAGGAGGCACGGCAGCGCACCGACGCCGTGATGGAGCTCCACGAGGCCGGTGAGCTCGAGGAGGCCGTGGAGGAGGTCGAGTCCCTGCTGGCGGTCCTCCAGGACGAGCACGATCTGGACGACCCGGTGCTGCGGGAATCGCTGTTCACCTCGCGCTTCGAGCGAGCGGTGCTGCTGACCGAGCTCGGCGATCTGGACGCAGCCGCGCAGGCCTACGCGGTGGCCGCGACCACACCAGCCGATCTCGACGACCCCGACCAGCGGCACGAGATCGCCTTGGCGCTGTTGAACCGCGGCATCTGCCTGGACACGGTCGGCGATCACGCCACGGCGGTCACGGTGTACGCCGATCTGGTGGCGCGGTTCCACGACGCCGATGACCCCGTCACCGTGGACCAGGTGGTGCGGGCCCGGGTCAACCAGGCTGCGGCGCTGCTCGCGCTCGAGCGCGGTGAGGAGGCCCTGGCGTCGGCGGCGCAGATCAGCGCTGAGCTCGACCCCACCGACGTCGTCACCGCGGAGCAGCACGTCATGGCGCTGCGCCTGCAGGCCGCGGCGCTGCAGGCGGCTGGCGACCTCGACGCCGCGGTCGAGGTGCTCCGGCAACGCGGGGAGGTCACCTTGGAGGACCCGCCCGCCCGGGCCCAGGTGGCGGCCGCCGCCCAGGAGCACGCCCAGCTCCTGGTCGAACTCGATCGCGTCGCCGAGGCCCTCGTGGTCCTCGACGCGGCGCTGGAGGACGCGGAGCTGGAGATCGACCCCGAGGTCACCGACGTGCTCGACGGGCTGCGCAGCGACCGTTGGCGGCTGGCCGCGCGCTGAGGGGTGCCCGCACCGGCTCGGTAGGGTGGCGCTCCTCCAGGCTGCCTGGAGGACAGCGGGTGAGCACCCAGAGGAGCCGCCCATGGCCCCGCCCCCGTGACCCCCGTGGTCCTGCCCACCGTCGTGGCCCGATCCCGTGACGCGTGCCACGCCAGGTGGCGCTGCTCCCCGGTCGTGGTCCTGCTGCTGGTGGGCGCCGGCCTCCTGGCCGGCGGCTCGACCCCGGCGGCCGCACACGCGCTGCTGGTGGGGAGCCAGCCCAGCGACCGGGCCGTGCTGGCCGAGGCCCCCAGCGAGGTCGTGCTCACCTTCACCGAACCCGTCACCCTGCCGAGCGGTGGGCTGCGTGTCCTCGATGGTGCTGCGCAGCGGGTCGACCTCGGCACGGTGGCGACGGCGGAGGCGACCCAGGTGGCGGTGGCGCTGCCGCCGGAGCTGCCAGATGGTGGCTACGTCGTGACCTACCGCGTCGTCTCGGCCGACAGCCACCCGGTGGGAGGGGTGCGGACCTTCACGGTCGGGGACAGCGTCGAGGTGGATGCGGCCACCCTCTCCGGGATCGCCGACGACCGGGCGGGCGCCGCCGCCCGACGGGTGGGTCAGGGACTGCGTGGTCTCGGCTACCTCGCGCTGCTGCTGGCGACCGGCGGGGCGGTCGCCGCTCGGGCGGTCGTGCGGCGACGCGAGGATCGGGCGCTCGCCCGTCGCCTGGCGGTGTCGGCAGCCCTGGCCGGTGCCGCCGTGTCGCTGCTCGCCATCCCGGTGCAGGCGGTGGCGGTCACCGGCGATCTCGCAGCCCTGTGGTCGGGGTTGGCCTGGTGGGAGACGGCCATCTCGAGCTTCGGGGTGGCGACGATCATCCGGGCCGCGTTGCTGGCGCTGCTCGCCACCGCGCTGCTGGCCCGGTCCCCTGGCGTGGTCACGGTGCTGATCGCCGCAGGTGCGGCGGGCACGGTGGCACTCGACGGCCATCAGCGCAGCGTGTCACCGACCTGGCTGCTGATCGCTGGTGACCTCCTGCATGTCGGCGCCGCTGCGGTCTGGTTCGGTGGCCTGGTCGTGGTGACCGCTCTCGTCGTCCGCTCCTCGTCCCGGCGGGAGCCGGTGGCCGCGGCGGAGGTGATCGCCCGCTTCAGCACGGTGGCGCTCGGGGCGGTCGTGTTGCTGACCATCGGTGGCCTGGCGATGGCGTGGCCCCTGGTGGGCCAGCCGGACGCCCTGCTCGGCACCGCCTACGGCGTCACGTTGCTGGTCAAGCTCACCGTGGTCGCGGTGGTCGTCGGGGTCGCTGCCTACAACCGACGGCGTCTGGTACCCGCGATCGTCGCGGGCGTCACCCCGCGGAGCACCGTCCCACACCCGACGCGCGAACCGGCGGCGGTGGCGACCACCGCCGAGCAGGTCGATCGAGCGGCCGCCGCGTGGGCGCAGCTGCAGCGCACGTTGCGTGTCGAGGTGGTGCTGCTCGTCGGCGTCCTGCTGGTCACCGGTGTCCTGGCGACCACGCAGCCCGCAGCGCAGGCGGCCGGGTTCGGCGGGCTGTTCGAGACCACCACCGCGCTCGGCGACGAGCTGGAGCTCGAGATGGTGGTGGACCCGAACACGGTCGGCCGCAACACCCTCCACCTCTACGTCCTCGACGCCACCGGGCGCCCGACCGACCGGATCGATGACCTCCGCCTGGAGTTGACCTACGCGCCGGCCGGTGTGGGCCCGATCCGGATCACCCCGTTCGTCGCCGGCGAAGGGCACTGGATCGCCACCACCGAGGACCTGTCGTTCGCCGGGCAGTGGGAGGTCCGGGTGGTCGCCGGGGTGGACCGGTTCACCGAGGTGACCACCACCGTGGCCGTGCCCGTGGCACCCTGACACGCCCCGCACGGAGCCCGCGATGCCGTCCTCACCACGCGCCGCCTGCCGACGGCCGCTGCCCGACGGGCCGCGTGCCGTCGCCCTGGCGAGCGTGGTGCTCGCCGTGACGGTGCTCGTCGCCACCCCGGCGACGGCGCACCCGTTCGTGGCAGGTGGCGGTGAGCTCCCCATCGACTCCGCAGCCAGCATCACCCTCGATCTGGCCCACGGCTGCGGTTCCGAGTCCGAAGGTCTCGGTCAGGACACGCTGGAGGTCGCCCTCGAGGTCCCGTCGTGGCTGCGGGTGCTCCGGGTCGGTGAGCATCCCGCCTACCGGCACGACCTCGAGCTGGCCGACGGCCGGGTCTCGGTGGTGACCTGGACCGTCGTCGGCACCGCGGAACCGGCGCCCGCCTTCGAACTGGACGTGGTCGCCACCGGGACGGTCGGGCAGGCGGGCTACCTCGCCGTCTTCCAGGGCTGTGAGGAGCGCTCCCACCGATGGATCGGGACCCCCGAGGTGCCGGCCGACGATCCCGCGATCAACGTCCGCCTGACCGCGCCCGACCCGGCCCGCCCGGCACCACCGCAGCCGCCCGCCGAGGAGCTGCCGGACGGACCGGCACCGCAGGAGCCGGCCGGCGACGGCGGCACCGACGCCGACCCGGGGTCGGAGTCACAGGAGCTGCGCGACGAGGCCGCGATCGGGCAGGGCGGGAACACGAGCGTCACCGCGTCGTCCGGTGCTGACGTCGAGACCGGTGACGGCCGGTCATCGACCCTGAGGTGGCTCGTCGGTCTCGTGGTCGCCGCCCTCGGTGGCCTGGCGGCCGTGCTGATGTTGACCGCACGAGGCCGCGGGCACGCGGACCGCAGCACGTCGCCGTGAGGCCGTGGTCTCGGGGTGTGCTGCTGGCCGTGGTCGGTCTCCTGCTGCTCCTGCCGGCCCAGACCGCGTCGGCGGACCCGGCGCGTCCCACCCACTACCGCTCGGAGGTGAGCGGGCTCGTCGATGCCGCCGGCGGGCCGGTGTCCGGGGTGCGGGCCGAGGTGGTCGGCGGTGACACCTACCTGGTCCTCGGTGTCACGGGCGCCGAGCAGGTGGAGGTCCCGGGCTACGAGGGCGAGCCCTACCTGCGCTTCGACGGCGATGGCCGCGTCGAGGTCAACGTCCGTTCCCCCGCTCGGTGGCTGAACGATGCCCGCTTCGGGGCGCTCGACGTCGAGGTCCCACCCACCGCCGACGCCGAGGCAGCACCGCAGTGGGAGACCGTGGCGGCCAACGGCCGCTACGCCTGGCACGATCACCGCATCCACTTCATGTCGCCGACCCTGCCCGACGACGTCGATCCCACGGCAGGGTCGGCCCAGGAGGTGTTCGCCTGGGAGGTCCCGCTCGTCGTCGACGGGGCACCTGCCCGGGTCGAAGGCACCCTCGTGTGGTTGCCGGGACCCCCGGCAGCGGTGCCGATCGCGCTCGCGGCGCTGACCCTGGCCGCCGCGGTCGGTCTCGGACGGCGCCCGACACCGGACCGCGGCCTCGGTGTGGTGACCGTGGGACTGGGTGCGCTGGTCGCCGGCATCGTCGCCACCGTGTCCGCGCCACCGGGCGGGGAGGCGGAACCGTCGCTGATCGTGCTGCCGGCGATCGCGGTGGGAGTGGCGCTGCTCGCTCGGCTGCGACCGTCCTCGCCCCGGGGATGGCTGACCGACGCCGCAGCGATCCCGCTACTGGGCTGGGGCCTGTGGTCGGTGGCGGTGTGGTGGCGACCGATCGCGCCGACCCCGCTGCCGGTCGGCATCGTGCGGGGGCTGATCGCCGTGGCGCTCGCGGTCGGCCTGGCCGGCATCGTCGCACTCGTCCGCCGGGGGTGGCAGGCCACCTCGCTGGAGCGCGGCGACCGCGGCCCGACGGCTCCGTAGCTACCGCGGCCCCTGAGCGCGTCGGCTCGGATCAGGCCTCGCCGTCCGGTTCCTCGGGTTCCTCGGGTTCCTCCGGCTCCTCCGGTTCCTCGGGATCCTCGGGTTCCGGCTCCGGCTCCGGTTCCGGCTCCGGTTCCGGCTCCGGTTCGACGGTCGGCGGGGGTTCCGGCTCTGGTTCGGGTTCCGGCTCGGGGCCGCGCGAGATGATGATCTCCACGGTGGTCCCGGGGTCCACGCGTTCACCGGGGGCCGGTGACTGGCTGATCACGAACCCCTCACCGACGGCGTTGGAGAACTCCCGCTCGGCGATCGCGGGCTCGAGTTCCGCGGTCCGGATCGTGTCGAGCGCGTTGCTCTCGGAGAAGTTCACCACCCGGGGCACCCGCACCTGCTCGATGGGGATGCTGACCGTGATGTCCACCGCGCTGCCGGGCGCCACCTCGTCGCCGGGGGCAGGATCCTGGTCCAGCACGGTGCGGGGGTCGCTGCCCGGATCCTCCTCCTCGGTGGTGGTGCCGAGGACGAGGTCGTTCTCCCGCAGCACCGCCAACGCCTCGTTCTCGCTCAGGCCCACCAGTCGTGGCACCCCGACGATGTCCTCGCCGGTGGAGATCACCAGGTCGACCTCGCTGCCCTCCTCAGCCTCCGAGTCGGGGGCGGGATCCTGGCGGATCACCCGCCCCGCGTCGACGTCGTCACTCGACTCCTCGCTGATCGTGCCGACCCTGAGCTCGGCACGCACGAGCAGCTCCTCGGCGACGGCCCGGGTCTCGTCTTCGACGTCGGGCACGGTGACCAGCTGGGGCTCGTCGGTGGCGAGCAGGCTCAGCAGGGCGAACGCGCCGCCGGCCAGCGCCAGGAGCCCGAGGATCACCAGCAGCGCGGCGACCAGTCCCCGGCGGCGACGTTCCTGTTCGTGGGTCCGTACCCCTCGGGTGCTCGGATCCGCGGTCAGCAGCGCCGTCTGGTCCGCCGGCATGACCGCCGGAGCGGCCACGGGCTGGCCGACCCGGGCGTTGACGAGGTCGGTGCGCATCTCCCCGGCGCTCTGGTAGCGGTTCATCGGGTTCTTCGACAGCGCCCGCATCGTGATCGCCTCTGCCGCCTGGCTGATCGCGGGATCCAGCTCACGGGGTGAGCGGGGCTGCTCCTGGACGTGCTGGTAGGCCACGGTGACCGGCGAGTCGCCGGCGAACGGTTGCTGACCCGTCAGCGACTCGTAGAGCACGACACCCAGGGAGTACAGATCGCTGCGGGGATCCACCTCCAGCCCCTGGGCCTGCTCGGGGGAGAGGTAGGCGGCGGTCCCGAGCACGGCGGCCGTGCGGGTCACGGTCTCGTTGTCGATCGCGCGGGCGATGCCGAAGTCGGTCACCTTCACCGAGCCGTCGTCGGCCATCAGGATGTTGCCCGGCTTGATGTCGCGATGGATCAGGCCGCGCTCGTGGGCGTAGTTGAGCGCCGAACACACGTCGGCGACGACCTCGAGTGCCCGGTCCTCGGTCAGGCCGCCGGCCGCGATGGCCTGTTGGAGCGATCGGCCCTCGACGAGCTCCATGACGATGTAGGGCTGCCCCTGATCCGCGCCGGTGTCGTAGACCGCGACGAGGTTCGGGTGGTTCAGACGGGCCACGTGGCGGGCTTCGTCCTGGAACCGACGGGTGAAGGTCTCATCCTCCCGGAACCGCTCCAGCAGGAGTTTGACGGCCACCTCGCGACCGAGCGTCTGGTCGTAGGCCATGTGGACCTCCGCCATCCCACCCCGCCCGATGACCTGGCGGAGCTCGTAGCGACCAGCCAGGACACGCCTTCCGCTCACGGACGTCCTCCAAGGGGTGTGAGGTGCCAAACGAGGCTAGCAACGCCACCGGATCACTCTCCGGCGGCCGCAACCATGACCTGACGGGCGATCGGAGCGGCGATCGCGCCGCCGCTGCCGTCCGCGTCGGGAACCGCGACGGCGACGGCCACACCGTCACCGGCGAAGCCGATGAACCACGCGACCGACGGCGCTCCGGGTGCCGTCTGTGCGGTGCCGGTCTTGCCGCCCACCTCGATCCCGGAGATGGCGGCGCGGCTACCCGTGGCCCCCGGCCCGGAGACGGCATCGATCATCAGGCTGCGCAGCTGCTGCGCGGTCCGCGGGGAGATGGGGCGTCCATCCCCCGGTGGACCCGCCCACCGGCCGATGTCCGGTCCGCGCAGGATCTCGCCATCCGGTGCGCGCACGGTCTGGACCAGGTGGGGGCGCAGCAGCTGCCCCCCGTTGCTCACGGTGGCGGCGACCATCGCCATCTGCAGCACCGTGGCTCGGACGTCGCGCTGGCCGATGGCGCTCTGCGCGGTCGACGGGACGTCCTGCTCCGCTGGGATGCTGCTCGCGGCCACGGGCAGCTCCAACGGCGGGCTCCGGTTGAACCCGAAAGCCTCGGCCTGGGCCGCCAGCGCCTCGTCACCGAGCTCCACGCCCAACCGTGCGAACACCGTGTTGCAGGAACGAGCGAACGCGGTCTGCAGCGTCGCCTCGTCCCCTTCGCCGCAGCGCGTGTCCCCCGCGTTGGAGATGTCCTGGGTGGTCTGGGGGACGTCGAAGGTGCGCTCGTTGGGGAACGTGCGGCTGGGTTCGCTGCCGGCTTCCAGGGCCGCGGCGGTGACGAGCACCTTGAAGGCGGAACCCGGCGGGTAGAGCTCTCCTCTCGCCCGGTCCACCAACGGACGGTCCGCAGCGTCCCGCAGCGGGGCCCAGGCCTCGTTGATGACCGCGGTGTCGTGGCTGGACAGCGGGTTGGGATCGAAGGTCGGGTTGGCGTAGCTGGCCAGCACGGCCCCGGTCGTCGGGTCCAGGACCACCACCGCGCCCTGACGTCCGCTGAGCGCGTCACGGGCGGCCTGCTGGACGCGCGGCTCGATGGTGAGCTCGACCGCGTTGCCGGGCCGTTGGGTGCCCCCGAGCAGCTCGCCGAGGTTCTGCGCCACCACCTCGGTGGTGCGGCCGGTCAGTTCCTCGTTGAGCGCCCGCTCGAGACCCGAGCGCTGCAGCACGATCGAGTAGTAGCCGGTGAGGTGGGCGTAGAGCTCCGGTTCGGGGTAGGTGCGCAGGTAGCGGTACTGACCCTCCTCGGTCCGCACGCTGCGTGCGATGGCCTGCTCGCCGACGACGATCGGACCCCGCTCGATGGCGTACTCCCGGATGATCACCCGTCGGTTGGCCGGGTGGTTGGCCAGCTCGTCGGCCTGCAGCAGGGTGATCACGTTGAGGTTCACGAACAGGGCGCCGAACAGCACCAGCACCACCGCGGCGACCCGTCCGAGCTGTCGGTTCATCCGCGCGCCCGCTTGCGCCGCTGGGCGGAGGTGGGACGACCGAGCGCGGCCGCGCGCGACTCGTCGCTGATGCGCAGCAGCAGGGCCACCAGCAGGTAGTTCGACAGCAGCGACGATCCGCCGTAGGACACGAAGGGCAGCGTGATCCCCGTGAGCGGGACCAAGCGGGTGAGCCCGCCGACGATCACGAACGTCTGGAAGGCGATCAGCACGGTCAGTCCGGTGGCCAGCAGCGTGGCGAACTCGTCCCGTGCCGTCTGGGCGATCTTCAGACCGCGCATCGCCATCGCGAGGTAGAGCAGCAGCACCGCGGTGGCGCCCAACAGCCCGAGCTCCTCACCGATCACGACGAAGATCGCGTCGGTGGCGGAGAACGGCACGTCCTGGGGGCGACCGAAGCCGAGCCCGGTGCCGGTCAACCCCCCGGTGCCCAGGGCGAACAGGCTCTGTGCCAGCTGGTAGGCGCTACCGCTGACGTCCGTCCACGGGTCGAGCCAGATGCTGACCCGCACCTCGACGTGCGAGAACAGCTGGTAGGCGACCACGGCCCCGAGGCCGAAGGCCAGTAGGCCGAGTGCGGGGTAGGCGGGACGGCCCGTGGCCACGTACAGCATGGTCAGGAAGGCACCGAAGAACAGCAGAGCGCTGCCGAGGTCCCGGAGCCCGACCATGATCACGAGCGCGGTCCCCGTGGCCGCCAGCAGCGGTGCGAGGTGGCGGGGTGCGGGCAGCAGCACGGGGCCCACGCGCTGGGTCGCCACCGACAGCAGGGCACGGTTGCGTTCCAGGTAGGCGGCCAGGAACACCACCATCGTCAGCTTCGCGAGCTCCCCCGGTTGGAACCGCATGCCGAACAGGTCGACCCACAGTCGGGCGCCGTTGATGACCCCTGCGCTCAGACCCGGGACCAGCGGGAACAACAGCAGCAGGATGGTGAGCAGGCCGAAGGTGTACTGCAGGCGACCGAGGACCCACACCTCGCGGATGAACAGCAGCAGGGCGCAGAAGGCGCCGACCGACACCGCGGTCCACACCGCCTGTGCGGCCGCGAGCTCGCTCCCGGTGGCGATGTCCACCCGCTGCACGAAGACCAGGCCGAGACCGTTGAGCAGGAAGGCGATCGGCAGCAGGACCGGGTCGGCGTCCGGTGCCGTCGCCCGGACGGTCAGGTGCGCCACGATCGCGATGGCCGCCAGCGCCAGCCCGGTCACCATCGCCGCCGGTGGGAGCTCGCTGGATCGCGACCACCCGAGCAGGATCCCCGCTGCCGAGGTGACCAGCACCGCCGCGACCAGCAGTCGTGCCTCGGTAGCGCGTGGACCGTCTCCCGTGACCACCGAGCTCGCGGTCACGCGTCGCCGTCCTCGTCGTCCGCGACCCCCTCGTCCGGCGCTCCTTCCTCCTCGGTGTCCCGCAAGGGGATGTTGCGCACCAGCGTGCGGGCATCACCGAGGTCGGCTGCCGCGAAGCCGTCCTCCAGCTGTGGGCGGTACCAGGGCTGCACGTCGTCGAGGTCGACCTCGGAGCGCTCGGCCACGCGGTACAGCTCGAACGGCCCGAGCTCGCGGTTGATGCCCTCGTAGATCACGACCTGATCCCCGTCGAGCCCGACGAAGAAGCTCCGGGACAGCAGGAACTGGGAGCCACCGAACACGAGCCCGGCGACCACCGCGACCGCCAGCACGATCGCCGAGGCCTTGCCGAGGATCGCTCCCACCGAACGGCGGTCCCCGTCCTTGTCCGCCTCCAGCACCGTCGCGCCCTTGCTGAGCGAGGCGTAGCGCCCCATCTCGCCGGCCCAGTCCCGTTCGCCGGAGTCCACCCGACTGGAGATCGAGATGGTGCGGTTGCTGGGGACCTCCTCGGCGTCCGGGTCCTCGTAGCGCAGGAGCAGCACGGTGATGTTGTCCGGGCCACCGGCATCGTTGGCGAGTTCGATCAGCGCGTCGACGGCGTCGTCGGTCTCCTCCACCTCCAGCAGGGTCCCCGCGATGTCGTTGTCCTCGACCACACCGCTGAGCCCGTCGGAACAGAGCAGTACCTGGTCGCCCGGTTGGAGCTCGAGCGACATGGAGTCGACCTCGACGTCCTCGGACACGCCGATGGCGCGCGTGATCACCGAGCGCTGCGGATGGCGAGCCGCCTCCTCGCGGGTGATCTGCCCCTCGTCGACCAGGTGCTGCACGAGCGTGTGGTCATCGGTGAGCTGGCTGAAGTAGCCGTCCCGCAGCAGGTAGGCACGGGAGTCACCGACGTGGGCGACGTGCAGGCGGCGACCCTCGACGAGTGCGGCGGTCAGCGTGGTGCCCATGCCGCGGTAGTCGGGGTTCTCGATCGCCAGCTGCGACACCCGCTCGTTCGCGGCCACGACGGCGTCGCGCAGGGCGGTCACGGCTGCGGCGTTGTCCTGGAAGATCCGCCCGTCGAGTTCCTCGATGGGCTCCAGTGCCGTCGCCGACGCCACCTCGCCCGCGAGGTGACCGCCCATGCCGTCCGCGACCGCGTACACGCTGTCGCGGACCAGGAGCGCATCCTCGTTGCTGTCGCGGACATTGCCGACGTCGCTGCGTCCGGTCGCCACCACCCGCCTCATCGGCGGAGCTCGACGCGGGTCTTGCCGAACCGGAGCTGGTCGCCGACCGCGAGCGGGGTCGGACGGGTCACCTTCGCGCCGTTGAGGAACGTGCCGTTCGTGGAGCCGAGGTCACGGATCGACCAGCTGCCGTCGTCGGGGAGGATCTCCGCATGCTCGTCGGACACGTAGACGTCCTCGACGTGGACGTCCGCGGTGGCGCCGCGCCCGAGCACGACCCCGTGTCCGGACAGGGGGATGATCTGCGGCCCGCCCTGTGGTGCGTGGAGCACGAGCTCCTTCGGGATCCGACGGGACCGGCGGTTCGGCTCCGAGGGCGCGGCGACCGCCGGGCGTGGTGCCGGCGCGGTCCTGCGCTTGGTGGAACCGAGGTCGCCGGCGAACACCTTCACGGTCCGGCCGACGAAGAGATAGAGCAGGCCGAGGAGCCCGAACTTCAGCAGGGTGAGGAGCTCGACCGGCACGTCAGCCCCCCACGAACTCGACGAGCGCATCCCCGAGCTCGACCTGATCGCCGGGCTCGAGGGGGTGCTCGGCAGCACGTCGTCCGTTGACCCGGGTGCCGTTGGTGGAGCCCAGGTCGACGACCCACCACCGCTCGCCACGGCGCACGAAAGCGGCGTGCTCCCGGGAGACCGTGCTGTCCTGGATCGTCAGGTCGCAGCGCTCGAGGCGACCAGCGGTCAAGCGGTTGCCCTGGACCGGCACGCTGGTGCCGTTGCTCCCCTGTGCTCGCCGGACGACGAGGTGGAGCCCAGCTCCGGGTGCCGCAGCGACCACCTGGGTGTGGTCGAACCCGCGGCCTGCCGCGGATGCGGCCGGGGTCAGTGGTGGCGACGGTGCCGGTGACGGCTGCGCAGGCGCATCGACCGGGCGTGGCGGCTCGCTGGCCCGAGCTGGACCCGGTGCGCGTCCGGCCGGTGAGTAGGCCGCCCCCGGGGCGGCGCTGGAGGCCGCTGACGGCCCCTCGACCACCTCGATGCGGCCGGTGATCCGGAAGCGGCCGAGCTTCACGGCGTCGTCGACGACGATGCGGACCTTGGCTGGACCGCGCAGGATCCAGTCACGCTCGGCAGCGGTGCTGACGAGCACCTCGGCCAGCTCCCGTGGCAGCGACGCGCCGAACCCCTCGAGCCGGTCGTGGTCCTTCGGCCCGACGGTCAGCCGGTAGACGTTGGGGACGACGACCCCTTCGGCGGTGACGTGCTGGTGGTCCTCGGCGTAGCGCTGCACGGCCTTCGCGAGCTCGATCGGCTGGATACCGGAGCGGAAGGCACGCGCGAAGAAGCCCTCGACCGCGCCTTCGAGGCGCCGTTCGAACTCCTGGAGCACGCCCATGTTCCACCGGTTCCGGTCGTGTCGCGGGGTACGGTCGAGCTCGGCGCTGGGCGCCGACTTCGATCCGATGGCTCGGATGACGGCCTGCATGAGGTCGGGTCCGGCCGGCCGCGATCGTAGCCGAGGGAGGTGCTACTCCGACCCCGTCCGAACGGTGGAGACGCCGCGGTTCACGGCCTTCTCGCGTGAGCTGGGGTGATCGGGCGCACCCCCTCCGGACCCCACCCCGCCTGGGCGTGCGTGTGCTCCCGGGTCGCCGTTGGCTGCCTGGCGAGCGCGTTGCTACGCTCCGCGCTTCACCCGGGCGGGTGGCGGAATTGGCAGACGCGCACGGTTCAGGTCCGTGTGTCCTTATGGACATGGGGGTTCAAGTCCCCCCTCGCCCACGCAGCCGCATGAGGGTCCAGCGCCCAGCAGATGGCAGAATCACTCGGACGCCCCCGCTCACCGCGGGGGCGTTTCGCATGCCGGTGACAACGGATTGACAACACCCCCGCTCGCGCGCGTGTTGTCACCGTCCTCTCCGATGCTCCGTGACAACGCGGTGACAACAGCTGAGCGGTTCACCGCCGCAGTCGGGTCGCTGTGACCTCTTCGTCGTACAGGCCCGCCTCCTCGGAGGCGCGGACCAGCTCGTCGAGCCCGGCGTCGCGCGCTTGCTTGAGCTCGACCGATGCGTCGTCGGCATCGGGGCTCGCGGGGAGGTTCGGCTCGTCCATCGGTTCGGTCCTCAGCGCTGCTTGCAGTGGCGTACGGGTCGGCCGCCATCGAACCTAGAGCAGCCGACGTCGAGCGAGGTTGACGAAGGGGACGAGCGCACGGTTGCGTGCCAGCTGATCGAGGACGTCGGCGATGGTGTCGACGCCTCGTCGATGGGTCGCGAGGTGGAAGAGGACGGTTGCCGTCAGGTCCGGGTGGCCGTCCAGAACCGTGATCAGGAAGTCGGTCGGCGACTCGACGGCGACCTCCTCGGATGCGACGAAGCGGGGCGATCGGAAGTCGGCGATGTTCGCGGTCACGATGAGGGGAGCTCCCGCGGCGATCGCGGTCGCGAGCACGTGACGGTCCCCCGGTGCGTTGTCCATGGCCGCGATCAGTGCGCCAGCCGGGTCCACCACCGCGTCGGGAAACGCGGCATGCAGGGAGGCGATGGTGGTGTCGTCGAACTGGCTCGGGTCGATGCTCGGGTTGTCGGCCAGCACGTTACGACGCATCTCATCGATGATCTGTGTCGACCAGCGGGGCTCGTAGTAACCCATCGCCGCCAAGGTCAGCATCACGTCACGCAGCCACTGCGGGTACAGCACGTTCGCGTCGAGCACCGCGAGCAGTTCGTCGGGGTGACTCACCGCAGTCCCAGCTCCTCCTCGGCGTCGGCGAGCCGATCGAGCTGGGTGAGTTGGCGGTCACGTTGCGCTTTGAACTCGCGCAGCGCTCCGGCGGGTACGAGGTGCCGGTTGCCCTTCCTGCGGTACGGGATCCGGCCAGCCTTGAGCAGCCGGGTGAGGTACGGCCGCGAGACGCCGAGGAAGTCGGCAGCCTCGGTCGTGGTCAGCATCGGCTCGGTGCCTGACGCCAGCCCGTGGACCACCTTGCGCAGCGTCTTGAGCGTGTCCGGGGGCAGGTTGATCGGCTCGCCGCCACCGACAGTGACCGCCGTCGCCTGGTCGCCAGCGTGGCGAAGGGCCGACTCGAGTTGCGCGTCGAGAGCGGCGAACCGCTCGCTCCTCGTGTTCGGCATGCTCGCCCTTCTGATCCTTATCTGTAACAAGTGTAACTCCCGAGGCGCCGGTCGGGTCGGTGGATCCGGTGGGCGGCGCGAGTCCGAGAGGTTCAGGTCCGTGTGTCCTTATGGACATGGGGGTTCAAGTCCCCCCTCGCCCACCACCTTCTTGGGCCGGTCTAGCGGCCCGCAGACGCCAGAATCGCTCGAGCGCCTCCGCTTCCCAGCGGGGGCGTTTCTGCGTCCGTGACACCATCTTGACACCAGTAGGGGTCGTGACACCGCGTTCGTGCGGGTCTGTTGCTGTGCCGGTGGGTGTTCATCGGTCTCCGAAGATGGCGGTGGCGGTGGTCTCGGCGGCGGTGGCGTCGTCGCCTTCGAGGGCGTGGGCGTAGACCTGCATGGTCACGGCGGGGTCGGCGTGGCCGATGCGTTGTGAGACGAACTTGATGGGCACACCGGCGCGGACGGGTCGCCCAGGTGTGGCGCAGCCCGTGGGCGCCGATGCGGGGCAGGGCTGCAGCGTCGACCTGTCGGGTGAACTGCGCCGAGGCGCGTCTGAGTGGGATGGCGGTGCCGTCTGGGCGGGTGAACACCAGCTGGACCTACAACCCCGCCGCATGACCCACCACAACCGCCCCAGCCCCGCTCGGAAATCCCCGTGTTGTTATGGGCGGTACCGGCGTCCGGACGCGCTGACCAAAGTCACGGTTCCGGAGCGCAGCACGACGCACCTGCAGCGCTGTCCTTCGCCGCGAGGACCGCTGTCAGGATCCTGACGCTGCTGGACCCCGGGGCAGCGACGCAGCGGTCCAGACGGTCGAAGGCATCGTGCACGTACGGCGGTTGCCGCGAGGTTCAGGAGCCGTTCCCATCGGTGCGATGCGAAGCTCCCGGGAAGCGGTCGTGACCGTGCTGAGCCGCATCGGGGATGGACTCGCAGGCAGTGTCATCGCCCGTGACAGACCAGAACGCATCAGTCTCCGCAGTCTCCCGATCGCTCCAGACGCAGCACCGGCCCGGTGGGCCACTTGGTAGCGGGCTCGGCGCCGGCAGTTCGACCGATGAGTTCCGTTCGTGGCCACGGTCGGCGACAGTGAACAGGTACGAGGGGCGGCCGGACGCGTCGCTCTGGATCCAAAGAGCATCAGATGTCGAGGTACCTGATCTCGTTCGACGACGGTGCGATGGACCACCTTCAGGACGAGCTTCCCGAGGTGGGCGAGGCGGCGCACGCCGTGGTCCGAGCTGCACAGGACGCGGGGGTGTGGATCTTCGGGGGCGGGGTGGAACGGCAGCAGGCCAGCATCGTGGACACCGACGGGACCGTCACCCACGGCCCGGATCCCGAGACCAAGGCGGTCATCGGCGGGTTCGTGATCATCGACGTGCCCTCACGCCAGGAGGCGCTGGACTGGGCCGCCAGGTTCGCGGTTGCCTGTCGCTGTGCCCAGGAGGTCCGGGAGATCATGGTCGACCCGCTCGTCTGATCGCACCGGGCCCTGCTCTCGGTGTCGGGTGTGCGCTGCGGATCTCGGCGCGAACGTCACCGAGGGCCAACGCCCGGATCATCCATGTAGCTGCGGCGGGTGGTGGAGGGGCTCTGTCAGTCGCTTCATCGGTGATACGTGCCGCTGCTGTTTCTGGCTGGCCGCGTCGCTTGTCAGCCGTTCGCTTCGCGTTCCGGCGGTCGTTCCGTACGGTTAGCAACGCGAGCGTCGCCGTCACGGGAGGAGCGGTCGTGCAGCCAGACCCGGCGGCCTACGAGCAAGCCCTTGCCGACGAAGTCCTGCGCTATCTCCGTCGGGCTGTTCAGGAGCTGGACGGTGCCGCGACCCTTCACTACGTCGGGCCGACATCCGGCCACGAGGGTGTCGAACTCGTCGCCGATCTTCCAGACGATTACACCACGGGCCACTGGGCGCTGACGCCTCGACACCTCGCCGCAGCCGAGCTGCGATGGCATGTGAACGACTCTGACGCGGACTCGACCTACCTGCAGGCGGGCCGCACGTGCATCGAACTCTGCACGACCCCTGGAGCGCCGGTCAGTGAACCGTTGGGCTGGCTCGACGAGATCGTGACCGCGGTGATCGCTGGCTGCTTCCTTGAGCGCGAGTGGCACTCGAAGCAGACCCGCAGCCTGATCGGTCTGCAGGGCCGTATCTGCTACCAGCCAGGACAACGGTGGCGTGCGCTCAGCGAGGTGCAGTGGCACGACGACCCGAAGCAACGGTTGCCGCTCTTCGGCTACCGGCGTCTCGAGAAGCGAGTCCGGCACTACCAGCCGTACCAGTAGCCGCCCGTTGCAGCGCTTCCGCGGAGCGCTGCGCAACGCCCGGAGTCGCCTGGGTTGGTGCCGTGACTGAACTGGCCATCGTCGAGGTATCCAGTGGCTACTCGGCGTGCCCGATCGCGAGGTTGGGTACCGCTCGGGCGAGGCGTCCATCGGTGGTCAGCAGCACGCAGCCAAGGTCGCGGGCAGCAGCGACGTACAGCGCGTCTCGCGCGGCGATGCTGTCCCGCATGTGCCACGCGGCGTCGAGCAGTGCGCCGGTGATGGGGATCCGGCGGACATCCAACGTTGCGAGTCGTCGCAGCAGCTCGTCGACCTCACCGGCCGTCAGGTCCCCGGCATGGTGGAGGCGTGCCAGCGCGGAGAAGACCTCGGCATCCAGGTGCGCGACGGTGACCAGCACCGTGTCGGGGTCGTCGGTCAACCGTTGGCGGACACGCTCCCCGACGTCGCTCCGGATGAGCAGGTCGACGACGGCAGAGGCGTCAACGAGGTAGATCACGGGAGCTCGTCGCGGCCCTCACGGACCGCTGCCGCGCCGGCGAGGCCGCGGTGTCGCGGTAGCTGCTCAAGCTGGTCGAGCCAGTCGGTGACCGGGGGGACGGCGGTGGAGCGTTCTAGCAGCCGCGCCACGTAGGCCTGGAGGCTGACGCCGGCATCCTGCGCGCGCCGCTTGAGCTCGGCGTGCGTCTCGGGGGAGATGTCTCGGATCAGTAGGTCACCCATCGCCCTCACCTTCGCTCGCTATCGCCATGATAGCAGCCGGGGTTGGGCGGAGCGAAGCGGTATGCCGCCTGGCCTGACGGAGGATCGTACGGAAACGCCCGTGTCGTTATGGGCGGAAGCTGCTTCTCAACGTGCCGCCCGAAGTCACGGCTGCCGCGTGGCGACACGGCAGCCGTGACCGTCGATGAGGCCGTCACCGGGCGCCGGTGGCCCCGGCGAGGTAGGTCGCGACGATGTAGGTGGGGTTGCGGTCGAGTGCGCCGCGGGCGCGGTCGTAGCGGCGGGTCTGGCGCGGGTCGGCATGCCGTGCAAAGTCCTGCACGTCCCTCAGGCTGCACCCAGCATCGAGAGCGGCGGTGATCGCTGCGTGCCGCAGCGAGTGGGGCGAGATGGCCTTTTCGATCCCGGCGCGCTTCGCCAGGCGGCGCACAATCCGCCCGGCGGCGTGCCGGTCCAGCCGGCTGCCGTCAGCCCGAGCAAGCAGTGGCCCGTCGGTGCGCTCACCCGCGGCAGCGTCGATGGCTCGCGAGGTGCGTGGTGCCAGCGGGATGAGAGCGGGCTGGTTGCCCTTCCCGACGATCCGGACAACCCGGTGACCGTTCGCGAGCGCCAGGTCGACCAGATCGGCTCCGCACGCTTCCGACACGCGCAGGGCGTTGAGGGCGAGCAGACAGGCCAGTGCGTGGTCGTTGCCACCGGACAGACCGGCCTGGACGAGGAACGCGCCAAGCTCGGACCGGTCGAGTCCGAGCCGGGTCGACTCCTGGGAGACCTTCGGTCGCCGCACGTGGACCGCCGGGGAGTGCTCGAGGAGTTGCTCCTCGACGCAGTAGCGGTAGAACCCGGTCAGCACAACGAGCTTGAGCGCGACCGTGGCCGCAGCGAGGCCTCTGGCTTCGAGGTCGCGCGCGTAGAGCTCCACGTGTGGGCGTCGGACGTCGGCCAGTGGCTCGAGCTGGTGCTGGGTGCACCAGTCGAACCAGAGACGTAGCTGGGTGGTATATGCCTGCCGGGTGCCTGGGGACGAGTAGCTGGCCACGAACGCGACCGCGGCCCAGCTGGCCAGGTCCTGCTCGCCGGCGACGGGCAGGATGAGAGTGGATGCGGTCATGGGAGGACCTCCTGTTCTGCGCCGCGGGATCGGCGCGAGAGCAGCGTCCACCCGTGGTACCTTCAGGACAACCGTAAGGTTCGGAGGTCGGCGATGTCGGAACGCTTCATCGGGGTTGAGCAAGCCCGCGGGCAGCTCGGCCGCCTGGTCGATGACGTGGCCGGCGGGGCCGAGCCCGTCTCGCTGACCAAGCGTGGACGCCCCGTCGCGGTCCTGGTCAACCGGGACGAGTGGGAGGCGCTGCAACAGTTCGTGCGTGCCGAAGCTCGTGAGGAACTGCGCCGCCGTCTGACGCAGGTCCGTGACCGCGTCGCTGAAGCTGGTCTTGATCCGGCCACTGTGGACGAGGCGATCGAGGCGGCCCGGAAGGTGTCGTGATCCGCGCGGTGCTCGACACCAACACCATCGTGTCCGGAGTCGGGTGGGGCGGGCCGCCGGGAGCCGTCCTGGACGCGGCCCTGGCCGGCCACTTCGAGATCGTCACGAGCCCGACCCTGCTCGATGAACTGCGCCGCGTGCTGAACTATCCCAAGCTGCAGGAGGTCGTCGGCGACGCGGACGAGCTCGTCAAGTTCCTCGCCCTGGCCGCCGTCTTGGTCACCCCAACGGAGACGGTCACGATCTCCCGGGATCCCGACGATGACCGCCTCATCGAAGCTGCTCTGGCGGCGAACGCCGACGTCATCGTCACCGGCGACCAGGACCTGCTCACCCTGGGGAGTATCGGCCAGATCCAGGTCCTGACACCCCGAGAGTTCGTCGAGTCTCTCCACTTGGGCACCTGACTCCCACCAGCGAGGCGCGGAGCAACTATGGGCGGAAGCGTCTCTGACTTCACCCGCCCATCATCACGGCTGCCGAGTGCTTGCCCCGGAAGCCGTGAGTGGGACTCGGGCCTCACCGGGCACCGGTTGCTCCGGCGAGGTAGGCCGCGACGATGTAGGTGGGGGTGCGGTCGAGCGCGCCGCGGGCGCGGTCGTAGCGGCGGGTCTGGCGTGGGTCTGCTTGCCGGGCGAAGTCCTGCACGTCCCGCAGGCTGCAAGCTGCATCGAGAGCGGCGGTGATCGCGGCATGTCGGAGGGGAGTGGGGCGAGATCGGCTTGTCGATCCCGGCACGTTTCGCGAGGCGGCGCATGATCCGTCCGGCGGCGTGCCGGTCCAGTCGGCTGCCATCGTCCCGGGCGAGTAGTGAACCGTCAGTGCGTTCCCCGACCGCGGCGTCGATCGCTCGCGCCGTGCGCGGGGCGAGAGCCATCAGGGCGGGCTGGTTGCCCTTGCCAACGATGCGGATCACGCTGTGGCCGTTGGCCAGCGCCAGGTCGGACAACTCGGCACCGCAGGCTTCCGACACGCGCAGCGCGTTCAGCGCGAGCAGGCAGGCCAGGGCGTGGTCGTTGCCACCGGACAGCCCGGCCTGGACCAGGAACGCGCCGAGCTCGGTGCGGTCAAGACCGAGCCGAGTCGATTCCTGGGAGACCTTCGGTCGGCGCACATGGACCGCTGGAGAGTGCTCGATCAGCTGTTCCTCAACGAAGTAGCGGTAGAACCCGGTGATCACGACCAGCTTGAGCGCGATCGTTGCCGGAGCGAGGCCACGGGCCTCGAGGTCCCGGGCGTACAGCTCGACATGGGGACGGCGGACATCTTCCGACGGCTCCAGAAGGTGCTGTTCGCACCAGGCGAACCAGAGCCGTACCTGGGTTACGTACGCCTGCCGGGTTCCCGAAGATGAGTAGCTGGCCACGAACGCGACCGCCGCCCAGCTGGCCAGGTCCTGCTCGCCAGTGACGAGATCCTGCTGGGTCTCGTCCGTGCCGACGACGGTGCCGCCACGATCGGGGGTCGTGCCTTCCACGAGTTGCCGCATCCCGCTCGGGTGGTCGGCCCGCTTCTGCCCGACCGTGGGTTCCACCCCCGGCAACGGGTTCGCGAGGTGCTGGCCAGCCTGGCGCCCCTGGCAGGTGTCGAGGAGGCCCGTTGCGACGAACTCCTCGAACGAGTCGGGCTGTCTGATGCCGCCCGGTCACTGACCAAGACCCTCTCGACCGAGCGGGCGTCGTCGGAGGTCTCGAGCTCGTGGACGACCCCGACCCGCCGACGCAGGGTCGCCACTGACCCGTTGTACACGGGGCTGCCCGACTGCAGCAGGACGGCTCGATCCGCGGTGGCCTCCACGAGGACGAGCGCCGCTGGTTCGCCGAGCAACGCGATCGAGATCTTCAGACGAACCGTCGCTCGGAGGGCTACGGCACGGCGCAGTTCGGTCTCGAGCCGGTCGCGACGCCGGAGCATGGCGGCGAGCTGTCGGCGGCCGGGGGGCCTTCGCGGGTCATCGTGGCGTCGAGGTCCTCGAGCCGTCGGGTGGCCTCGGTGAGCCGGCCGACGGTCTGGTCGTGCTCGGTGGTCAGGTCGTGGATGAGCCGGCGCCTCAGCGGTCGTCGCGCCGGAAGTGCCGGTCCACGGGCCGGAGGACCAGTACGACCACGATGCCGGCGATGGCGCCGCTGACGAGCGCGGTGTTGAACGACGGATCGTCGAACATCAGGTTCTCCACGACCGCGACCGCGATGCCGATGACGGCAGCGATGGCCATGAGGACCCCCAGGGTCTTCGCGGTATGGATGTGTGCTCCTCGGTCGAGGTTCCGCAGCTGTTCGACGGTACGAGTCGCTGCTGCGGGCGGGTCCCATCCTTCGGACACTGGACATCGGCGCTGCCGCGAACTCCTCGACCACCCCCGCGCGGACAGCATCGCGGAGTTGCCGGCGTGACAGCCCATCCGAGCTGGTCCGTGCCGCCGATCCCGGTTGGGAAGGAGCCGTCCAGGTTGGTGGGGACTTGGGCACCCGCGCGGGTGCCGGTGCTGACGCGCCTGCTCGGCGCAGCGGCGAGGGTCAGCGTTTGCCTGTCCCTGCCGGTCAGGAGGCGCTGGCGACGATCGAGCGCTCCAGGATGGCGGCGAGTTCGTCGTGATCCGCCGGGGTGATGATCTCGTCGAGGTCCACCGGCCGCCCGTCGACGCGCAACTGCAGCAGCCCGAGCCTGGTCGCCTCCTCCGCGGCCGCGACGAGGAGCTCAGCGTCGAGCGGGCGCGGCTGCTGCATCCGGAACCCGTCGCTGTGGCGGACCCCGTCCGCGGGCTGCACGAGACCGCGGAAGACCGGTCCCGGATCGGCGTTGTAGGTGGCGACCTCCGCCCGGATACGGGTGCGCAGGATGTCGCGGACGGTGACCTCGTCGGCGAGGCCGGTGATCTGGGCACCGCCGAGCACGTGCCCGGCCCGGCTCTGGTCACGCATCAACAGCTCGCTCATGGTCACGAGCATAGGTCGGTGGGGGCCGGCGGCCGCACCGTCGCCGGGCTACTACGGTGATGTCGATGGCTGAGGTCCCCCGGTTACTGGTGGTCGAGGACGACCGTGTCCTGCGCGATGCGATCGCTGCTGCGTTGCGGCATGAGGGGTATCGCGTGCGGTCGACGAGTCGGTCGGAGCGTGCGATGGAGCTCGTGTCGTCGTTCCGGCCGGACCTGGCGGTGCTGGACGTTCGGTTCCCGTCCGGTCCGGACGGCTTCGAACTCGGCCGGCGGGTCCGCGGGGTATCCGACGCGCCGATCGTGTTCGTCTCGGCGGCTGATGGTCTGGAGGACCGCCTGTCCGGCTTCGAGCTCGGTGCCGATGACTACATCGTGAAACCGTTCGCGATGCCGGAGTTGCTCGCCCGGGTCGGTGTGGCGCTGCGGCGGGCGGGTCGGATGACCTCGGGTGTGGAGGCGGTGGGAGACCTGGTCCTGGACGAGATGGCACGCACGGTCGTGCGCCGTGGCGAGATCGTCGAGTTGACGCCGACGGAGTTCGATCTGCTCGCGGTGTTCGTGCGGCATCCGGGCCGGGTGTTCTCGAAGAGCCGGCTGTTGGCGTTGGTGTGGGATTTCGACGCCTACGACGACAATCTCGTCGAGGTCTACGTCAGCTCGCTGCGGCAGAAACTCGAGCTGCACGGCGAACGCATCCTGCAGACGGTCCGCGGGGCCGGCTACGTCTTGCGGGCGTGAGCGGGGTGGCATGAGGCAGCCAACGTGAGAGCGGCCAACCTCCCGCTACGTCGGCGCGTGACGATCACGGGCACGTTGGTGGTGGCGGTCCTCGTGCTCGTCCTCGACGTGTTCGTCTACGTCAGCTTGCGCGATCGGATGCTGTCGAACCTGGAACGCGTGCTCGATGCGCGTGAGCAGTTGGTCGAGGGTCTCGACCAGGAGCTGGGACCCGAGGAGATCGCCGACCGGCTCGACAGTGCCGGAGTGCGGGCGGTGGTGCGCACGGTCGACGGCGTGGAGTACCGCAGCGGAGGCGCGCCTGCGTTGAACCTGATACCTCCTGCGGAGGCTGAGGAGCCGCTGGCCAGTCGCATGGTGCCGCTCTCCGATGGAGCGGTCGCCTTCGTACTCGCCTCACGTGGCGGTATCGAGACGACCCTCAACCGGCTGGTGGTGCTGGCCGGTACCGGCACCGTGATCGTGATCGGGCTGGCGATCGCGGTGTTCGCCTGGCTCTCCTCGCGTGTCTTGCAGCCGGTGCGGGAGGTGGCGAGCACGGCGCAGCACATCGCGCTGGGGCACCTCGATGAGCGTCTCGATGCCAGAGGGGACGACGCGGAGCTCAGCGAGATGGTGCGGACCTTCAACGGGATGCTCGATGCGCTCGAGGCCGCGCTCGAACGTTCGCGCGAAGCCGAGCAGGTCAGCCGACGGTTCCTGGCGGACGCAGCCCATCAACTGCGTACGCCGGCGGCCGGGATCAGGGCGTCGGTCGGAGCGACGCTGCGGACACCGGAAGGACCCGATCGCGAGCAACTGCTGGACAACCTGGCGCAGGAGTCGGCACGGATGGCGCGATTGCTGTCCTCGCTGTTACGGGTCGCGCGACTCGACAGCCAAGAGCCTCCCAGGTTCGAGCGCACCGCTCTCGACGAACTCTTGGCCGGACTCGTGGAGCGGCACCGTGCGCGCGCTCCCTGGATCACCTTCGAGCTCGAGGCAGCCAGTGACGTGTGGGCTGAGGTCGACGCCGGTTCCCTGCACGAGGCGGTCGACAACCTGCTCGACAACGCGGTCCGGCATGCTGCAGGTCGGGTCCTCATCCGGCTGGAGGTGGCCGAGGACGCCCTCACGATCCGGGTCAGCGATGACGGTCCCGGTGTCGCTGCTGCCGACGCGGAGACGATCTTCGACCGCTTCGTGACGCTGGGCGATGGAGCAGGGACCGGTCTGGGCCTTCCCATCGCGCGCGGGATCGCGGTGGCTCACGGTGGATCGCTGGTCTACGCCGAGGGGGGGTTCGTCCTGCGGTTGCCGGGTGAGCGACCCACCGTGGGCCAGACCTGAGAGTGACCTGAACGTTGGTCCGAACGGACACCTCGCCGGACCTGGCGAACGGGCCCACGGATCCGCGACTCTCGCCGTCCTGTGCCGGTTTCAGGTCGTTGCGGTGGGTCGGGGTCGGCTCTGGGGCCGTTGTCGAGATGGAAGACGCTCTCGTAGGTTCGAGCCGTCTATCACGAAGGAGCATCTTGTGAAGCAACGTCGGATCCCCGCCATCGCGATGATGGCTGCCGCTGGCGCCTTGGCCTTCGGTGCGGTCGGCTGCGAGGTCGAAGACGGTGCCGACGGCACCGGCGACCCGCTGCTCGAGGAGAACGACGACCTCGGCGGCGACCTGGACGGCTGAGCCAGGTGACCGATCTTCAGCTCCCGCACGGTCCACGTGCCCCCCAGGCAGGTGACCGTGCGGGAGCTTCGACCGTTGCGAGTCACGACGGCCGGGCCGTCGAGCCGCTGCCGGACGAGGATCGGAAGCGATACGAGCTCGTGTCCCGCCACAACCTCGTACGTGGTGACCGTGCCGGCTATCGGCGCAGGTGGGGGATGAGGAACAGGACGCACGCCACGAGGAAGACGACACTGCCGACCGTGATCAGGACATCGCCATCACGCAGCCCCGCGGCGCCGAACAACAGCGCACAGACCAGGAACAGGATCCAGCCCCAGAAGTCGAATCGCTCCAATGCCGCTCCGAGTTCCCAGCTTCCGCCCGACGGGCGGCCAGGGTAGGCCGTGTCGTCGTGCGGATCGGGCGCAGCACCCCGTCCCGGCATCCGGCGAACCTCGTACTGGCGGTCACGGCAGGGTCCGCCGTGGCACGGTTTCCACTCCGAGGTCGGTGGATCGGACCGACAGGTGCCTAGGGTCCGCCCCCCGACGGACGTTCCGCACACCTCGGAGGACCCTCCCATGACATCCACCACGCTGCCGTTGCCAGGTCACCTCGTCGACGGTGACTGGCTGCAGCAACACCTCGGCCATGACGGGCTGCGGATACTCGATGCGACCGTGATCCTCGATCCGGCCTCGTGGGAGGCGAACTCGGGACGCAGCGCTTTCGACGCCTCGCACGTCCCGGGAGCGACCTTCGTCGACCTCATCGCCGAGGTGTCCGACCCGGCTGGCGACGTCGATCTGCCGCAGGGCGTCCACGCCTACAAGCTGCCGACCCCCGAGGCCTTCGCCGCAGCGATCAGCGAGCACGGGGTCGGGGACGCAACGACCGTCGTGGTCTACGACACGTCCGCCGGGATGTGGGCCGCTCGGCTGTGGTGGCTGCTGCGCTACTTCGGTCACGAGCAGGTCGCGGTCCTCGACGGCGGCTGGGACCGCTGGGTGCGGGAGGGCCGCCCGGTCACCTCGGAGCGGACCACGGTCGAACCTGCGACCTTCACGGCACGGGTTCGACCCGAGTTGCTCGCCACCAAGACCGAGATCGAGTCGAGCCTGGGCGACGAGGCGACCGTGCTCGTCAACGCGCTGTGGCCCGCGTCCTTCCGCGGCGAGGCGGTGACACCGTTGCAGCGGCCGGGCCGGATCCCCGGCTCGGTCAACGTGCCGTTCACGACCACCGTCGACGCGACCGGGGGTCTGCGCGCGCCTGAGGAGCTCCGTGCGCTGTTCGCAGAGGCCGGAGCGACGCCGGACAAGCGGGTGGTGGCGTACTGCGGCGGCGGCATCGCGGCCGCGGCCGACGTCCTCGCGCTGGCAGCCGCCGGAGTGCAAGCGGCGCTGTACGACGGCTCGTTGGTGGAGTGGGTCGCCGACCCCGAAGCGCCCCTCGAGGTCGGTTGAGCGCAGTGGCCGCCATCCAGCCGGGCGGACCCGACCCGTTCGGGCCTGGGCCGGTGATCGGCGGCCACTCCGGGTCGGTCGTGGACCGTTCGTAGGTGTCGGTGCACCCGGTGCTGCCTCCACGATGTCCCCACGCGTCGGATGGAGGAGTGGTGCGACGCACCGCGATGGTCCTGCTCGCTGCGTCGCTGGGCATCGGTGCCTGCGGCGGCGATCCCGACGGATCGGACCCGTCGACACCACCACCCGAGGAGGGGGCGGTGCGCCTGGCCTCCGACTTCGAGGGGGGCTCGGACGGCTGGGCCAGCGACATCACCGACTACACCGAGGCGACCCGTCCGGACGATGTGCTCTCGGAGACGGAGGTCGCTCCCCCGGGCATCGACGCAGGGACCGGCTTCTTCCATCTCGCGGCCAGCAACCCTTCCGACGACGTGTTCGCCTACCTGCATCGCGAGGTGACCGCCGACGACGGCCTCGAGGCTGATCGGACCTACACGGCAGCGTTCACGGTGCGGTTCGCCTCCAGCGCGCCCACGGGCTGCGTCGGTATCGGCGGGGCCCCGGGCGAGTCGGTCTACCTCAAGGTGGGGGCTTCGCCCGAGCAGCCCGTCCCGGTGATGGAGGAGGGTCAGTCCCGGCTGTCGGTCGACAAGGGCAACCAGGCAGGGGGCGGTGACGCCGCGGTCGTGGCCGGCACCGTCGACAACGGCATCCCGTGCGAGGAGGCACTGGAGTCCGACCCACCCCCCTACGCGATGGTGACCCGGACCGGCACGGTCGAGGACGTCACCACCGCCGAGGACGGCTCGCTGTGGCTGTTCGTGGGGACCGACTCAGGCTTCGAGGGCCGGACCTCGATCTACTACGACCGCATCGAGGTGACGCTGACGCCGACCGATGAGGAGGCGTGAATGCGAGGCGAGGTCACGGCGGCCACGCCCGCCGCGCCCGATGGCCTCGAGGATCCTCGCTGAGCGCGCCCGTTCGGCACCGTGTCGGGCGGCGGTCGCCGCCGGGGGCAGCGGTGCTCGTCCCTGTATTCCACGTCGCCATGGAATGGTGTAGAGTGATCGCATGAGGTCGCGTGAGGTCAAGGACGAGCTGTACGAGCAGTTCGCGCGTGTGGGCAAGCTCACCGGCCATCCCAAGCGTCTGGAGTTGCTCGATCTGCTCTGCCAGGGGGAGCGGACCGTCGAGGAGTTGGCGCAGGCAGCCGACCTCAAGCTCACGACCGCCTCCGCCCAGCTGCAGTCGTTGCGGCAGGCCAGGATCGTCGCGGTCCGCCAGGAGGGCCGCTACGTCCACTACCGCATCGCGGACGACTCGGTCTGCCGGCTCCTGCAGGCCGTGCAGGAGGTCGCACGGTCCCAGCTGAGCGAGGTGGCCGAGACGGTCCGGGTCCACTTCGAAGCCCGGGATCCCGTCGAGCCGATCGGTGGGGACGAGCTCCGGCGCCGCCTGGCCACCGGGGACGTCCAGGTCATCGACGTCCGCCCACGTGGCGAGTACGACGCGGGTCACATCGCGGGCGCGGTGTCCGTCCCCCTCGATGAACTCGAGGACCGGCTCGCCGAGTTCCCCGCCGAGGTCGAGATCGTCGCCTACTGCCGCGGGCCGTACTGTGTCCTCGCGCCCGAAGCGGTCGAGCAGCTCCACCGGGCTGGTCGCAACGCCCGCCGGCTGGAGGTCGGCTTCCCCGAGTGGCGGTTGGCGGGCGGACCCGTCGCCGCCAGCGCACGAGACCGAACGGTGGCTCGAAGTTGAGCGGCATGGGCGGTGTGACGGCGCGCAGGACCGTGATCGGCACCGACCCGGTCCCCTCCTTCGAGCACCTCGTCGTCGTGAGCGCTCACCCCGACGACGAGACCTTCGGGCTCGGCGGCCTGGTCTCCGCCTTCGTGGCCGCCGGGACCCGTGTCAGCCTCGTGTGCCTCACCTGTGGGGAGGGCTCCACGCTCGGTGCCTCCTGCGATCTCGCGGATCGCCGCACCCGCGAGCTGCACTGCGCGGCGCAGGTCCTCGGCATCAGCCAGGTCACGATCCATCACCACCCCGACGGCGCGCTCGACACCGTCAACCTGGGCCATCTCGTCGCGGATGTGCTCGCTGTCGCCGGCGACGCCGATGGGCTGCTCACCTTCGACCACGGGGGCATCACCGGCCATCCCGATCATCAGCGTGCGACCGACGCTGCCGTCGCTGCGGCCCGACGCCTGGGCATCCCGGTCCTGGCCTGGGCGATCCCCCAGCGCGTCGCGGAGCTCCTACGTCACGAGTACGGGGCGCCCTTCGTCGGCCGGCCGGCGAACGAGATCGACCACGTGGTGGCCGTGGACCGCTCCGGTCAGTACGCCGCGATGGCCTGCCACGGCAGCCAGCTCGCCGACAACCCCGTGCCCCGACGGCGCATCCACCTCCAAGGCGACCGCGAGTACCTCCGTCAGCTCCCGGAGCGCCGCCCGGAGAGCCGACCCACCGAACCGACCGCCGCGACCCGGAGGACCCCACGAACGTCCTGAGTGCTGCGGGTCCTGCCTGGACGCTCGTGGCCTCAGCGAGGACCAACTCGTCGACGGAGCCCGCTGGTCCCCATGGAGGAGCTCGCCGACTGGACCCTCGATGCCGACCGGATCGTGACCCTCTGATCCCACCCTCGAGTCGCACGACGCTGACGCTGCCGGCCGTGCCTCATCGAAGGACCGGAGGAGCAGGAGGGTGCACGGGCGGCCGGCGAGCGACGAGCATGAGTTCGTAGTCCCGCTCCGTCGGTGGTTCCCGACGCCAGGCCCCCGCGCCACCGGCCCAGACCGCCTCCACCTCGAAGCCGACCGACGTCGCCAAGGTGCGCAGGCCGTCCGGCAGGTGGTAGTGCTCGCGGAGTGCCACGCTGCCGCCGTCGGCGAGGTGGTGCTCGGAGGTCTCCGTCAGCGTGAGCAGGTCGATGGACCCCGTTGGCTCTCCCCGTCGCCATGCCGCCAACAGCCGTGCGGCGTTGAGCGCCGTGAGCACCAGTCGACCGCCAGGTCGGAGGGCACGGTGGATCGCCGCGAGGATGGCGCGATCGTGCGCGAGCGGTTCGACCCCGTCTGCGACGAGGCAGAAGGCCCCCTCGCACAGGCTCAGGGCCACGTCGTAGCCGACGAGGTGGTCGGGGAGCTCGCGGGCATCGCTCTCGATCAGTTCCACCTGCACACCGGCGGCCCTGGCCCGTTCCCGGGCACGCGCCAGCATGGCTGGTGACAGGTCGATACCGGTCACGCGCAGGCCCGCCGCGGCCAGTGGCACCGCGTGGCGACCGGTCCCGCAGCCGACGTCCAGCACGCGGTCCTTCGCTCCGAGGCCGAGCAGCGTGGTCAGCAGCTCCACCTCGGCGTCGGTGGCCTGTGTGAAGCCCTCATCGTCGTAGTGCTCCGCTGACGCCTCGAAGTAACGGTGCCAGCTCGACGAACCCGCGCCCCGGTCCATGGCGGTGACCTCCGATGCTTCTCGGCACCGTACTCCGCGGCAGCGTCGGCCAGAACCCAACCGACACCCCCGTGCTGCACCTAGGCTCGGAGGTCCGACCGTGGCGGTGACCGGCGTCTGCGCTCGGTACCGGCCCGGCGTCGCCCTTCCACCAAGGAGCCTCGTATGAGCACCTTCGATCCGGACCCTCCCGCGCCTGCGGTCGGTGGGCACCCGGCAGCGCATCTGGTGACCATCAAGCGGTTCCTCTCCGACCGGCAGCCGGCCGAGGCGAGCGGCGACCTCACCTCCTTGCTGTACGACCTGGCTGTGGCGGGCAAGCTCATCGCGAACAAGACGCGTCGAGCGGGCCTGACCGACATGCTGGGCCGTTCCGGGGTGACCAACGTGCAGGGCGAGGAGCAGAAGTCCCTCGACGTCTACGCCGACGAGGTCATCTCTGGCCTGCTGGCGCAGGGCGGCCGCGTGTGCGCGTTGGTCTCCGAGGAGCAGCCGGAGGTCACCGTCTTCGAGGGAGGCGGCCCGTACGTGGTGACCTGCGATCCCCTGGACGGCTCCTCCAACATCGACGCCAACGTCAGCATCGGCACGATCTTCGGCGTCTTCCGGCGGCGCGACCAGACCGCGTCACCCACCACCGAGGACTGGCTGCGACCGGGCCGGGACCTGGTGGCTGCGGGCTACCTGCTGTACTCGACCTCGACGATGTTGGTGTACAGCACCGGTGACGGCGTCCACGCCTTCACCCTGGACCCGGAAGCCGGCGAGTTCCTGCTGACCTGGTCGGATCTGGAGTTCCCCGGCGACCCGAGCTACTACAGCTTCAACCTGGCTGCTTCGGCCCACTGGGAACGCGGTGTGGAACGCTTCGTGCACTGGGCGAACCGTGACGACACCCCGACGATGTCCCAGCGCTACATCGGCTCCGCCGTCTCGGACTTCCACCGCAACCTGTTGCACGGTGGCATCTTCGCCTACCCCGGGACCGACGAGGAGCCGGCCGGCAAGCTGCGGCTGCTCTACGAGGGCGCGCCGCTGGCCTTCCTGGCCGAGCAGGCCGGCGGGCGGGGCTCCGACGGTCGCACCTCGCTGCTGGAGCTCGAGCCGGGTGACATCCACCAGCGCACGCCGGTGTTCGTAGGGGCACTGGAACTGGTCGAACGGCTGGAGGAGTTCGTCTCGGCGCCACCCAACGAGGCATGAGCACCACCTGAGCGTCCGCACCGTCGTGGTCGGCGGACGCTGCGGCGGGATCGACCGTGGGGACCGTGCTGGCCTGGCGCTCCAGCCCTGGCCCCGCGCTGCCGATGCACTGGCCGGGACCCGACCGTCCTGCCGCCCCCGTCTCGCGAGGCCGTCGTGACCGCCGCGTTGGAAATCGCCGTCGACCGGTTCGTGGCCATCGTCGCCGCGGACCTCTCGGGGGCCGACGTCCCCGCTGCTCAGGCGCACACGGACGCGACCGCGGAGGCCGTGGCCCTGACCGCGGCGTTCATCGATGCGGACGTGCTGCACACCGACAGCGAGGTGGCGGCCTTCATCACCATCGCCGGGCCGAGGGTCGGCCCACCGCTCCAGGATGCGAGCCTGTCTGACGTCCGTCGTAGCGGCACGCTGACGGGCGCGCGTACACGGCTCAGCCAGACCTCCGAACTCGCGCGACGACTGCTGGCAGCCGATCGCCGCGACGACGGCGACCGGGTGTGGCGCTACCTGCAGGCCGCTGTCGCGCTCGGCCATGCCGTCGCGGCCGTCGACCTCGAGCCGTCCCAGGTCGAACTGGACGCCGTGGCCCGGTTCCGACAGTCGTTGTTGGTCACGATCCACGAGGCGGGCGTCAGCACCCCGGATGAGCGCCGCCCCGATGGTGGGTTCTTCAGCCCGCCGTCGTCCACACCCTCGTCCGTGCCCGCGTCCATGCCCTCGTCCACGCCGTCGTCGCCGGGCTCGTCGCCGATCCCGCCGCCGCGCGCTGCGTCGCCCGCTCCATCGTCAGCGGGGCGGCCAACCGGGCCGCTTGCGGTGCCGGTCGGCGGCACCGATGGGCCGACGGCCGACGTCGCGGCGGCCCCGGAGCCGCTGGACGAGGTCCTCGCCGCGCTGGATGCGCTCACCGGCCTGGCTCCGGTCAAGGCCGAGGTACAGATGGTCGCCGACCTGCTGACCGTGCAGCGCCTGCGCGAGGAACGAGGTCTGCGCACGGTCGCGACCTCCCGCCACCTGGTCTTCACCGGCAACCCCGGGACGGGGAAGACGACGGTGGCCCGGCTGGTCGGCCGCATCTACGCGAGCCTCGGCGTGGTCTCCAAGGGCCATGTCATCGAGACCGATCGCGCCAGCCTGGTCGCCGGCTACGTCGGCCAGACCGCGACGAGGGTCAGCGAGGTGGTCACCTCGGCCCTGGACGGTGTGCTCCTGATCGACGAGGCCTACGCCCTGACACGCGGTACCGCTGGGGGAGCTCCCGGCGGGAGCGACTTCGGGCAGGAAGCCGTGGACGCGCTCGTCAAGCTCATGGAGGATCACCGCGACCGGCTGGTGGTCATCGTCGCCGGGTACCCGCAGGAGATGGCCGGCTTCATCGCCTCCAACCCTGGGCTGTCCTCGCGGTTCCCCCGCACGATCCACTTCCCCGACTACACCACCGCCGAGTTGCTGGCGATCGCGGGCCACCAGGCCGAGCGAGCTGGGTACCGCTTCACCGCCGATGGCCTGGCGGCCCTCGAGCGGCACCTGCACGCGGCCCCGCGGGGCAGGGGCTTCGGCAACGCTCGCGCGGTCCGAAACCTCTTCGAGGCGGCCCTGGCGACCCACGCTCGGCGGGTCGTGCGCACGGTGCATCCCGGTGTCGACCTGCTGACCGAACTCACCGCAGAGGACGTGGATGCGGCCGTGGCACGGTCGGCCTGAACCCGGCGTGGCTACCACCTCGCCGTCCGGGCGGTCGGCGCGGTCGGCGCGGTCGGCACGGTCGGCGAGAGGAGCATGCACGGTCCACGCGACCGGGCGCGGGGCAGCAGACTCCGGACCCGAGCCCCGGACCACACGCCGGGTGCTCAGGGGTCGGGCAGTTCCCGAGGGATCTGCAGGGCAGCGAGGTGGCAGGAGTCGAACGCGAGCTCGCTCCAGGGACTGGGCACGACCAGTTCCGCCAACGCGCCGGTCGGGAACCCGCGGGCCAGCAGCTGCCGTGCCGCCGGCTCACCCGTGAGTGCCAGGTCGTGGACGACCGCCTCCAGCCCGGGGTTGTGCCCGACCACCAGCACGCCGGCCACGTCGTCACCGACCCGTCGACAGCGGTCGATCCAGGTGTGGTGACCAGCCCCGTACAGCTCGCCGTCGATCGTCACCTGCGCGTGCTCGGGCAGCGCCGCCCGGATGCCCTCCAGCGTGGCGACCGTGCGCACCGCTGAGGAGCACAGCACCACCTCGATGTCGGGAGCCCGTTCCTCCAGCGCCCGGCGCAAGCGGGGGAGCGCGTCGTGGCCGCGGCCCGACAACGGCCGCTCGTGGTCCGACAGGCCGCTGTGCTTCCGAGATGACTTCGCGTGCCTGAGGACGAACAGCCGCCGGTCCTCCATGTCAGCTCCCATCGCCGTCAGCGTCGGTCGCGGTCAGCGTCGGTCGCGTCAGCGCCGATCGACCACCCGTTGGCCGTGCTTCCACACCCCGGTGATGGCACCCGGATCGGCCAGCACCGCCACGTCGGTGCTCGGATCGCCGGTGACGGTCAGCACGTCCGCGTCGAAACCCGCCACGAGCCGACCGGTGCGCGGTGCCCGGGGCCCGAGCGACAGCGGCCCGTTGGCGGTCGCGGCCTCGATCGCCTCCAGCGGGGTGAGGCCGGCCTCGACCAGGAGGCCGAGCTCGTGACCGTGGCGTCCCCAGGCATCGGGGGCCCCGGGCGTGGAGATCGCGATGTCGGTCCCCATCGCGATGGTCACCCCCTGCTCATGGGCCAGGGCGACCGCGTCACGGTGCCGCTCGTTGGTCGCCGCCAGCTTCTCCCACATCGCGTCGGTCAGCGGGCCCTGTCCTGCCGCCATCAGATCGGCCACGATCAACCGCGTCGGTACGAGCACGACCCCCCGTTCGACCATCGCAGCACACACCTCCTCGTCGAGGTAGGTGCCGTGCTCGACCGAGCCGACCCCCGCTTCGATGGCGGCCATCATCCCGGGCTTGCCGTGACAGTGGGCCATCACCGTGCGCTCGGCCATGGCGGCCACCTCGACGATCGCGCGCAGTTCGGCGTCGGTGAACTGCTGATGGATCGGGTGGTCGCGCTCGGACAGCACCCCGCCGGAGGCGCACACCTTGATCACGTCGGCGCCGATGCGTAGCTGCTCACGAACCGCGGTCATGCAGCCGTCGACGCCGTCGCAGACCCGCAGCGTGCCGTCGTGCGCGGCCAGGTCGTGGAACCACGCGAGGGGGAGGTCGTGGAGGTCGCCGTGGCCGCCGGTGGTCGACAGGATCGCGCCGGCTCCGTACACGTGGGGTCCGGGGATGCTGCCTTCGCGCACGGCCCGGCCGAGCAGGACCCCCATGCCACCCGCGTCGCGGATCGAGGTGACCCCGGCCGCCAACGCGCGTTCGAGGTCCTTGGTCGCCCGTGCGGCCCGTACCGCGATGGGGACCTCGTAGAGCCCGGTCAGGGCCATCTTCTGCAGACCGATGAGGTGGGTGTGGCAGTCCCACATGCCGGGCATCACCGTGTCGGCGTGCACCACCTCGGCGTCCGGGGTGTCCGGGGCATCGGCTGCTCGGCCGGCGAAGGCGATCGTCGCACCGTCCATGACCACGACCGCGTCGTCGACGACGGCGCCGCGGCCGGGGAGCAGACGGGTGGCGTGGACTCGTGTGGTGATGGTCGTCCCTCCGGGCCGGCTGTTACGACCCTAACCGGCAGCCGGTCCGGCGGGGAGCCGTCGGGAGCGTGCCGATCGCAACGCATCGACCAGGCTTCGGTCGGTTGGATGCGATCCGCCGGTGCTCGGCACGCGGATCGGGCCGTGCCTGCGAGCGCAACACCCGTGGTGGCCGCGACCCGGATGGTCGAGCCCCGGCGACGCCGGGGCTCCCACGGGACGCCGGGACGCCCACGGGACGCCGGGACTCCCCCCACGGGACGCCGACGGGACGCCGCAGCTACTCCCACGGGACCCCCACGGGACGCCGGGACTCCCCCCACGGGACGCCGCGGCTACCACAGGAGTCCGGCGACCTCGGACCACAGTTGCTCGTAGGCGGTGGTGGCAGGGGAGCGCGGGGCGAAGGCACGCACCGGGGCGCGCTCCGG
>JAWLDJ010000003.1:65263-71641 GCA_041686695.1 Nitriliruptoraceae bacterium
CGGCTACCACAGGAGTCCGGCGACCTCGGACCACAGTTGCTCGTAGGCGGTGGTGGCAGGGGAGCGCGGGGCGAAGGCACGCACCGGGGCGCGCTCCGGGCCCATGCGCTCGACACCGGTCGTGTTCGGGATCGCGGTCCGCAGGACGTCGCCGCGTTGGCGGAGCTCCTCGGCGGTCTCCCGCTGGAGCCGCTTGCGCCGGTCCAGCATGGACAGATGCGCGACCAGGACGGGGCGGGGTGACCGCGCGGCGACGACCTCCTCGAGCTGGGTCAGGGTCAGCACCGCCAGGGTGGTCGGCACCACGGGGACCACGACCAGATCGGTGGCCCGGAACGCGCTCTCGATGCCGATCGAAGCGCCCGGCGGACAGTCGAGGACGACCAGGTCGTAGGCCATCGCCAGGGGCGAGAGCAGCGTCCCGATCCGGCGCCGAGGCTTCCCGGCGGCGTCGAGGTGGCGATCCAGGAACCGTAAGGAGAGATCGGAGGGCAGCACGTGCAGGCCCGACACCGAGGTGGCCCGCACGTGCGGGGCGAGTTCGGCTCGCGGGTCGACCAGGCCCCGCGCGCCACCGCCGGAGAGGTGGTGCTCGGCACGCAGGAGGTAGGTCGCCGAGCCCTGCGGATCCAGATCCCACAGCAACACCCGGACCCCCTCCCGGGTCGCTTCGGCAGCGAGGTTGACGGCCGTGGCGGTCTTGCCCACGCCACCTTTGATGCTGGCCGCAGCGATCACCTTCACCGCGACATCCGTTCGACCAGTTCCTCGAGCGTGCGACGGGCCTTCTTCTGGTCGTAGGCGGCGAACCGGTCGTGGAAGTCCGCCCGTTCCTCGGCCTGCTGCCGCTCCAGGGCGCTGATGAGGCGCTGGCCCGCAGCCATCGTGGCCTCTCCAGGCGTGCCCGCTGTCTCCTCCTCGCCGAGTTCGTGCAGTGCCCGTCGCAGGCCCTCGGCCTGGACCTCGGCGTCCTGGTGGGCGCCGAGGTTGTCCTGCAGGGCCTTCAGGTGCCCGATCGTCGCCTTGCTGCGTTTGCGACCGCCGAGGTGGCCGAAGGCCTCGAGGAGGTAGCGAAGACGCTTGCCGTCCTTGCGCAGCTCGTGGAGCTGTCCCGCCGGGGAGCCGTCGCCGATCGTGCGACCGTGGGTCAGCAGCTGTTGCTGGGCGGCCATGATCCGAGCGCCGATCGCCTGACCGAGCGGCCTGGTCGCGTGCTTGCCCCCTGCCACCTCGCTGTCGGGGAGGTCGAGCCAGGCCCGCCAGTCCGCGCGGAGCTGTCTGGCGGTGCGTGAGCGCAGTGCCAGTGCCACCTCGCTGTGCGCGACGGCCTGTTGGCCCGCCAGGTGGGCGAGTACAGGTTCCAGAGCGCGGGCCTCGGCGTCGCTGAGCAGCGAGGTCAGTCGCGGCCACCCGGCGACGTACACGTCCAGATCCCGTGCCGGTGAGGTCACCGTGCCGAGCCAGCGGAAGGCCTCGCGCTGCGCGGCCCGGACGTCCTTCGGGAGGATCCCACGGCTCTGGGCCAGGAGCGAACGGGTCTGGCGAACGCCGATCCGCAGGTCGTGCAGGAACTCGTCGTCGATGTGGTCGGCAGCGCCGTCCCAGGTGGCGTCGAGCCCATCCGCGAAGCTGCGTAGCACCTTCCTGACCCCGACGAGGGCAGGCTCACGGCGCTCCAGGTCCGGCCGCTGTGGTCCGCGCCACCCTGTCCGGTCGAGCCCGATGGCCACCGTCGCGCGCTCCAGCGCATCACCCGCCATCCGTCCCGGTGCACGCCCGTCGCCGCCGCGCAACGCGGCGTCCAGGGCACCGTGCAGACGGTGGGCCGCAGCTGCGCGCCCCGGCAGTTCCTCGACCTCCACGGTCCATGCCGGCAGGGGGGACGGGGCGCGGTCCCCGTCGGAGAGGCCGACGGCTGGCAGCGTCATGACCGGGTCGACCGCGAGGTCGGTGTCCAGATGCACGATGGCCTGAGGGATCCCACGGTCATCGGTGACCGTCCCGCTGGAGCGGACCGAGCGCAGTGCTGCCTGGGCCAGGAGTGCCCGGTCGCCGGCCGCGCGCTGCAAGCGGCCACGGAGGGGGCCGGCCGGCAGGCTCGCGAGTGACAGCGGCCGTGACCGCGAGCTCTCCAGCGGCGCCGACAGGAACAGCCGGGCGGGTGGACCGTCGTTCCCGATCACCATCAGTGCGTGGCCGGCATCGCCTGAGGTGGCGACGGTGCGTGCCTCGAGCCGCAGCCCGGCGGCGTGCAGGCGGCCGTCGAAGGTGTCGAACCGCGTCCGATGGAGCGGCTCGGGCGGGCCGAGCACGACCCCGGCGGCCGCCAGTACCTCGACCACGGGCCCGACGGGACCATCCCCGCCGTCGAACACTACGCTCGTCATCGATCACCACTTCCCTACGGCCCGGGAGGACACTCGTGCCGGTCGAGGTCGAGCGCGCCTTCGTGGCCGACGACGTGCCCGATCCGGCGCTGCTCGGTGCGGGGGTCAAGCTGCGGCAAGGCTATGTCGCCAGCGAGGACGAGGTCGAGGTGCGCCTGCGCATCCGGGAGCAGGATGCGGCACTGACGATCAAGGCCGGCCGGGGGATGGTCCGCACCGAGGTCGAACTGCCGCTCTCACGTGATGACGCCGAGGTGCTGTGGCAGCACACCGGAGGGCGACGGCTCGCCAAACGGCGTCACCGCGTCCAGGTCGGGGACCACGTCGCCGAGGTGGACCTGTACGAGGGTGCGCTCACGGGCCTCTGCCGCGTCGAGGTGGAGTTCACGTCACCGGAGGAGGCCGACGCCTTCGTGCCGCCGGCCTGGTTCGGTCGCGAGGTGACCGGCGACGACCGCTGGAGCAACGCAAGCCTGGCCCGTGATGGCCGGCCCGATGAGCAAGTGGACGCAGCGGGCTCGGACCCGACGGCCCCGCAGCGCTGACGGGACGCGACCGGGTGGCGGGCCACGGCGGGTGAGGGATCACCATCTGCAGTCCGGCGATGCCGGACCCGGCGACGACGAAGCGTGCGGTAGCGGAGCAGCGCACGGCGACGGACGTACCCTCGCCCCCTCGGGTCCGATGTCGGAGGCAGAGGTGGACCGTCGCACCATCGGGTGGCTGCTGGTCGCCGGCCAGGCGGCGCTGCTCGGTGCGCTCGTGCTGTCGCCGATGGGCGAGCTGTGGCCGACGCCGTCGTGGCTCGAGTGGACCGGACTGGTCCTCGGTGCGCTGGGTGGGCTGTGGGCGATCGCAGCCGGGCTCAGGCTCGGTGACCGTCTAACGCCGACGCCGGTGCCGCGCGACGGCGGCCACCTGCGGACCAACGGTCCCTACGCCCACGTGCGGCATCCGATCTACACCGGCGTTCTGCTCATCGTCGTCGGGCTCACGCTGCGCTCGGGGAGTGGACTCGTGCTCGCGTTGGCCGTGGTGACCGTGACGTTCTTCCACTTCAAGGCCCGCTTCGAGGAGGGCCTGCTGGCCGAGCGGTACCCGGAGTACCACTCCTACGCGGCCCGGACGCCTCGCTTCGTTCCCGCGCCATGGCGGCGTCTCGCCGACGACCAGCGGTGACCGCGCACGGGGTCAGGCCGCCTGCCCGAAGCCCTCAGGCAGTTCGGTCCGCAGGAGCGAGGCGTGCCAGCGGGCCTCGATCCACCGGTCACCGACGTGCTTCCACACGATCGTGACGATGCAGTGGAAACGGCCGGTGAGACCGCCGATGGTCAGTAGCTGGACGAAGTCGACGACTCCCATGCCCGTCTGCCCCCAGTCCACCGCGTCGTAGCGCTCGATCAGGGTGTCGGTGGTCGCGTCCATGGCGTCGAGTTGGGCGAAGAGTTGCACGAACCAGCTCTCCCACTCGGCCCGATCACGGATCACCTCGGCTCCGCCGTTGGGGTCGATGTCGATGATGCCGAGGTCGTCGTCGCACCGGGCGGCCAGGGTCGGGAGATCGTGATCGCGGACGGCCGCGAACAACTCGGCGGTCTCGCTGGCGAACGGGGCATCCAGCGTGGCGAGTTCGGCGAGCGTGAGCGTTGCCGACCCGTCCGCCAGGCCGCGGACCGTCGAGCCTGCGGTGGGGGTGGGATGATCGTGGCTGCTCATCGTGGCTCCTGCGGGATCGGTGCGGGGTGGCGAGCGGGGATGCGCGGCCCTGGGCCGTTCGGGGGCCGTGCTGCGGGTTCGGAACCGTGAGCGCCGTGGCGCATCCCGTGGGCGGCGGGCCGCGTATCCTTGGCATCCCCGCCATCGCATCGGCGGTGCGACGACGAGCCTCTCCCAGGGAGCGACCGGTGGCGATCAGCCAGACCCCGACCGAACAGGCCTCACGCTCAGCCGCGGATCGGCTGGCTCGTCAGGTCCTGCGCATCGGGGACGCGGATCCCCAGGCGCTGCTGTCACTGAAGGGGTCGATCTGGCTGTCGGCGATCCGCTGCATCATCATGTACGCGGTGCTGCCGGCCCTGGCGCCCGTCGTCGGATGGATCGGGGTGTTGGCTCGCCCGCTGTCCATCGTGCTGGTCCTGTTGGCCACGGTGCTCTCGGTGCACAGCCTGCGTCGGGTCTGGTTGGCGGACTGGGAGCACCGGTGGGCCTACACGGCGTTCATCGGTGTGGTGCTCACGCTGTTGGCCGTCGTGTTCGTGGTGGACGTGCGGGCGCTCCTGGCCTCCTGATCCTCCTGATCCCGGTCGGCACGTCTCCTCCTGATCCCGGTCCGCACGTCTCCTCCTGATCCCGGTCGGCACGTCCGGCTGGCGCGCGGCCACCGAAGGTCCCGGTCGGCCGAACGCTGGTCGCGCGGACACCATCCCCGTCCCTGTCCGGCCCGGGAGCTCATCGGTACGCTCTCGGTCCAGGCCCGTCCGGCCGATCAGGTTCCCGAGATGCCGCTGTGGCCGCAACCGTGATGAGCGGCGGTCCTCTGCGTTGGTCTCGTACCAACATCGTCCCGACCCTCGCCAGCTATCCGTCGACGCCACGTCCGGGTCGTGAGATCGCACCGCTCACCCAACACAGGTCGTCGCCATGTTCGTGCTCCCGCCCGTCCTTCCAGACCGCCTGGTGGACTACGCGCCCGGCCGGGTCGTCGAGGTCGACCCTGCGTCCTGGCCCATCGTCGAGGTCCGCGACCGGGTCGGCATCACCAGCACCATCCCGCGCTACGCGCTGGAGGTGCTGACGGCACGCGCCGACATCGATCCGGAACGGGTCCGCTGGTTGGCGAGCGGGTCGTCGATCCGTCCGCTGTCGAACCGGCACGTCCACGTCGTGCACCACCGGGCACGGTTGCACGTCGTCGATGGGCACCATGCCCTGGCGGCCCACCTCGCCGCCGGCTCCGACCGCATCCCGGTGCGGCTGGTCACTCCTTTCCAGGTGCGCGATCCTGTTGCGGCACGTGACCCTGATCAGGTGCGCGATCCTGACCTCGGTGCTGCCGCTGGCAACGTGGGCGCTGCCTGAGCTCAGTCACCCTGTAGTTGGCGTCCGCGTTCGATCACGGCCTGTCGGCGGTCCTCCACGACGGCGGGATCGACCACGAGGTCCCGACCGCGCTGCCGTTCGGTGTGCAGCGCCTCCTCGAGGGGGACGCCGGAGAGCAGGCGGTAGGTGGCCAGCAGCTCACCCACCACGACCGGGTCCGAGCCGACGAGCGCGGCCACCAGCTGCTCGGTCGCGTCAGGGAGCTGTTCGTGTGGCACGACCGTGTTGACCAGTCCCATGGCCGTCGCCTCGCCGGCAGCCACGAACCTGCCCGTGAGGCTCATCCCGAGCGCCTGCCGCAGGCCGATGAAGCGCGGCAGCAGCACGCTCATCCCACCTGACGGGTGGATCCCCACTCGAGCGTGGGTGTCGGCGAACCGGGCCCGCTCCGAGGCGATCGCCAGATCACAGCACAGCACCAACTCCAAGCCGCCGGTGACCGCAGCCCCGTTGACGACCGCGATCGTGGGGGTACTGAGTGCCTGAAGGGCGTGCCACGGGTCGGCATCCTGGCCAGCGACCTCGGTGAGATCGAGCCGTCCACCGGCGATCTCGGCCAGGTCAAGGCCGGCGCAGAAGGCCGGGTCGGTTCCGGTGAGGACGACGGCACGCACGGCCGGGTCCTCGTCGGCCGACCGCAGGGCCGTGACGAGCGCCACCATCGTCTCGAGATCGAGTGCGTTGCGTCGTTGGGGTGCATCGAGGCGGAGGGTGACGTGGTGCTCGCTGCGATCGACGACGAGACGCGGCATGCTGGTCCTCCTGCTCGGGCGGACCGGCGGTCGACCGGTCACGGGCTGCCGTGAGCGATCCTGCCAGACCGTGACCGGTTGCACCCGATCGTCCATCGCAGGAGAGGTGAGGCATGACGGCGTCGAGTTCGGTGGTCCGT
>JAWLDJ010000004.1:0-66914 GCA_041686695.1 Nitriliruptoraceae bacterium
GCAATGATCGATCGTGACTGGGGGGCCGCGGCTGATGCCTTCGGGGCGGTCGGCTGGCGGCACGATCGCGCCCTGCTGCTCTCGCTGGTACCCCAGCCGGACGCGCTCGCCGAGGCGCTGTCGATCGCTCGGAGCCTCGGCGCCGCCCCGCTCGAGACGCGGGTGTGCCGCCGCATGCGCTCGCTCGGGCTGTCGGTCCCGCGGGGTCCACGCGCGTCGACGCAAGCGAACCCTGCACAGCTGACCGAGCGGCAGTTGGAGGTGTGTCGGCACCTGGCAGCAGGCCGTAGCAACATCCAGATCGCCGAGGTACTCCACATCTCACCGCGGACGGCCGAGCACCACGTCGCTTCCATCCTCGCCAAGCTCGAGGTGACCTCCCGGGCGGAGGCGGTAGCGCGGGCGGTCGAGCTCGGCCTTGCGTAGGTGCTGGTGCGTGACCCACTCGCCACGCCGTCCCGGTCGACTTCCGAGGTGGCGAGAAGCCCGCCCTGCGCAGGGCATCACCTGCAGGCCAAGATGCGATGCTGTAGCGGCGGCCGGCCCTGGCCGCACCCGACGGCGGCAGGAAGGCGGGATGGTGGACGGCGACGACGGGTTGACGGTCTCCGGGGGGTTCAGCGAAGCGGAGCGTGAGGCGATGCGGCAGCGTGCCGAGGAGCTCCGAGCGGAGCATGGGGGCCGCAAGAAGGCCGAGGGGTTGCAGGCTGCACTGGACGCGATCGCGGCGATGCCCGACGAGGACCGGCTGATCGCCGAGCGGGTGCATGCCATCGTGGTGCGCGTCGCCCCGCAGCTGCTGGCACGGACGTGGTACGGGATGCCGGCATACGCCGACGGCAAGGACGTCGTCTGCTTCTTCCAGGGCGCGTCGAAGTTCGAGGCCCGCTACGCAACGCTCGGGTTCAACGACGCGGCGGCGCTCGACGACGGGGCGATGTGGCCGGTGGCGTTCGCGATCGTGGAGTGGACGGACGCCGTCGCCGAGCAGGTCGAGGACCTGGTCCACCGAAGCGTCGGCTGACCGTCCAACACGCCGGATCGGTCACATCCGCGACAGGATGATGAGGCCGCCGACGTAGCCACCGAGGATGGCGAAGCCCTCGAAGCCGATCCAGGCGCGCTGGCGTCGGATCAGCCCGGCACCGAGGATCCCGGTCAGCAGCATCGTCCATCCGAGCACGAAGAGATCGCTGGCGACGATCTGCTCGTACAACGATCCGCGCTGGTAGACGACGTCGGAGACGGCGACGAACAGGGTGTCGAAGGTGTTGCCACCGATGATGCCACCGACCGCCAGGGTCAACGCCCCAGCACGCACGGCCGCGATACCGGTGATGAGTTCGGGTAGCGACGTGGCCACGGCCGTGAACGCCACGGCCACGAACGTGCCCGACAACCCCGTGGCCTCGATGAGCGAGAGGCCCGCTCGGCCGACCACCCAACCGGAGAGCGCCGTGACGGCTGCGAGGGCACCGAACTGAGCCCAAAGGCCGGTGAGGCTCTCACCGGGATCGGCTTCGTCGGGTACGTCGAGGCGGGTGTCCTCCGTCTGCTGGGGATGCCACATCGGTTCGGTGGAGATGCTTCGGCTCAGGCGCAGTCCGTAGCCGTAGATGACCAGCAGGAGCATCGATGCGGGATGCACCCCGAACAGCGTGACGGGCGGCATGGCCACGCCCAGCACCACCACGCCGAGGAGGGTCACCATCAGCAACGCGTTGAACACGTTGGTCAACGACGCCGAGGCACGCTCCAGGTTCGCTCCGCGATGGGTGACGTCGAGCGCCACGATGAACGCGGTCTGGGCCGCGATACCGCCCACCGAGTTGCTGATCGCGACGCTCGGTTCGTTCGATGCGGCCGCGACGATGCTGACCGTCAGACCCGCCAGGGACGTGGCTGATCCGAGCAGGACCGCACCGGAGATGGCCTCGCCCAGCCCGGTGCGGTCCGCCAGCCGATCGACCACCAGGGCCAGACGAGCACCGGCGAACGCGATGACCACCGTCGCCATCGCGAAGGCAGCGACAGCGAGAGGAAGGGACCAGGTTCCGGTCACGCGACTGTCCCCCAGGAAGACGTTGGCCAGCACGCTACAACGGACGCCCGCTCGGTCCTCGCTGGCACCTGCGAACGTCTCCTCAGCCGGCAGCCTGGGCCGGCGCGAGCACCGGCCGCTGCCGGACGAGGAACATGGTCGGCAACACGAGCGCGACCAGCGCCAACAGGCACAGGCCGACGTAGCCGACGACGTCGAGCAGCAGTCCGGCCGCGAGCGATGCGCTGGCCGAGGTGAGCCACACGATCGTCTCGACACGTCCCTGCACGCTCGCGCGTAGCGCCGCGGGGATGCCGCGGGAGAGCAGGGTGCTGCCGGCCACGAACCCGAACGACCATCCCAGGCCGAGCAGGAACAACGCCACACCCATCAGCAGCCCACCCACGGGCGCACTGGCAGCCAGCACCGCCGACGAGCCGAGGGTCACCAACGCGGTCGCGATGGCGAGGACGCTCCCGAACCGGTCCTGGACCCAACCCGCTACCGGCGCGAGGGCATACATACCGAAGATGTGGGCGGACAGGATGAGTCCGATCCGGCCGAGGTCGCCGCCGGACTCACGGATGTAGACCGGCGTCATCGACATCAACCACACCATGACGACCTGCCCGGTGACCATGACGACGATCGCCACCCGCACGACCGGCAGCCGCCACACGGAACCGGCGACCGGCCCGTCAGCCGGTTGCTCCTCGGTCTGCTCGGCCAGCGCGAGCGTTGCTGGGTCGGGCCGGAGCAGGGTCTGGTAGCCCACCGCCACGATGGCCATCGCGACCGCGCCAACGGCGTACGGACCCGCGAGCTCTGTCTGACCGGCTGCTTCGGCGACCTGGCCAGCGGGAGCGAGAAGGCTCGGCCCGACGACGCCACCGATGGTGCCGGCCCAGACGATCCAGCCGAGGGCACGTCCGCGGTGGCCGGCCTCGTACAGGTCAGCAACCACGTAGCGGGTCAGTTGGGTCGAGGCATGACCGAGACCGAAGAGGCCGGCACCGAGCAGCAGCAGCGGGAACGAACCGGCCCACAGAGCGATGACGGCCAGGACAGCGCCCGCAGCACCGAGGACGTAGCCGACGGTCAACCCGGTGCGGCGACCGAGCCGTCGCAGCGCGACGGTGACCACGCTGGCCCCAAGCGCGGTGCCGATGATCCCCATGGCGCCCGGGAGCCCGCTCCAGGTCACCGAGCCGGTGAGGTCCTCGGCCGCGAGCGGCGCGACCGCCAGGCCGGCGAAGAACCCCGTGGCACCGAGTGCTGCGCCGCTGAAGAGCAGGCGTCCCGTGCGAGTGCGCTGCACGACGGCAGTGGGCATGACCGGTCCTCGGTGCGACGCCGGGACCCTAGCCACCCCGGGGCATGGCCGTCGACGTGGGGGGGGGGGGGTCGGCCCCCGCCGCCTCCCCACCCCGGGGCTGGGCCGTCGACGGCGGCGGGTGCGTGGGGCCACCGCCCGACGGCTCACCACGGTCAGGTCGCGGCGATGGTGAGGTCGTCGATGACGTCGACGACCCCGAGGGTGTAGCGCGCGGCGTAGTAGGCCGCGTTCCGAGCTCGCCAGTTCGGCACGATGCCTCGCAACGTGACGTAGCCGTTGGCGACGGTCACATCGATGTCGGTGGGATCCACGAGCGCTCGGCGTTCGAGCTCTGCCACGATGTCGTCGGCGATCAACTGATCGTCCACGGCCTTGGTGGGGACGACTGCCAACTCGTTGTCGGCGCCGATCACCCCGCGCGAGGTCAGGGCGAGGTCCTCGGCCAGATCCTTCTGCCACAGGGTCGGCACCGTGCCGCGCAGGACGACCCAACCCTCGTCGACGGCGATCCCGACGTCGGTGTCGTCGACGTCGGGGTCGAGACTGAGACTGTCCCGGACGTCGTCGTGGATCTCGCCGTCGGTGGGCTTGACGAACGTGCTCGGGAAGCGCACCACGATGTCGTTGCGCACCTCGGTCACACCGCGGATGAGCCGCGCGTCCTCCTCGGCGGCGTAGCGCGCGCGGTAGCTCGGCACGCTCCCTCCAAGGACGGCTGCGCCATCCTCGACCTGCACGGTGACCTCACCGGCATCGACGCGGTTGTCCCAGTACAGCGAATCGACCACATCGGTCTTGATGTCTTCCTTGGTCCGCATGGTCGTGCTCCTTCTCTCGGTCGTCCGTGGCCAGTGGGCGTCTCGAAAATCGGTGCCGACTCGGTCCTCGGCACGCGCACGGTCAACGCCCCGGTCGAGCTTCGCCGTGACGGCGCACCGCCCGCTCGCTGATCGTTCGCTGCTCGTCGAGCGGCATGCCCAGAGCATCGACCCTCGATGACCGTCCCGCCCCCGGCACCCGGACGTGACCATCGAGGTTCAGCTGCGACCTACCCGGCTGTTCGGACAGGCGGCACGTCGCTGCCGGCGCCTGCACGGTGGCCACACGACGATCCGGGGTGCCCGGTCGTCGGCGGAGGCGCGCCCCGGCGCGCGGAGGGGCGATCATGGAGACGGCCGGCGAGCGACCGGCAGGGTTCGCTACCGCCATGGTCACACGGGGCGGTTGACGGTCGTGCAGCTGCGGTTCCTCGGCACGGGTGCGAGCGGCGGCACTCCGGGTGACGGACGCAGTCGTCGCGGGGAGAGCTCGATGCTCCTCACGGCCGGTGCGACCCGCGTCCTCGTGGATGCGACGCGGGACGTGAGCGAGCAGCTCACCGCCGTCCCCGGGCCGACCGCGGTGACGCTCACCCACGGACACCGTGACGCCAGCGGCGGAGTGCCGAAGCTCGCGGAGCACGTCGCCGACCGGCCACCCCTACCCGTCTTCGGCCACCCCCGGACCCACCGGGCGATCCGCGGCCGTACCGACCAGCTCGACCACGTCGAACTGGTCGACGTGGAGGCCGGCCGAACGGTGACGATCGGCGAGGTCGACGCCGTGGCCACCGAGGTCCCCCACGATCGGGGCCAGCGCTTCCCCACCTTCGCGTGGCGCTTCACCGCTCGTGGCACGACGGTGGTCTACGCCTCCGATGTCGCCGAGCTCACCGACGAGCTGAAGGCGGTCAGCTCCGAGGCGGACGTGTTGGTGCTGGACGGGGCCATGTACGGCCGATCGCTCTTCAGCCACCTGCGGATCGACGAGGCGGTGCCGGTGGTCTGCCGCTGGCCGGTGGACCAGATCCTGCTGACCCAGATCGGTCGGACGGCGCCACCACACGAGGAGCTACGACGTGTCGTACGCGCGCTGTGCCCGCGGGCTCAGCCCGCGTACGACGGCCTTCACGTGGAGCTCCACGACGAGTGAGACCGGCCAGATACGGCCGGCTCGGCGAGATGGCGCTCGTCGACGGTCTATGGTCCGGATGGGGCCGCCTGCTCACACCGCATCCGAACGAACCCGGCTGGATCTGAGCCTCCGGCTGCTGCGGTCCATGGCGCAGCGGCGACGGGCGGCCGACGAGGCCTTGACCCACTAGCCGCGATCTCCGGGGGTCGACGCCGACGGCACGGCCGCGTCCCCACGCGCCACGGCCCGGATGCCGGCCGTGTCAGCGCAGTAGCCGCTCGATGTCGTCGCCGTCGAGCTCCTCCTCCTCGAGCAACCGCTCCACGATCGCGTCGAAGGCCTTCCGGTGGTCGACGATGATGCGCTCAGCCCGCTGTGCTGCATGGCGCAGCAGCTCCTGCACCTCGTCGTCCACCTGCTGCTGGGTCTCCTCGGCGTACGGGCGGCTCTGGACCCCCGGCAGGCCACCGGGCTGGTCCTCCTGGCGGTAGCCGACGGGCCCGACGCGATCCGACAGGCCGAACTCGCGGACCATCCGAGCTGCCAGATCGGTGGCCTGCGCGAGATCCTCCGCTGACCCCGTGGACAGTTCCTCCAGTGCCACGAGCTCGGCGGCACGTCCACCGAGCCGGACGGCCAGGCTGGCGTGCAGCTCCGCCTCAGAGGCGAGCCGACGCTCCTCGGTCGGGAGTTGCTCGGTCGTGCCGAGCGCACGCGGGGCCGGCAGGATCGTGACCTTGGCGACCGGGTCCGCGTCGTGCTCGACCGCCGCCACCAGCGCATGCCCCGCCTCGTGCACCGCCACGCGCTGCTTCTCCTCATCACGGAGCAGATCGGAGCTCTGCCGTTTGCCGATCACGATGCGATCGCGTGCGGCATCGAAGTCAGCCTGCTCGATCTCGCTGCGCCCGTCACGAACCGCGGTGATCGCCGCCTCGTTGACGAGGTTCTCGAGCTGCGCGCCACTGAACCCGGGGGTCCCGCGGGCGACGCGGTCGAGGTCGAGGTCGTCTGCCAACGGCTTGTCCCGTGCATGGACCCGCAGGATCTCGAGCCGGTCGCCCTGGGTCGGCAACGGCACCTCCACCTGCCGATCGAACCGACCGGGCCGCAGCAACGCCTCATCCAGCATCTCGGGCCGATTGGTCGCCGCCAGGATGACGATGCCCTGGCGCGGATCGAAACCATCGAGCTCCTTGAGCAACTGGTTGAGGGTCTGCTCCTGCTCGTTGTTCGAGCCGATGTTGGTCTGGCTACCCCGCTTCCGGCCGATGGAGTCGAGCTCGTCGATGAAGATGATGGACGGCTGATGGTCACGTGCCTTCTCGAACAGGTCCCGGACCCGCGAGGCACCGACACCGACGAGCATCTCGACGAACTCCGACCCGGACGCGGAGATGAAGGCCACCTCGGCCTCGCCGGCGATCGCCCGCGCCATGAGGGTCTTGCCCGTCCCTGAGGGGCCGAGCAGCAGGATCCCACCCGGTCCGCGGGCGCCGACCTCACGGAAGCGCTCCGGGTTGCGGAGGTAGTCGATGATCTCGCGGACCTCCTCACGCACCTCCTCGTAGCCCGCGACGTCCTCGAAGGTGACGTCAGGACGTTCGGTCTCGATGACCTGGGCCTGGCTCTTGCCCATGCCCTGCATCATGCCCATCTGCTGGCCGGTGGCGCGCCGGAGCAGGAAGAAGAACAGACCGATGATCAGCAGGAACGGCAGGAACGCGAGCACGGTCGGGAGGAACCCGTCGGAGGGCGCCACGGCCTCGACCTCGACGTCCTGGTCCAACAGCCGCTCCTCGAGCTCGTCACGGACGAAGGCCGGCACGACGGTCCGGAACGCGCTGCCATCCTCCAGCTCGCCCTCGACCCGGCCGTCGTCATCGACGGTGATCCGTGCGACCTCACCGTCCTCGACCAGCTCGACGAACTCGGTGTAGGCCAGCTCCTCGGCGGGTTCGGCCAACCACAGACCGGCGAGCCCTGCGATCGCGATCGCCAGGACCACCCACAGCAGCCAGCCCCACCGCGATGGGTCGAGCCACGACTGCGGGCCACGGTCTCCGGGCGGGGCGTCCTGGCTCATCGTGCCTCGACCTCGGCGACCCGTTCGATGATCTCCACGACGCTGTCGGGGTTGAGCGACATCGAGTCGATCCCCCGCTCGACCAGGAACGCCGCGAAGTCCGGGTGGTCGCTCGGCGCCTGACCGCAGATCCCCACGGGCCGGTCGTGCTGGTGGGCCCGTTCGATCAGTTCGGCGATGCGTCGCGTGACCCCCTCGTCGCGCTCGTCGAACAGCGCGCTCAACCGTTCGGAGTCCCGATCGATGCCGAGCTCGAGCTGGGTGAGGTCGTTGCTGCCGATCGAGAACCCATCGAACCGCTCGGCGAACTCCTCCGCCAACGTCACGTTCGAGGGGATCTCGGCCATCATGTAGATCTCGAGGCCCTCCTTGCCGCGTTCGAGGCCGTTGTCGGCCAGCACCTCGAGCACCCGGTCCGCCTCGTCGAGCGTGCGGACGAAGGGGAGCATCAGCTTGACGTTGGTCAGACCGAGCTCCTCACGCGCCATGCGCATCGCGCGGCACTCGAGCGCGAACCCGTCCCGGTAGTGCTCGCTGTAGTACCGGGAGGCGCCGCGGAACCCCAGCATGGGGTTGGCTTCCTCGGGCTCGAACCCCTGGCCGCCGAGCAGGTCGGCGTACTCGTTGCTCTTGAAGTCGGACAGCCGCACGATCACCGGCTCGGGGTACTGCGAGGCGGCGATGCGTGCCACCCCGCGGGCGAGCCGCTCGACGAAGTACTCGGTGCGGTCGTCGTAGCCGTGGGTCAGCTCCTCGATGCGCGCCCTGGCCTCCTCGTCCTCGACGTCGTCGAAGCGGGTCAGGGCCAGCGGATGTACCTCGACGTGGTTGTTGATGATGAACTCGATCCGGGCCAGGCCGATGCCCTTGGCCGGCAGTCGCCACCAGCGGAACGCCGCAGCCGGGCTGGCGATGTTCATCATGATCCTCACCCCGGTCTGTGGCAGGGCGTCGAGGTCCACGTCACGGCGTTCGAACTCGAGCTCGCCGGCGTACACCCGGCCCTCCTCGCCTTCCGCGCAGGACACGGTGACGGTCTCACCATCGGGGATCCGCGCCGAGGCATCGGTCGCACCGACGACCGCGGGGAGGCCGAGCTCACGGCTGACGATCGCGGCGTGCGCGGTCCGGCCGCCGTGGTCGGTCACGATCGCCGCCGCCCGCTTCATGATGGGTACCCAGTCGGGATCGGTCATCTCCGTGACGAGGATGGCGCCGTCCTCGAACCGCTCGCCCTCCTCCGCGCTGTCGAGGTGGATGGCCGGGCCCGTGGCGATCGCATCGCCGATCGCCACGCCCGAGGACAGGACCTCGCCGCGTTCGGTGAGGCGGAAGGTGCTCAGCTGGGCGCCCTGGCGTTGCGACTGCACGGTCTCGGGGCGGGCCTGGACGACGAACAGCTCGCCGGTGTCGCCGTCCTTGGCCCACTCGATGTCCATGGGCTGGTCGTAGTGACGTTCGATCGCGGTGCACCACCGGGCCAGCGTGAGGATCTCGTCGTCGTCGAGGACGAAGGTGCGCTGCTCCTGCTCGCTCGTGTCCTCCGTACGCGTCGGCTCCCCGCCCTGCTCGGCGTAGACGATCTTCTTGCGCTTGTCGCCGAGGTCCTTGGTCACGATGGGGCGGCAGCCATCCTCGTCGAGCAGTGGCTTGAAGACCACGTAGGCGTCGGGGTTGACCTCACCGGCGACGACGACCTCGCCGAGCCCCCAGGCCGCGTCGATGCTGACCACGTCCGGGAACCCCGTCTCGGTATCGAGGGTGAACGCGACACCAGCCCCCGCGAGATCGGAGCGGACCATGCGTTGGACACCGGCCGACAGGGCGACGTCGAGGTGGCCGAACCCCTGCTCCTGGCGGTAGGCGATCGCCCGGTCGGTGAACAGCGACGCGTAGCAGGCGACCACGGCGGCGACGACCGCGTCCTCACCGCGGATGTTGAGGTAGGTCTCCTGCTGGCCGGCGAAGCTCGCCTCTGGCATGTCCTCGGCCGTCGCGCTGGAGCGGACCGCGACGTCCACGTCCTCCCGCCCGACCTCCTCGCACAGCTGACGGTACGCCGCGCGGATCACCTCGTCAGTGGCCGAGGGCATCCCGCCCTCGCGGAAGGCATCCCGGATCGCCGCACCGACCTCGGCGAGATCCGTCCCGCGCTCGAGCGCGTCGATCTGCTCCTCGATCACCGTCCCGAGCTCGTTGTCCGCCACGAAGGCACGGTACGCGTCCGCTGTGGTCGCGAAGCCCTGCGGCACCCGGATGCCCTCGCTCTCGAGCCGCTGGATCATCTCGCCGAGGGAGGCGTTCTTGCCGCCGACGACCGCGACGTCGTCGCTCGTGAGGTCCGAGAACCACCGGACGTGGTCGGAGGTGTCGTTCATGATCGGAGCTCCTGGGCTCGGTGGCCGGCGCGGTCGGGCCTCGGTGGCGCTGCGGTCTCACCCCTCGCGTCGTGCCGCGTTGGAAGGAGCGAGGTGGAGGGGACCACCGATGCCGAGCTGCGCGGCCTCGTGGAGGGTCTCCGACAACGTCGGATGCGGCGCGACGCAGCGGGCGAGATCTTCGAGCACCGCCCCCATCTCGACCGCCAGCACCCCCTCGGTGATCAACGACTCGGCGCGGCGCCCGACGATCCCCACGCCGAGGATCCTGCCGGTGCCGGGCTCGCACACGAGCTTGGTGAGTCCCTCACCTGCGCCGATCGTCACCGCCCGCCCGGAGGCCTGCCACGGGCATCGGAGGATCTCGACCTCGATGTCCCGCTCGGCCGCCTCGGGCTCGCTCAGGCCACACCAGGCCAGCTGCGGGTCGGTGTAGACCACCGAGGGAACGGCGCGGGCATCGAACGCCGCGGCCCGCCCGGCGACGGCCTCAGCGGCGATGATGCCCTCATGGAACGCCTCGTGCGCCAGCTGGAGTCCGCCGGTCACGTCACCGACCGCGAAGACGTTGGGCTCGTGGGTGCGACCCGACGCGTCGACCCGGATCAGCCCCTCCTCGTCCCGTTGCACCGCGGTGGTGTCCAGCCCGAGCTCTGCGGTGTTGGGCTGCCGACCGATCGCGACCAGGGCGCGATCGAAGGTGGCGTCCTCCGGCACGTCCGGGCCGTCGAGGTGGACGCGGACCTGCTGGTCGGCCTCGACCATCTCGGTCACGACGGTCTGCAGATGCACCGCTTCGAACCGTGCCCCCACCCGTTCGGCGAGCGGCTCGACCAGCTCCTGATCCGCGATCGGCATGATCGTGTCGGTCACCTCGACCAGCGTGACACGGCTGCCGAGCGCGGCGTACACCGTGCCGAGCTCAAGGCCGACGTAGCCCCCGCCGACCACCAGCAGCCGCTCGGGGACGTCGACGAGCTCGAGCGCGCCGGCGGAGTCGAGGACGCGCGTCCCGAAGGCGGTATCGGGCAACGGTGTCGGGGCCGAGCCGGTGGCGATGATCGCGTGATCGAACCCCGCACGCCGCGGCTCACCGTCCACGGTCATCGTGACCTGATCCGGCCCGTCGAAGCTCGCGCGGGCCTGCAGCAGCCGGATACCGCGCGTGTCGGCCAGCCCGTGCAGACCGCCCACCAGCTGGTCCACGACCTCGTGCTTCCAGCCACGCATCCGGTCGAGATCCACCTCGGGATCGGCGAAGCGCAGTCCGCGCTCCTGCGCCTCGCGTGCGAGCAGCTGCACATCGACCAGCTCGAGCAGGGTCTTGCCGGGGATGCAGCCTCGGAGCAGGCAGACGCCACCGAGCTGTTCCTCGTCGGTCACCAGCGTGACGTCGAGGCCGAGGTCCGCTGCGCGGAACGCCGCCGCGTAGCCGCCGGGACCGCCGCCGACGATCAGCAGCTCGCTGTGCTCCGGGAACCCATCGGCCACGGTGCCTCCTAGGTGCTCAGCAGCAGGGCGCCGGGGTCGGCGATCGCCTCGGCGAGATCGGCGACGAAACGGGCCGCATCCGCCCCGTCGGCCACCCGGTGGTCATAGGCGAGCGAGAGCGGCAGGCGGAACTGCACCTCGGTCCGGTGATCGTCGAGGTCACCGGTCACGACCTGTTCGAGCCGGGCACGCCCCATCCCGAGGATGGCGACCTGCGGCAGCTGGATCAGGGGGGTGAAGCCGGCGCCACCGAGCGGGCCGATGTTGGTGATGGTGAACGTGCCGCCGCGCAGTTCGTCGCCCTCGACCTCGCGATCACGGACGCGACGGATCAGGTCACTGACCTCGACGGCGAGGTCGATCAGGGACCTGCGATCGACGTCCCGGATGACCGGGACGATCAGGCCGTCGTCGGTGTCGACGGCTATCGCGAGGTGGTAGTGGCGTTTGAGCACCAACTCCTCGGCATCGAGGTCGAGGCTGGCGTTGAACCGGGGATGGCGGCCCAGGACGCCCGCGACCGCCTTCATGGTGAGCACCATCAGGGTCAGCTCGCCCCCGGCTTCCTCGACTTGGGGGGCCTGCTCCCGACGCCACCGTTCCAGAGCCGTGACGTCCAGGACGTCGTGGTGGGTGACGTGGGGGATCTGCTGCCACGACGCCGTGAGCCGCCGTGCGATGGTCCGCCGGACACCACGTAGCGGGACGCGTTCGACCGGTCCCCACCGTTCGTGCTCGGGTTCGGGGGCCCGCTCACGCTCCGCCTCCGGCTGCTCGCGGCCCTCCTCCGCCGGCTCGCGCGGTTCCTCCTCGGCAGGGCCGACCCCGGCGGCGGCTTCGACGTCGGCGGCGGTGACACGCCCGTGCTCGCCGGTCGGCTCGACCTCGGTGAGGTCGACGCCGCGCTCGCGAGCGAGCCTGCGGGTCGACGGGGAGGCGGGGACCGGACCCTCCCGCCGCTCGCGGGCCGCACCGTCCTCGGAGTGCTCTGCCGCCTCGGGCTGGCCGACCGACGGCTGCTCGGTTGGCAGCTCACCCACCGCGGCGGCTCTGCCGCCCTCGTCGGCCTCGGGACGCTCCCCTTGCCCCTCGGCCGGCTCCTCCGCCGGCTCCTCGCCCGGTTGCTCGGCAGGCTCCTCGTCCGGCTCCGGGGCTCCCTCGCCGGTCTCGTCGACCGGGGCTGCCTCGTCCTGCTCCCCGTCGGAGACCACCAGCAGCACATCGCCCACCTCGACGATGTCGCCCTCGGAGACACGGATGTCCTCCACCTCGCCCGTGTACGGCGACGGCAGATCGGTGGTGGCCTTGTCGGTCTCGATGACCAGGGCCGTGTCGCCCTCCTCGATGGTGTCGCCAGCAGCCACGAGCACCTCGACGATCTCGGCCTCGTGGATGCCCTCGCCAGGGTCGGTGAAGGTGAACTCCTGTGACATCGCCTACTCCTCCCGCAACGCGGTTCGGGCGGCACGGACGATGCGGTCGGCGTCGGGGAGGTAGGCCTGTTCCCGGGCGAAGAAGGGCACCGTCACGTCGTACCCGGTGACACGCCGGATCGGTGACTCCAGCCACCAGAACGAGCGCTCCAGGATCCGGAAGGCGACCTCCCCGGCGGGACCGAAGCTGCGGTGCGCCTCGTGGACGATGACGACCCGGCCCGTCTTGCGGACCGACGCCGTGAAGGTCGAGTCGTCGAGCGGAGAGATCGTGAGCAGGTCGATGACCTCGGCCTCGATCCCGTCCTCGGCCAGCTGCTCCGCGGCTTGAAGGGTGCGAGCGAGCATCGCGCCGTAGGCGATCAGGGTCACGTCGTCCCCCTCCCGCACGATGCGGGAGGTACCCAGAGGGACGGTCTCCTCCTCGTCCGGGACCTCCTCCTTGCACGCGCGATAGGCCGCCTTCGGCTCGAAGAAGACCACGGGATCAGGATCGCGGATCGCGCTCACGAGCAGCCCGCGGGCGACGCGGGGCCCCGAGGGGATGACCATCTTCAGCCCCGGGACGTGGGCGAAGAAGGCCTCCTTGCTCTCGGAGTGGTGCTCGAGCGCCTTGACGCCGGCCCCGTAGGGCATGCGGACGACCAACGGCACCTCGTAGCGTCCCCGGGAGCGCCACCGCATCCGGGCCGCGTGGCTCTCGAGTTGGTGCATCGCGAAGTACCCGAACCCGGAGAACTGCAGCTCGCAGACGGGCCGACAGCCGTTGACCGCCATACCGAGCGATGCCCCGACGATGCTCGCCTCGGCGAGCGGGGTGTCGATCACCCGCTCGGAGCCGAACTCGTCCTTCAGCCCCTGGGTCACGCGGAAGACCCCGCCGGTCTGCGCGACGTCCTCGCCCAGCACCAGCATCGCGTCGTCCGCGGCCATCTCCTGGTGCAGCGCCAGGTTCAGCGCCTGGATCATGGTCAGCTCAGCCATCGTCGCCGCCTTCCCCGCGCTCGGCCTGGAACGCGTCGCGCTGCTGTTCCAGGTACGCCGGTCGCTCGGCGTAGACATGGTCGAACATGTCGACCGGGTCACCCAACTCGGCCATGCGCTGCTCCGCCTGCTCCCACGCCTCGTCGATGCGCTCGGCGACCTCGTCCTCGAGGCCGTCCACGTCCCCCTCCGCCATGGCGACGCGATCGACCAGGTAGCGACGGAAGCGCTCGATGGGGTCCTTCTCCCGCCAGCGCTCCTCCTCCTGCTCGTCTCGGTAGGTCGAGGGATCGTCGGCGGTGGTGTGCACCGACAGCCGGTAGGTCACGGCCTCGATCAACGTGGGCCCGTCACCGGACCGGGCGCGCTCGACGGCCTCCGCGGCGGCCACGTGGACGGCCAGCAGGTCGTTGCCGTCCACCCGGATCCCGGGGATGCCGTACGACGCCGCCTTCTGCACGATCGTCTGCGACCCCATCTGCTGCTCGAGCGGGGTCGAGATGGCGTACTGGTTGTTCTGGCACAGCAGCACCACCGGTGCCTCGTGCACGGCCGCGAAGTTCGCCCCCTCGTGGAAGTCGCCCTCGGACGTGGCGCCGTCGCCGAAGGAGACCAGCACGACCTCGCCGGTGTCACGCAGGCGGGCGGCGTACCCGATGCCCGCAGCATGTGGCACCTGGGAGGAGACCGGGACGGCGATCGGCAGGTCCTTGTTGCCCTCGGGTGGCTCGGCCCCCTCGTTGTAGCCCGCGTCGTAGAGCAGGACCGCCCACAACGGCGTTCCCCGCCACAGCGACATCGGGGTCTCGCGGTAGGAGGGCACGAACCAGTCGTCCTCACCGAGCGCGCTGATGGCGCCGAGCTGTGTCGCTTCCTGCCCGATCGCCGGTGCGAACGTCCCGATGCGGCCCTGGCGTTGCAGCTGCAGACGGCGCTCGTCGAAGCGCCGGCTCAGCACCATGGCGCGGTGCAGCGCGACCAGGAGCTCGTCATCGAGGTCGGGGAGCAGTTCCTCGTCGACCTGCCCCTGCTCGTCGACGATGCCCAGCCACTCCAGCGGGACCCCGAGCTCCACGTCCTGCCTCGGCATGGTGTCCCTCCTCGAGTTCGCGCCGTCGCCTGCTGGCGCGGTTCCGACCGTAAGGGTCGGTGCGTGAGGAGGCCTGGACGAAGGGAGGTGGCAGGGTGCGCGGTCCGCAGCCTGGAGGCGTCACTGCCCGGGCGCCTGCGCGTCGTGCTGGCCGTGCTCGGCGCGTTCGATGGCCCACGCGGCGTTGATCAGACCGATGTGGCTGAACGCCTGGGGGAAGTTGCCGAGCAGATCCCGACTCGCCGGATCGACCTCCTCGGCGAGCAGATCGACGTCGTTGCAGAACGCCACCGCACGCTCGAAGACCTCGCGGGCCCGGGTCACCCTGCCCGCACGTGCCAGGGCCTCGGCGAGCCAGAAGGTGCACAGCAGGAACGTGCCCTCCTCACCCTCCAGTCCGTCATCGGCGCGGTAGCGGTAGACGAGCCCGCGCTCGTCGGTCAACCCGTCTTCGATCGCCTCGATCGTGGCCAGGACGCGTGGATCGTCGGTCGGTAGGAGACCCACCAGCGGGAGCACCAGCACCGAGGCGTCCAGCGCATCGCTGCCGAACGCCTGCGTGAACGCACCGACGTCCTCGTTCCAGCCCTCGGTGAGGATCGCGGCCCGGATCTGCTGTGCCGTCGATCGCCATCCCTCGACGCGGTCCTCGGCGTGCAGCGCAGGGGCGAGGTCGGCCGCGCACACGAGCGCGGTCCAGCACATCAGCTTGGAGTACACGTGGTGCTGCGGTTCGCCACGGATCTCCCAGATGCCCTGGTCGGTCTCCTGCCAGCGGCGTGCCGCGGCGTCAGCCAGCCCGATCAGGAAGCGACGCTCGGCTGGCGCGAGCTCTCCGATCTGCTCGGAGAGGCGGTGGACGGCGGCCAGCAGCTCCCCGTACACGTCGAGCTGCGTCTGGGTCCAGGCCCCGTTGCCGATCCGTACCGGCCGACTACCGCGCCAGCCATCGAGGTGTCCGAGCGTGCGTTCGGTGAGGTCGCGTTGCCCCTCGATCCCGAACATGATCTGCAGATCCGCGGTCCGGTGCGTGGAGGTGGCGACGGTGGTCAGGTAGTTCAGGAAGTTGCCGGCCTCGTCCGGGCACGCGGCGACCCACAGCGCGTCCATGGTCATACTGGCGTCTCGGATCCAGGCGTAGCGGTAGTCCCAGTTGCGTTCCCCACCGACCGTCTCGGGCAGCGAGGTCGTCGGCGCGGCCACGATGGCGCCGGACGGCTGGTAGGTCAGGCCCTGCAGCACCCGCCCGGAGTGATCGACGAGCGCGGCGTACGGCCCGTCGTAGCGCTGATGGTGGTCATGCCACGTGGTCCAGGCCACGATGGTGTCGTCCAGCCGTGCGGCGATCTGCTCGCGCTCCCATGGTGCCGGCGACGGCGACCAGCTCGAGGTGTGCTGCATCGCGAGCTCCAGGGCCTGACCCGCCTCGAGGTCCACGCGGGCATGGGCGCGGGCGCCGTCCTCATCGATGTCCAGCTGGATGCTGGCGGCCAGGACCAGCTGATCTGCACCCCCGCGCACACTGAGGCCACCGTCGAGCGGTTCGATCAACGGGTAGGTCAGCCCGTACTCGAAGCGTGGGACGAAGTCGATCTCGAGCTCGACCGTGCCCTGTGTGCACCGCACGCGGCGCAACAACACGTGGGGTGCCCCCGCGCCGAGGTCATGGCCGTGCGGCCCCTCGCCCATCGCCAGCGCATCGCTCAGCTCGACGGTCCCAGAGGAGGTGCGGAAGGTGGTCACCAGCACCAGGGTGCCGTGGAGATAGCAGCGGGACACCTCGGCGTCGCCGGTCGGGCCGACGCGGAAGTGACCAGCGGAGTCGTCGAGGAGCCGAGCGAACACCGATGGGCTGTCGAACCGCGGCAGGCACAGCCACTCCACGGATCCACGGCGGTCGACCAGCGCCGCACTGTGGGAGTCGGACAGCAGGGCATGGTCCCCGATCGGACGGTCGCTCATGGGGTTCCTCGTGACGTCACCGGGATCTCGGCACGGACGTGGTCGGCTCCGCTCAGCTGATGCCGCGATCGGCCTCGAGGAGCCGCAGCCAGACCTCGCTGGTCGTCGGGAAGGCCGGGACCGCGTGCCAGAGCGTGTCGAGCGGCACCTGACCCGCGATCGCGATGGTGGCCGCGTGGAGCAACTCGCCGACACCCGGACCGACGAAGGTGGCGCCCACGACGACGCGGCGCTGCTGGTCGATGACCAGCTTCGCGTAGCCATGGTCGTGACCGTGCAACGCACCGCCGGCGACGCCGTTCGGATCCGATTCGACCGTGTGGGTCTCGAGCCCGGCGTCGCGGGCCTGCTGCTCGATCTGCCCGACCGACGCCACCTGCGGGTCGGTGAACACCACCTGGGGGACCACGGCGTGGTCGGCCCAGGCCTCGATGTCGTGGCCGGCGACGACGTCGCCGACGATCCGTGCCTGGTACTTGCCCTGGTGGGTGAGCAGCGCGCGACCGTTGACGTCACCGGCCGCGAAGAGCCAGTCGCCGTCGACCCCCTGGACGGCGAGGCGATCGTCGACCTCGACCGTGCCCCCGGGCTCCAGGCCGACCGTCTCGAGGCCGATGTCGTCGGAGTTCGGGAGCCGACCGATCGCCACCAGCAGTTCGTCACCGACGAGCTCGTCGCCGTGCTCGGTGGTGACCGTGACCGGACCCTGCTGGCCGTCACGGCCGACCGAGGTCACGGTGGTCCCGGTCACCACCGTGATGCCCTCGTCCTCGAAGGCCGCCTGGAGCGTGCGACCCACCTCCGGCTCGTAGGGTGGGAGCAGCCGCTCCACCATCTCGATGACGGTGACCGCAGCGCCGAGCCGGGCGTAGGCCTGAGCCATCTCGCAACCGACGGCGCCGCCACCGAGCACGAGCAGCCGATCGGGGATCCGATCCGACTGCGTGACCTCTCTGTTGGTCCACACCCGGGTGCGGTCCAGGCCCTCGATCGGGGGCAGGTGGGGTCGCGATCCGCTGGCGACGACCACCGCACGTTCGGCGGTGAGCGTGCGGGTCGTGCCGTCGTCCGCCTGCACCTCGACGCGGCGCTCGCCGACGAGCCGGCCCCGCCCCCGCACCAGGGTCGCGCCGACGCTCTCGACCCACGATGCCTGGCCGCCGTCGTCGAGACCGGAGGTCCACTCGTCGCGTCGACGCAGCACCTCCTCGACGTCCACCGATCCGGTGACCGCCGCCGCCGCACCGGGGACGCGCCTGGCAGCCGCGACGAGATCCGGTGGGCCCAACAGTGCCTTGCTGGGGATGCACGCCCAGTAGGAGCACTCGCCGCCGACGAGCCCGGTCTCCACCACCGCCACCGACCGTCCGTTGTCGCGGGCGTACCACGCCACGTTCGTGCCGGTCGAGCCGGCACCGATCACGATCACGTCGTAGGTCCCATCGGTGGTCATCGTGCGCTCCTCGGGTGGCAGGATGCTGGGTCGCAGGCGGGCGCGGCGGGTCCGCGCGGCGGGTCACCGGTCGGCTCGCGGGCCGCAGCACGTCTCGCCGCCGGGAACCCTCGCCGAGCCGGGGTGCTTCCATCGTCGCAGCCGGGCGCACTGCCGCGGCCGTGATCGGGCGACCATCGGACGGGGTCCCTGCGACGCCGGCACACCTACCGTCGAGGTGTCCCCATGGAGGTGGCATCATCTACGAGATCGAGACCCGGACGCTCGACGAGCAGGACACCGCGGTCGTGCAGCGCCGCATGGACGCCAGCGAGCTGATCTCGTGGCTATCCGGGGTCTATGGCACGTTGACGTCTCATCTGCAGCGCGTCGGCGTGAGCGCGATCGGCCAGCCGTTCGTGCGTTATCACGCCCGCAACGCGCACCTGGACGTCGAGGCGGGCCTCCCGACCTCGGAGCGCATCACGCCCAAGGACGAGGTCAAGCTGTCGTCCCTGCCCGGTGGGCCGGTGGCGACCACCTGGCACCTCGGATCGCCCGACGAGCTCGACCGCGCCTTCGAGGCCCTGGAGGTCTGGATGGCACGCACCGGCGTCGAACCCCTCGGCCCGCCCTGGGCGGTGCACCACATCGACCCGACCGCGCTGCCAGAGCGCGACAGCTGGACGACCGAGGTCATCCAACCGTTCCGCGAGTGAGGACATCGCCGGGCCCGCGGACCGGTGTCCCAGGGGCGACGCCGGCGACCGCCGGGGGTGTCACGGGGCCGCCGGAGGGGGCCACGGCTGACCTTCGGCGGTGATCAGGCAGCTGCAGGCCTCGCAGCGCAACAGCAGCTCGGCATCGGGCTCGGCTCGGGGGCTCGCGGCCGTCTCGACGTGCTCGGCGCGGTCGTGGCCGCACTGCGGACACATCCCGGTCCACTCCATCGTCACTCCCTGCATCGCCTCGGCTGCGAGGGCTCACGACGACCACGCTACGGGGTCGGCCGCGCTCACGGACACGGTCGAAGGTCGTGGGTCGACGATCGGTACGCACGACCGGTGGAGCAGGCCGGTACCTCGGAGGCGAGGCGGCCGCCGCGGCGCAAGGCTGCGTCCCGGCGTTGCTGGAGGGACTGACGCCGGGCGCCTGGAGGTCGCCGAGCCCGGCTTCAGTGCCGGAGCAGGGACCGCACGAACTGCCCGATGACCACCGGCACGAGGCTCGCCACCAGGATCACCGCCCACTGGCGCGCGCTCGGAGCCGCGACCTGCAGCAGACCAGCGAGCGGGCCGAACAGGGCAGCCAGCAGCATCAGCGCGACCCCGATCGCGACGGCCACCCAGACATAGGGGTTCCTGGTGACCTCGTTGCGCACGAGGCGCGAACCTGGCCTTCGCATGTTGAAGGTGTGCCAGGTGCGAGCGAAGCCGAACGCCAGGAAGGACACGGTCACGACCTGGTCCCGGGGCATCTCGAGCACGAACAGGGCATACAGCAGGCCGCCCAGCACGGTCGTCGCGATCAGCACGCCCCAGAGTCCGGTCTCGATCCAGTCCCGCCGCCGGACGATCGGTTCCGCGGGATCGCGCGGCGGATGCTCCATCACGTCGTCCTGCGGCGGTCCGAGCCCGAGGGCGAGCGCGGGGAAGATGTCGGACACGAAGTTGATGTAGAGGATCTGCAGCGGCAGCAGGGGCAGCGGGAGTCCGGCGAGCGTGGCCGCCGTCACGGCGAGGATCTCGGCGAGGTTGCCCGAGAGCAGGTAGATCACGAACTTGCGGATGTTGGTGAAGACGGCGCGCCCGTACCGCACGGCACGCACGATCGTGTCGAACGCGTCATCGAGCAGCACGATGTCCGAGGCCTCGCGGGCCACCTCGGTGCCACGCTCACCCATCGCGATCCCGATGTCGGCCTGCTGCAGTGCGGGCGCGTCGTTGACGCCGTCGCCCGTCATCCCGACGACGGCACCACCGCCCTGGTGGAGGGCGATCAGATCGAGCTTGTCCTCGGGGCTGACCCGGGCGAACACCGCGATCCTGCGCAGCGCCGCCTGCTCGTGCTCGTCGAGGTCGTCGGGGTCACGAAGGTCCGAGCCGAGGACCACCTCGGCGTCCTCGTCGTCCTCGTCGACGATCCCGACGTGGCGGGCGATCGCCTGCGCGGTCGGTGGTTGGTCCCCGGTGACCATGATGACCCGGATGCCGGCGCGGCGGCAGTCCTCCAGCGCCTCGATCGCGGCCTGCCGCGGGGGATCGAGCAGGCCGACGAGCCCGAGCAGCGTCAGGTCGTGGTACGGGCCGTCGTCCGGACCCGTGCCCTGGCGGGCAGCGACGGCCAGGACGCGTAGGCCGCCGGCCGCCAGCTCGTGGTTGCGCTCTGACCAGCGGTCACGGTGCCCGTCGTCGAGGGGGGACGGCCCGTCGGGGCCGGCCTGGCGGGTCGCCGCCTCGAGCACCGCCTCGGGGGCGCCCTTCACGGCGACGTAGCGCTCGTCGCCGTCCTCGTGGATCGTCGCCATCATGTTGGTGTCGCGGCTGAACGGCTCGAGGCCGACCTGGGGCCGTTGCTCGACGAGACCAGCGCGATCGGCACCGACCGTCTCACCGAGCCGCAGCAGCGCGAGCTCCATCGGATCGCCGGTCCCCTCCTCGAGGTCAGCATCGGTGCACAGCACCGCGGTCTCGACCAGTTGCCGCAGCGGTGCGTCCTCGAGCTCGGACCGCTGTCGCCCCGCTCCCTCCTCCTCGCCGAGGTCGCGAGCCTCGGAGCCCTCGGCGAGCAGCCGCGCGACCTGCATGCGTCCCTCGGTCAGGGTCCCGGTCTTGTCGGTCATGATGATCCCGGCCGAGCCGAGCGTCTCGACGGCCGAGAGCCGCTTGACCAGCGCGTTGTGGTTCGCCATCCGCCGCACCCCACGGGCCAGCGCCAGCGACGTGACGATCGGCAGGCCCTCGGGGACGGCGGCGACGCCGAGAACGATCGCGGTCTCGACGACGAGGAGCAGGTCGCGGTCCTGCACGATCCCCGCGACGACGACCAGCGCGGCCATGGCGAACACCAGCCACAGCAGCCGCTTGCCGAGGGCGTCCAGCCGACGCTCCAGCGGCGTGGACGCACCTTCGGCGCTCTCGACCAGTGCGGAGATGTGGCCGATCTCGGTCGCCATCCCGGTCCCGACCGTGACCGCGACGGCGCGGCCACGCGTCACCGCCGTGCCCTTGAAGGCCGAGGAGGTCCGATCGGCCAGGGACGCCCCCTCGTCACATGGTTCCGTCGTCTTGGTCACCGGCACCGACTCGCCGGTCAGCGCCGACTCGTCGATCTGGAGGTCGCCCACCTCGACGAGCCGCAGGTCGGCGGGGACCACCTGCCCTGCGCTGAGCAGCACGACGTCCCCGGGGACGAGCGCCGTGGCGGGGACCTCCCGCTCCCGGCCGCCACGTCGAACCCGGGCCGTGGTCTCCTCGAGCCGCCTGAGCGCCTCCATCGAACGCAGCGCCCGCATCTCCGTGACGTACCCGATCGCCGCATCCACCACGAGCGCCACGGAGATCGCGATCGCCTCCGGGATCTCGCCGAAGGCCAGCGCGATCAGCGACGCCGCGAGCAGCAGCAGGACGATCACGCTGCGGAACTGGTCGAGCAGGACCTGCCACCACCGGCGCTGCTCCGCCTGCCGGATCCGGTTCGGCCCGTGGTGCTGCTGGCGGCGCTCCACCTCGTCGTCGCTCAAGCCGTGGGCGGGATCGACGTGCAGGTCCTCGAGCACGAGGTCGACGGGCCGTGCGGCGGCCGCGTCGGGGATCGTCACCTCGGTCGCCTCGGCCACGTGGCAGCGCACCTCCGGTCGGCTCTGCGGGTCGGGCCGGTGGGTCGGCTCGGTCAGACGTCATCGACGCTAGGAGGTGGCTCGGGCCGGCGAACCCGACCGAACGACGAGGGGGTGCCGCGATCGCGACCGGCGACCACGGTGCCGCCCTCACCTCGTCCGGCCCCGGCGGTCGCGCCGCTACCACGGCCGTTCGGCCGTTCGGACGGTGCAGTGGGCGACACCGCTGGCACAAGATGGCAACGGGTGCACAAACGTGCATCCACCGGCCCACGGCCCCGATCCGTGAGAGGTTGGCATGCAGGACGTCCTCGCGGTGGTCGGGCTCAGGCCGCATCGGGTGGCCTGGCTCGAACGCATCGGCCGGAAGTGCGACTTCGAGGTGGCTCCGATCCTGCCCTACGGCCGGGTCCGACGGGCGGCGAGCTACGACATCGACGAACTCCTGGCCGAGGCCCGGTCGAACCTCGCCGGGACGCAGGTGGCGGGGATCGCCACCTACTGGGACTTCCCGGCCTCCTGCCTGGTCCCGATCCTCGCCGAGGAGCGCGGTCTGCCGACACCGAGCCTGCGGGCGGAGGTGTCCTTCGAGCACAAGTACTGGAGCCGCCTGCTGCAACAGCGGGTCGCTCCGCGGGACACACCCGACTTCGCCGCCGTGGACGTGTTCACCGCCTCCGCCGACGACGCTGCGCCGCTGCCGTTCCCCTTCTGGCTGAAGCCGTTCAAGTCCTACTCCGGTCACCTCGGCTTCCGCGTCGACTCCGCGGAGGACTACCGACGCGCTCTGGGTGCACTCCGCGACGGCATCCACCGGCTGGGGGGGCCGTTCCAAGAGGTGCTGGACCGCATCGACGATCTCCCCTCGGAGGTGGCCGAGGTCGGTGGCAGTGGCGCGATCGCGGAGCAGATCATCGACGGGCAGCAGTACACCCTGGAGGGTCACGTCTGCCGCGGCGAGGTCGACATCCACGGCGTCTTCGCCATCGAGCGTGGCGAGGACGGCTCGACCTTCACCCACTACCTCTACCCATCGCACGTCTCGGCGTCCGCCCGAGGACAGATGCGGGACACCGCCACCGGGCTGATGCAGGAGGCGGGCTACGACGATGCGGCGTTCAACATCGAGTTCTTCATCGACGAGGAGGCTGGCCGGGCGTGGATCCTGGAGGTGAACCCTCGCATCAGCCAGGAGCACAGCCACCTCATGGACTGGGTGGACGGTGCGACCAACCTGGAGGTCATGGCCCAGATCGCCCTTGGTCGTCGGCCGACGCTGCTGGTCGGTGAGGGGGAAGCGGCGGTCGCCGCGAAGTTCTTCGTCCGCGAGTGGCGGGACGCGATCGTGACCTCGGCACCCGACGAGGACCGCATCCAGACGCTCGAGGAACGGTATGCACCCTGCGCCATCGATGTGACGGTCCAGGAGGGGGATCGGCTCTCGGAGCTTCCCGACCAGGAGGCCTACAGCTACATCGTCGCCTACGTCTACCTCGGCCGCGACAGCGAGGAGGAGCTCCACGAGGCCTACGAGGCGGTCGTCGACGACCTGGCGCTGGAGGTCGCCCCACCCGGGTGACCCGACCGGGGCTCAGCTGTCCGCAGCATCGCCACCTGAGGCTTCGGCGACCAGGGTCCGCAGCCGGGCTGCGTTCCTCGGGGCGTGACCCGAGACGTCGTTGTCGAAGTAGACGTAGACGTCACGTTCCCGACGCTGTGGCGGCGCCCGGTCGGTGATGGTGTGCGCATCGGCCGGCTGCTCGGCGACGCGCCACCGGTGCAGGCGCTGTGCCCAGGATCGGAGCTCGTCCTCGCCGTAGGGGCTGGCGTACAGGTCGTCGGGACCGTGCAGCCGCACGTACACGAACCCGGCGGTCACCTCCTCGATGTAGGGCCAGGCCTGCGCGTGGGAGACGGCCAGGGCGACGCCGTGACGACGTGCGATCGAGACCATCTCGTCGCAGAGGTAGCTGTCGTGCCGGACCTCCAGCACGTGCCGCAGGCGGTGGTTGTCCCCGCTGCCGTAGGCGGCCTCTTCGACGCGCTCGTCATGACCCCGGGCGAGGGCAGCAGCGCCGTCCGTATCGTGCGGCAGCGCGGACAGGAAGCCATCCACGCGCTCCGCATCGAAGTGCAGCTGCTCCGGCAGCTGCCACAGGATCGGTCCGAGCTTGGTGTCGAGCGCCAGGATCCCGGAGGCCAGGAAGTTCGCCAGCGCCGTCCCGGCGTCGGCGAGCTTCTTGTTGTGGGTGATGAACCGGCTGCCCTTGACGGCCAGGACGACGTCGTCCGGTACGGCATCCCGCCACCCGACACAGCGCTGCGGGCTCGCGAGCCGGTAGAAGGTGGCGTTGACCTCGAGGGTGTCGAACCGCTCGCCCGCGTACCGCAGCTCCTCACGCCGCGGGAGATCGTCCGGGTAGAAGCTGCCGCGCCAGCTGTCGTAGTTCCATCCTGACACCCCGATCCGGATCCGCCCCACCTCGCGTCCTTCCGATCGCCGCTGCCACCGCAGGTCAGCCGCCCCCGCAGGCCGCGTGCCCTGCGCTGCAGGGTGCCCTCCATGAGAGCGCGCTCGGCAGGCGAACGGGCAGCCAACCACTGTCCGTCCGGCCCGCCTCGGAGCCGCTCACCTGGCACCGTCGATGGTCACAGCTTCGCACCCGGGATCGAGCCAGAGGAGATGTGGTGACCCCAGCTGACGACGACCGACGAGACCCCAGCACCAGCTTCGAGGTGGAACGCGATGATCAGCCCGAACGCGACGACCTGATCGATCCCGAGGAGACGGACGTCGACGAGGTGGAGGGCCCCACGATGGATCGCGAGGTCGGCACGCTGCCGGAGCCGGAGGAGCTCCCGGAGTCCCAGGGTGACACGGTCCTCGACGCGGAACGCGAGGCCGAGGACGCCTCACCCCGGCGGCTGCTCAGCGACGAGGAGCAGGAGCACAGCTGACCGCGCACCGTCCGCGTGGACACCGCCGGAGGGGTGGGGACGACGACCGTCCCTCAGGTGCGCAGCCCGAGCAGCGCACCGACGGTGATGACCAGTACCAGACCGACGGTTGCCAGCAGGAAGGGCGCGTCGGTGGGCCAGCGCCAGCTCCGGGCCTCCAGCACCAGCCGCAGCACGATCGTGCCGATCACCGCCATGGTGGCCGTCAGCGCCGCGGCGGCGCCGATGGGGTGGTCGAGCAGACCGACCACACCCGCCACGAGGGCCACGACCGGCAGGACCCGCAGCACGCGGGGGACACGCGGGGGCTCGGGGCCGCTCAACTCGGCCACAAGAGCACCCCGGCGATCGTGACCAGCAGCACGGCCAGCACCTGGCGGGCTCCGCGGGGCGGGAGCCGCGCCTGCAGCGCCGCACCTGCGATCCCCCCGAGCGAGGCGCCCACCACGGCAGCGGCCACCACCGGGAGTTCGACCGCTCCAGCCGGCAGCAGGACGGCCAGTCCGGCGATCGCCGTCAGCCCGCTCGCGAAGGTGGTCGTCGCCGCGGCGACCTTGATCGGCACCGCGAGCACCTCCCGCATCAGTGGGGTCTTGAGGTAGCCACCTGAGGTGCCGGTCACCCCGGACACCAGACCGACACCGAGCGACAGTGCCATGCCGAGCGGCACCCGCTCAGCGCGGTAGGGCACGGCACCTGCACCGAGGGCGTACGCCCCCGCGAGGGTGCCCGGCGTCTCCCCCACCGCTGCGACCGGCAGCGTGATGGCATCGGCCCCCTGGGCTGGCCGTCCCACCAGCCCGGCCACCACGGCTGCGAGGATCGCGGCGGCGAGGATCCCCCGGAACCACACCTCGGGCAGGACCGCCAGCAGGCTGGCGCCCACCACCACCCCGACGCTGGCACCCAGCTCGACCGTCACCGCGAGGCGGTGGTTGGCAAGGCGCTGCGCGAGCTGTCGTGGTGCCGCCGCCGCCGTGGCCGTGGCGACGGTCAGCAGCCCCACGGTCGCAGCCGCCGGCGCATCGGCGCCCGTGAGCAGGAAGAGGGGCACGACCAGGACCGCGCCTCCGACGCCACCTGCGACACCGGCTGCCGCACCGAAGAGCGCGATCGCGGCCACGATCAGCTGCTCCACGGCGCACCTCCACCGGCTGACGGTAGCGGTCACGTGCGGGCACGGACGCACGCCCGGCGGCAGCGCTGAACGCCGGCGACGCCCCTTCGCTCAGGCGCCGTACTTCTCGAGCCGCCCGGCAGACGCGAGCATCAGCGGCATGAGATCCTGGGTCCGCACATGGCCGAGGATGCCGCTGGCGCAGGCACGTTCCCCGAAGCTGCGCACGTCGTCACGTCCCACCTTGTCCCCCCACAGCAGCGTCGGGACGGGGTGCCAGGAATGGGCGTGCAGCTGGGTCGGAGACGAGTGATCGCCGGTGATCGCCAGCACGTCGGGGCCGAGCGCGACCAGCTCCGGGATCACCTCGTCGACCGCCTCGATCGCCGCGATCTTGCCCGGTCGATCGCCGTCGTGTCCGGCGCGGTCCGCGCCCTTCTCGTGGGCGAAGAGGTAGTCGTAGCGGTCCCAGTTGCTCGACATCAGCTCGACCTGTGCAGCCAGGGACGTCACCACCGGCAGGACGTCCATCCCCACCAGCTGCGCCACACCGCGGTACATCGGGTAGTTCGCCACGGTCGCGGGACGCAGGGCGAAGCGTTCCTGCATGCTGGGCAGCTCGTGGAGGGTGTCGAAGCCGCGGAAGAGCACCACGTCGGCGTCCTGGCCGGTCAGCGCCTCCCTGATGGCGCCGTCGAGTTGCGCCAGGAGTTCGGCGGTGCGCTCGGCCTCGGGCGCGGTGGCGGTGGGCTGGCGTGGTGGGACACCCGTGCGTTGCGGATCGAGATCCTCGACACGCGGGTCCAGTCCCTCACCACGCAGGACCAGCAGGACCCGGTGCTCCGAGACGTGCTCGAAGGTGACCTCGACATCGTCGAGTGCGACCTGCTGCTGGAGGTGCTCGACGATCGCGCGGGCACGGTCGTCGTCGATCCGACCGGCACGTCGGTCGCTGACCCGGCCATCGTCATCGAGCAGGGCCAGGTTGCCCCGCGCGGCCACGTCGCCAGGTCGGAGCTCGACACCCAGACCGATCGCGGACAGCAGACCTCGTCCGAGGTCGTACTCGAGTGGGTCGTAGCCGAACAGGGCGAGGTGACCGGGACCGGAGCCGACCGTGATCCCCGGACCCGCCGGCAGCGCCACGCCACAAGCGGCCTGTGCCGCGAGCTCGTCGAGGTTCGGCGTGTCCGCCGCCTCGAGTTCGCTGTCCTGCCGGGCATCGGCGTAGCCCCCCAGCCCGTCGATCACCAGCAGCACGATGTGGGCGGGGTTGTCGTTGATGAGTTCACGCAGGTGCATGTCTGGGACCTCTCTCAGTCGGCGAGTGCGTCGATGGCCTCGCGCAGCGTGTCGACCCCGATGACCTCGAGCTCCGCCGGGGCCGCGTCTCGCGCCACCGCCACATGGGTGTCGGGGACCAGGAACACCTCGGCGTCGACCAGCCGGGCACCCTGCACCTTGGCGGCCACACCGTCGACCGGACCGACGTTGCCGGACAGGTCGATCGTGCCCGTCCCCGCGATGACACGGCCGCCACCGAGGACCTGATCGGTCGCGGCGTCGTAGGCCCCGAGTGCCAGCATCAGCCCGGCCGAGGGGCCGCCGATACGGCGGTCGGCGACCACCTGCGCGCGTGCCGGGGCGTCGATCCTCAGCTCCACGGTGGTGACCAGCACGCCGAGACCGATACGACCGACCTCGCCCTCCAGTGGGACCAGCTCCACGGTGCGTGTCACCTCCTCGCCGTCGCGCCGGACGGTGACGCTCAGTTCCTCCCCGGCCCGCCGGTCCCCGAGCAACGTCACCAGCTCGCTGGCGAGCTCGATGTCACGGCCGTCGACCGCGGTGATGACATCGTCCTCCTCGAAGGCCTCGGCACCGGGTGTCCCGGGGACGGTCGCGACGACACGGGCGCCGTCACCGTCGATCGTCACCTCCAGACCCGCGGCGTCGAATCCCACCGCGACCGCCGCACGGACGCTCTCGCGGAACAGCTCACGCTGGAACTCCTCGAAGCGTTCCTGGTCCACTCCGGGCGGCAGCACCGCCGGAAGCAGGGTCAGCTCCCGCTCGTCGGCCGTCAGCGAGCGGGCGGCACCCGCCAGCGTCGCCGGCTCCAGGCGCACCACGGTCACGTGGAGCTGCTCATCGAGCTCGCCGGGGAGGCCGTCGTCGAACTCGATGACCTCCTGGACGGGCAGCGCGGGGACCGGCGAGGTCACGGCCAACGGGAGCGGCACGACCAGCGCCGCCCAGGCCAGCAGCACGATCGCGACACCGAACAGGGCTCTGCGCATCAGCTGCCCCCGTCGGGCAGGTGCTGCTGGTCGTCGGTGCCGGCCGAAGCGGCCGGGCTCGCCTGCCGCTTCCCGAGCTGCAAGGTGCGCTGCACGATGCGCTGGAGCTGCTCCGGGGCGACCACGCCCTCGACGCGCTCCTGGCCGTCCTGACGGCTCGTGACCGCCAGCGGGCGTCCCCCCGCCATCTCGCTCAGCGCCTCGGTGACCTCCGAGCTCTGGTCGACGCCGGGGAGCTCCTCGATCGGCACCATGACCTGCGCGACGGTACGGCTGGCGCGCTGGTCCGTGGGCAACTGCGCCACGTCATCGAGCACCAGGACGCCGACGGTCCGGCCGTCACGGGTGATCGCCAGGGTGCGCTCGGGCGCCACCCGCAGCTGCTCCACCGCGGCGCTGAGCTCGGTATCGACCGGCACGGACACGAGCTCATCGCGACGCAGGAGCTCACCGACGGTCAACCCACCCAGCGCCTCGTCGATCGACTGCTGCGCGATCTCGCTCTGCGCTGCGAACGCGAGGAAGCCACCGATCACGATGAGCCAGAGACCGCCGAGGAACGCGCCGGGCACGAAGAGGAACTGCAGGAACCCGAGGCCGGCGATGAGCGCCCCGATCAACTGGCCCGCTCGGGCGGCGATCCTGAGCGCCCGCCGGCGGTCACCGGTGACCGCCCACACCAGGGAACGCAGGATCCGTCCACCGTCGAGCGGGGCACCGGGCAACAGGTTGAACAGCCCGAGTGCGAGGTTGATCCAGCCGAGCAGTCCGGAGACCTGCGCCACGGGCGCGAACCCCGCCCGGCCGGTGTAGACGGCGACGAGGCCGAACAACGCCGCCAACACGATGCTCGAGAAGGGGCCGATGGCCGTGACCGCGAACTCGTCACGCGGCTGGCGGACGTCGCCAGACATCTCGGTGACCCCGCCGAAGAGGAACAGCGTGATCCCGCTGACCTCGACCCCGCGGTACGTGGCCTCCAAGGCGTGCGCGAACTCGTGGAACAGCACGGACAGGAAGAACAGCAAGGCCCCGACGACCGCCATGAGCACCGCGGTCGTCGCGCCGTAGTCCCCGAGCACGAAGCGGTTCCAGAAACTCCAGGCGATCAGCAGCGCGATGACCGCCCAGGAGCGGTGGAGTCGGACCTCGATACCAGCGATGGATCCGACGGTGATGCGGTGACCCACGGTGCTCGTTCCCCTCCGGCGTCAGCCTGGGACGAGAGGCCCGCCGCCCCCAACTCGGTCACCGGCCGGATCGCCGGGACGGTCGCGGGCGGCGGAGGCGAACCGGGCTCACTCGAGCCAGGCCCAGGCCTTGGACTCGTCGTCAGAGGAGAAGGTCTGCAGTTCGACCGGCGCCGCTTCCGCTGCCTTGGACAGCAGCTGGGTCGCCGTGTCATCGGTCACCACGGCGACGCGTTCCACGTCGTCGCGGTTCTCGCGGACGAAGCTCAGCCGCTCGTCCAGCGCGGTGAAGAAGCTCGAGAGCCCCAGGTCGGAGAGCCGGAACAGCACCCGGATCGTGCCGTGCTGGGCGATCTCATCGCGCAGCTCGCTGGCCAGCTGGGTGTACTCGTCCGCGGTGACGTCGCCTGACAGTGAGTAGCCGATGACCTTGTCGTGGCTCTTCTCGAGTCGACGCATCATGCTGGGTCCTTGCCTCGGTGATGGGTTCGCAGTCGGCAGGTTCCTGCCGCCTTCTCCCCTCACCCTAAGACCCTCGCCGACCGGTGCAACCGGTCCCGCGGACGAACGGACACGCCCGCCGACAACCCCCGGACATGACGCTAGTGCTTGTCAGCGTCGCCGTCGCCACCGCGCCTGCCCGGCAGCTCACGGTCCAGCATGAGCACGGCGCTGGGATCGTCGATGACCTTCTCCAGCTCGCCCACCACGGTGCTGACGCTGGCCTCCTCCTCGACCTGCTCCTCGAGGAACCAGGTCAACAGGGGCAGGCTCGGGTAGGCGCGCGCGTCGGTGGCGGCCGAGTAGAGCTCGCCGATCGATGCGGTGACCTTGCGTTCGTGCTCCAGCGCCGCGACGAAGACCGCCAGCAGATCATCGAAGTCGGCCCTGGGGGCCTCCAGTGCGGCCAGGGCGACCTCGCCACCGCGGTCCAACACGTGGTCCATGAACAGCCGCGCGTGCTCGCCCTCCTCGGCGGATTGGGAGCGCAGCCAGGCTGCGGCGCCGTTGTAGTCGTGGGCCTCGGCCCACGCCGCCATCTGCAGGTACGCCCGCTCGGCGGCGTGCTCCAGCGCGATCTGGGCGTTGAACCGGGCCTGTAGGTCGGTCTCCATCACGATCCTCCTCATCCAGCACGGAACGCGATCGTAGGCGCACGCCGGCAGGAGTCCGTGCGCACCTGGGGCTCCGTGCGGTCACGGCAGGGCTGCTGTTGTCCGCAACCTCGGAACGGGCCGGGTAGCGCCTATCCTCTGGCGCCTGTCGGACAGGAGAGCACATGCGCGCCGCCGTGGTCGAACAGCTGGAGGGTCCCAGAGCGATCCGGGTGACCGAGCAGCCGGAGCCCGCCGGAGCCGGCGTCCGGATCGCGGTCAGCGCCGCAGGGGTGACCTTCCCCGACGCGCTGCTGACCCGTGGCCGCTACCAGCTGCGGCCCGAGCCACCCTTCGTGCCCGGGGCGGAGGTCAGCGGGGTGGTCACCGACGCACCGAGCGGCTCCGGGTTCACCGTCGGTGATCGGGTCGCGGCCTTCCCCGGGCTCGGGGGGTTCGCGGAGCGCGTGGTGGTGCCGGAGCACCTGGTGTTCCCACTGCCCGACGAGGTCGACACCGAGGTCGCGGCCGGGCTCCCGATGAACCTGCTGACCGTGCACTTCGCACTGGTCGACCGGGGCCGGCTGCAGGCCGACGAGCGGGTCCTGGTGCACGGTGCCGCCGGTGGCATCGGGGTCGCGGCGATCCAGCTGGCCGTCGCTCGCGGGGCGCACGTCATCGCGGTCACCTCGACCGAGGAGAAGGCGGCGACGGCCCGCGCCGCCGGGGCGCACGAGGTGGTGGCGGTCGAGGGGTTCCGCGACGCGATCCAGGAGCTGACGGACGGTGAGGGCGTGGACGTCGTGCTCGACCCGGTCGGTGGCGACCGGGTCACCGACTCCCTGCGGTGCCTGCGCCGCCGCGGTCGGCTGCTGGTCGTGGGCTTCACCGAAGGGCAGATCCCGAGCGTGAAGGTCAACCGGCTCCTGCTCAACAACCTCGACGTCGTCGGCGTCGGATGGGGCGCGCACTGGCTCGCCGAACCGGGCTACCCGGGGCAGCAGTGGGCCGAACTGCTCCCTGATCTGCGTGCCGGCCGGCTCGTGCCGCCCATCGGCGCGCGTCACCGCTTGGAGGACGCTGCCGAGGCCGTGGCCTCGCTGGAGGAGCGCCGCGCGGTCGGCAAGGTGTTGCTCCTGCCCTAGACGGCGCTCCCGGGGAACGCGGTGCCGAGCCCCCGGGCATCACAGCCGATCACGGCAGGTAGCGCGCGAGGACACGTCGCAACTCCTCCTCGTCGGGCACCTCCACGACCACCTCGGCGAGATCGTCGACCACGACATCGGCGCCGTGCTCGCGGAGCTCGTCGGCGACCCCCTCGCGGTCGATACCGATGACCAGGCCGAAACCGCCGCGCCGACCGGCCTGGACCCCGGCCTGGGCGTCCTCGACGACCACGGTGCGGTCCGGCTCGGCGTCCAGACGCCGGGTCGCCTCGAGCAGCACGGCGGGGTCCGGCTTGCCCGGGAGCCCGAGTTCCGCGGCGACGACGCCATCGACCCGGGCCTCGAACAGCTCGCCGAGCCCCGCGGCCTCGAGCACGGGACGACAGTTGCGGCTGGCGGAGAACACCGCCGTGCGCAGGCCGCTGAGCTGCAACCGGCACACCAACTCGACGGTGGACTCGAAGACGACCACACCGTCCTCCTCCAAGCTGGCGAGGAAGGCCTCGTTCTTGCGTTCGCCGAGCTCGACCACCGTGTCCTCGTCGACCTCGATCCCGCGGCTCAGCAGGAAGTCTCGCACCCCGTCGAGCCGGGGCTTGCCGTCGACGTGGCGCAGGTAGTCCTGATCGGTGAACGGACGGTGGTCCTCAGCGGGATCGGTCGAGCGGTCGGCGAGGTAGTCGTCGAACAGCCGCTTCCACGCCGCTCGGTGGACGGAGGCGGTGTCGGTGATCACCCCGTCCAGATCGAAGATGACCGCGTCGAATCGGTCGGGGTCGAGTGTGGTCGTCATCAGCCTGCCTCGTCTCGGTGGGGCGCTGCCATGGCTCGGGTGTCCCCCATGGCTCGGGTGTGGCCACAGCCTGTGTCGGCGCCGAGCCGAGCGCAAGGGCAGACCTGCTGCGGTTGGGACGGGTTGGACGCGACCTCACGACCCACCCCGAGCGATGGTCACCGCCATGCTGCTACCGAGGAACGCTGCGCTCGCCGGTGAGGCGCTGCATCCGTTCCAGGGCCCGGGCGTAGAACCGCAGCTGTGTGGAACGGCCGAAGAGGGTGAAGCCGGCGCGCACCACCGGGTTGTCGATGCGTCCACGCTGGGAGTAGGCGGCCATCCGGAACTCCACACGTCCGGACGCGGGGTCCTTGACGACCTCGTAGTCCATCTGTCCCCGCTCGAGGTGGCCCGCCAGGGTGCGGTAGTGCCACGCGAACCGGTGGACCCCCTCCTCTCCCCCGGGATCGACACCGTCGATGACCCCCCCGACCCGCACGCCCATCGGGAAACGCAACCCCGCGAAGCGCCCGACCAGCAGCATGTCACGCCCCTCGAGCGGCGCGGCAGCGTCGTAGACCGCGCGCACCAGCGCCGGGTCGGCCACCTGGTAGGTCCACAGCAGCTCGCGGGCGACGGCGTACGGCCCACCGGCGACCGGCGGACCGGGCGGTTCCGAGGGGAGGTCGATCCGGCGGCGGTCCGCCCGCCAGGCCGGCGCGGCAGCCGCCTCCTCCCAGCGCATCGGGACGAAGTTGACCTCGAGCGCACCGAGTCGCTCGTAGGCCGCGAGCGCTGAGCTCGGGACCGGTGCGGTCGTGACCAGGCGGCGCTCGGTGCTCACGACGGCGGGTCGTAGCGTCGCGTCGTACAGGACGGGTTGCTCATGCGCACGCCACCGCTGACCGCCGCCACCCGACGACAGAACTGGGACCACATGTGCTGCTGGAGCTCCCGACCGATCGGGAACCGCTCGTAGAGCAGGTGGAACAGCGGGTCACCGCTGCGAGCCCACGACTCGATCCGGAACTCGAGGAAGCCACGGGGATCCGTGCTGGTGCGGAACTCGATCTCCCCCGCCTCCATGTGACCGCGCATCGTCGCGAAGCGGAAGGACGTCGGTGTGCGCTCCACCACGCGGACCGGACCGTTCCAGGGCCCCGGCAACCGGACGATCAGCTCGTCACCGACGGCGAGGTCCCGGGCCGGCTGCCCGTCGAGCGTCTCGAACCGCGCCATCTCCGTGGGGGTCACCCGGTTGGGTTCCTCGAGGATGTAGCCGATCAGCTCCTCGGCGGTGAGCACCTCGTCGGTGACCACGATCCAGTAGCTGCGATGGAACAAGGGGCCGAGCCCCTCGCGCGCCCGCTGCAGGGTCTCCGGATCGCCGGGGAGCTCGCGATCCAGATCGGGCGGCTCAGCCGCGTCCTCCTGCCGGTCGCGTCGGTAGAGGGGGATCCGCTGCACCGAGTAGCGCGCCGCGGTCGTGGCCATGTCCGAGCCCCATCCGACCAGACGCCGTAGGGTGCCGTCGTGGCCGGTCAGGTGCTGCGTGGCGGTTGCCATGGCAAGGCCCCGGTCGGGAGCAGGGAAGGTCGACGCATCATGGACCGTACTACCGCAGCGACCATCGCCCACGACGTCGGCCTCGCCGCCTGGTTCGGCGGTGCCTGGATGGGGGCGGTCGGGCTCAACGGTGCGACGATCGAGGTGGACGACCACACCCAGCGCACCCGGGTCGCCAACGCCGGCTGGTTCCGGTGGGCGCCGATCACCGGCGCGTCGCTCATCGCCCACGTGGCCAGCGCCTACCTCCTCGGGCGCCTCGCCTGGGCTCCGGATCACCGCAGCGTCGGCTCCCGACGGCTCCGGGCGCTGCGGACCGTGCTCACCACCGCCGCCGTGCTGTCCACGGTCGAGACCGGGGTCTCCGGTCAGCGGGTCGTTCGCGGCGGTGACGTCCCCGTGGCGACGGCGGTGACACCGATCGCCGCGACCCCGCCGGCGGTCGCCGCCGCCCAGCGGCGGTTGCGGGTCGCGCAGTGGCTCGTGCCGGGGTTCACGGGAGCGCTGCTGCTAGTGGAGGTCCTCCAGCGTCGGAGCGGTCACTGAGGACCGCGTCGATCGCGGCCACCTCGGCGAAGGTCGTGGCACCGAGCGAGGTACGGAAGGCCTCCTGAGCACGGGCCCAGGGTGGGTGGATCGCACAGCTCTCCTCCCACCGGCACGGTCCACCTCGGAGGACGCATTCGGTGGAGATCAACGGGCCGTCGACCACCTCGATGACCTCGAGCATGGTGACCTCGCCCGGCTTTCGAGCGAGCTCATAGCCACCATGACGGCCGGCCAACGAGCGCACGATGCCGGCCCGTACGAGCTCGGCCAGCAGCTGCGGAAGGTAGGTCACGGGGATCTGCATATCCTCCGCGATCTGGACGGTCTTGCGACGCCCACGGCCGTGGTGGTGAGCGAGGTCGAGCACGGCGCGGACCGTGTAGTCAGCTCGCTTCCCGAGATGCAGATCCATGGGTCCCCTGCTGGGTGTTCGCCGGTGCCGTCGGTGTACCGAGGAGGACAACGTCCCCGCTGCGACGGCTGTTCCCACTCGACGCGACGTGGCGCTCAGGAACCCTCGAGCTGATCGATCGTCCGGGGCCAGTCGTCCTTGAGCAGACGCGACAGGCTGCGATCGGCCAGCAGCTTGCCACCGGTCTGACAGCGCGGGCAGTAGTTGGTCTCGTTGTCGGCGTAGCTGATGCGCTGCACCTCGGTCCCGCACACCGGGCACGGTTGGCCGTGCTTGCCATGGACCGCGAACCCCGGACGCGACGCGGTGACCTTCGCCGGGAAGCCTGCCCCGGTGGCGGTGCGCAGCCGGACGATCCAGGCGGACAGGACCTCGTGCATCGCGTGGGCGAGGGCCGCCACCTCGTCGTCGGTGAGTCGTGCGGTGCGCTTGACCGGGGACAGGCCGGCGGCGTGCAGGATCTCGTCGCTGAAGGCGTTGCCGATGCCGGAGAAGCGGCGCGGATCGGTGAGCGCCCGCTTCAGGGTGCGGTTCTCCAGCCGGAGCCGAGCGGCGACGTCGGCCACGTCCGCCCCGATCGGTTCCAGGCCTCCGCGGTCGTGCTCGGCGACCGCAGCTTCGCCGGTGACCAGATGCAGGGATGCGCGTCGCTTGCTCCCGGCTTCGGTGATCGCCAGCGTGCCCCCGGCGCGATCGGGATCATCCGGGGCCGACAGGTCGATGGCGGCCAGTCCGATACGGCCGGGGAGCTTCGCGCCGTACTCGAGCCATCGCAGCCGCCCCGCGATCATCAGATGCAGCACGACGAACAGCTCGTCCTCCAAGCCGAACACGAGGCGCTTGCCCAGTCGACGCACCGCCAGGATCCGTCGCCCCCTCATGGCCTCGACCGGGGGCTCGTAGGTGCGCAGCAGCGACACGCCGGTGATGCGGACCCCGTGCACCCTCGCGCCGATCACCCGCGGCTCGAGCGCCGCCCGGTAGTCCTCGATGTCGGGGAGTTCGGGCATGGGCCATCCTGGCGCACCACGGGCCACCGGCGTCGACGACAGCAGCGACCGTGTCCAGCCGCCCTGGTGCAGCTGCGCCGCCGGTCCTACCGTCGGGGGTACGGCACACCATGATGCCTCCACCCACAAAGGATCGCCATGGACACCGCGATGCACACCCGGATGGCGACCGGACGGGGGTTCCTCGCCGCACTCGACCAGAGCGGCGGTTCGACCCCCAAGGCGCTCGCCCAGTACGGCATCGACCCTCAGAGCTACGAGGGCGACGAGGAGATGTTCGACCTCGTCCACCAGATGCGCAGCCGCATCCTGACCAACCCGGCCTTCACCGGCGATCGCATCCTGGGCGCGATCCTCTTCGAAGGCACCATGGATCGCGAGGTGGAGGGACAGCCGACGCCCCACTACCTGTGGCAGGGCAAGGGCATCGTCCCCTTCGTCAAGGTCGACAAGGGCCTCGAGGACGCCGCTGACGGGGTCCGCATGATGCGGCCGATGCCGGAACTCGATGCCCTGTTGGAGCGCGCGCGTGGACTCGAGGTGTTCGGGACCAAGATGCGCTCGGTGATCGAGTTGGCCGACCGCGCTGGCATCGCGCGCAACGTGGCGCAGCAGTTCGAGATCGGTCGCCGGATCCTCGACGCCGGCCTGATCCCGATCCTGGAACCCGAGGTCGACATCGAGAGCCCCCAGAAGGCCGCGGCCGAGGAGCTGTTGCACGGTGCGATCGTGGAGCACCTCGACGAGATCGCGCAGGGGCAGCAGATCATGCTGAAGCTGTCGATCCCGACCGTCGACGGCTTCTACACCGACCTGCTCGCACACCCGAAGGTCCTGCGCATCGTCGCCCTGTCAGGCGGCTACAGCCGTGACGAGGCGAACGAACGCCTCGCACGCAACCCCGGACTGATCGCCAGCTTCTCCCGAGCGCTGCTCGAGGATCTGCGCGCCGACCAGGACGAGGAGACCTTCACCGCGAAGCTGGACGCCGCGATCGAGAGCATCTACGCGGCATCGACGACCTGATGTCCGCGCACCTGTCGCCTGCTGGAGCGCACCGGCCGCACGAGATACGGCCGGTCGGCCGGACCCTCGGATGCGCTCCGGCGGGCCGGCGCCCCCCCGTTGCCGCCGGCCCGCCGGTACCGCTGCGTCCTGCTGCGACGCAGCGTTCCCGGTGAGGGGGCGCACCTCGTCGTCCGACCCCTGGCGAAGGGAAGCGGGCCTGGACGCCGGTTGCCAGGCGACCGAGCGACCTCGCACAACCTCGGACAGCGGCGCCGGGCACCACCCCCACCTCCGGGACCACGACCTCGCACGACGCCGCACCGCCGCCCGGGTGACCCGCCCCCCGGCCCCCGGTGGGGCGCCCCGGCCGCGGCGCACCGCCAGTAGCCTCCCGCCGCCATGAGCGTGTCGGCGCGAACGGACGGGACGCGGGAGCGGCAGGAGCAGCTCGCCGCGGTGACGACGCGCGCGGACCTCGGTGCGCTCCTGACGGAGCTGCGGCAGCGGTCGGGCCGCAGCCTGCGCGAGCTGGCAGCGGCGGTCGGCTCCAGCCCGTCGACGCTGAGCGGATGGTGCCGGGCCGAGAACCTGCCCTTCCCCGCCCAGTTCGACACCTTCGGCGCCATGCTGCGGGAGCTGGGGGTGGACGACCCGGAGCCCTGGATCGATGTGCTCATCGAGCTGCGCACCGGCGCAGCCAGCCGGGCCCACGATGCAGCACCGCCCTACCTGGGTCTCGCGGCGTTCGGGCGCGAGGATGCCGACCGGTTCTTCGGGCGCGAGACGTTGCTCGAGCATGCCCTGACGCGCTGGCATGCACGGCAGGCGGATGAGCGCCGAGCGAACCTGCTGCTGCTCGTCGGTGCGTCGGGCTCCGGGAAGTCGTCGCTGCTGCACGCAGGGATCGGCGCCGAGCTCAGGAGCCAGGGCACGGCGGTGGTCGCCTCGACCCCCGGGAGTGAGCCGCTGGAGCGGCTGCGGATGGCACTGCAGTCCGCCACCTCGCAGCAGGGTCGCGGGATGCCGGTGCTGCTGATCGACCAGTTCGAGGAGTTGTACACCGCCGGGGCCGACCCCCACGACCGGGAGCGCTTCCTCGCCGAGATCGACCGGCTGACCGACCCGTCGAGGCCGGAACAGGTCGGCGTGATCCTGGCGGTGCGGATCGACTTCTACGCCGAGCTCGCCGCCACCGGACACCTCGCGCCGGCGCTCGAGGACGCTCAGCTGCTGATCGGGTCGATGAGTGAGGCGGAGCTACGGCGCGCCATCGTCGAGCCGGCGCGCCAGGCCGGGGTCACGCTCGACGACGACCTGGTCGCCCTCCTGCTCCGCGACTTCGTACCGAGCAGTTCCATGGCGCGCGAGCACGACGTCGGCGCGCTGCCGTTGCTCTCCCACGCGTTGCTCGAGACCTACCGACGCAGCCGGCGCGGACGCATGACCGTCGCCGACTACGAAGCCGCCGGCGGGGTCCGTGGTGCCGTGGAGCGATCCGCGGAGGAGGTGTTCACCGGGTGCACACCGCCACAGCAGGCGTTGCTGCGCCAGGTGCTGGTGCGGCTGGTCCACGTGGAGAACGGCACGCTGGCGACCCGGCGCGTGGCGACCTACGACGAGCTCCAGGGCCTGGTCGCCGGCGACGAGCACACCGACATCAGCGACCTGCTCGAGCCGTTCATCGCGGCACGCCTGGTCACCGCCCACGCCACCACGGTGGAGATCTCGCACGAGGCCCTGCTGGCGGCGTGGCCCCGGTTGCAGACGTGGATCGAGCAGGACCGGGACGCCATCCGGCTCCACCGCCGGGTGACCGAGGCCACACAGCTGTGGATCGGTGCCGATCGCGATCCCTCCGCGCTGGCCCGGGGTGTGCTGCTCGAGGCGATGCGCACCGCGATCGACCCGTCCGAGGCGCACATCCAGCTGACCAGCGTGGAGCGGGAGTTCCTCGCCGCCAGCGTGTCGCAGGCCGAAGCGGCCGACCAGGCAGCGAGGCAGCGCACCTCACGCCTCCGGCTGCTGGTAGCGGCGACCACCGCTCTGGCGGTGTTGGCCGGTGTGCTGGCCGTGGTCGCCGCCGGAGCACGAACCGACGCGCTCCTCGCCCGCGACGACGCCCTGTCCCGGCAGCTCTCCCTGGCTGCGGAGCGGCTCGCCGAGACCGACCCCTCGCTGGGTGCCGAGCTGACCGTGGCCGGCTACACGATCGCGCCGACCAACGAAGCGCGCTCATCCCTGCTGGACGCTGCCGTGGCCCCACGTGCCACCCGCATCCTGGGCGGACCGGGGTCCACCGCGATGGCAGCCAGCCCCGACGGTCGACTCGTCGCGCTGGGCGACTCCGCCGACGCCGAGGTCCAGCTGCTGGTCCGCGCGAGCGACAGCGAGGCGTTGACCCGTGCCGCCACGATCACGCTCGACGACCCGTCCCTGGAGATCTACGCGGTCGCCCTGACAGCAGATGCCGGCGTGCTGGCCGTGGGTGACACCGCAGCTCGGATCAGCTTGTGGGACGTGAGCGATCCCCAGGCGCCGGCGAACCTGGCCGAGGAGCTGCGCGGTCCTCAGGGCCCGATCCAGGGGCTCTCGTTCGATCCGAGCGGGAGCGAGCTGGCTGCCGTCGGTCTGGGGGACGGAACCTTCCGCTGGGACGTCACCGACCCCGGTGACCCCGCCGCGCTCCCGCTGCTGGCCTCGGAGGAGATCACGTGGTCGGTGGCCCACAGCCCCGACGGCACCCGGATCGCCGTCGGGGACGACGTGGGACGGGTCGTGCTCTTCGACGTCGGCACCGCGGCTGATCCGACCGTGCTGGCCACGCTGACGCCCACCGACCGTTCGATCCTGAGCGTCGGCTTCTCACCGGACGGGCAGCTGCTGGCCGCCGGTGCCCGCGACGGGACCCTGCACGCCTGGGAGCTCACGGACCCGACCTCCCCCACGGCCGTGGAGATCCCCGAGGCGGCCTTCGACAGCTGGATCAACGCGCTGGCCTTCGCCCCCGACGGCGACCACCTCGCCGTCGGCAGCTCCGACGGGCAGCTGCTGCTCTGGGCCACCGACGGATGGCAGCTGCTGGACTCCCTGCGCCACCCGGCGGCGTTGACCAGCGTGGCGTTCACGAGCAGCCCGGACACGCTGCTGAGCGCGGCGACCGACGGCAGTGCCCGGTCATGGGAGCTGGCCGCGACGGTGCCGATGAGGTTGCAGGGCCGCATCTGGTCGCTGGCCTTCACCGACGACGGGGACCGTCTGGCGGCCTTCTCCGGCACGGAGACCGGGCTCTGGGACGTCCGCGGGACCGGCGCGCAGGCGCGGCTCGCACCGCCCCTGCCCGAACCCCTCGACGGCCCCGCCTTCAGCGGTGCCGGGGCGATGTCGCCGGACGGGACGCTGCTGGCCCATGGGAGCCTGACGGGCGAGGTCCTGCTGTTCGACACGAGCGAACCCACCGCACCCCGGCCGGTCGGGGCCCCGCTCGGCGGGAGCGAGGCCCTGGTCGAGGTGGTGGCCTTCAGCCCCGATGGCACGCTGCTGGCCGCCGCAGGTGTGGACACCGACATCCGCGTGTGGCGTCTGGACGAGCCGGCGGAACCTGAGCTGCTGGCGGTCCTGGATGCCCCCACCGAGATCGTGCTGAACCTGGCGTTCAGCCCCGATGGCACGCTGCTGGCCGCCCCGAGCGCCGACAACTCCGTCTACCTGTTCGACGTCACCGACCCCACGCAGCCGCACGACCTCGGCACGGTCGGCACGTTCGCGAGCGAAGCCTACGCCGCCGCCTTCTCCCCCGATGGCCGACTGCTGGCCACCGCCGGCTCCGACGCCGAGGTCCAGCTGTTCGAGCTGACCGATCGGCGCGCCCCGCAACCGATCGGCGCGCCCATCCAGGGGCCGTCGGGGCGGATCTACGATCTCGACTTCGATCCTGACGGCACCCGTCTGGCCGGTGCCGTCGTCGATGGACGCACGTGGTTGTGGGATGTCGAGTCGCCAGCACAGCCAACGACGGTGGCGGTCCTGGGGACCGGCAGCAGCCCGATGTACACGGTCGCCTTCCATCCCGACGGTGGGCGGCTGGCGGCCAGCGGGGCCTCCGGGCAGGTCACGTTGTGGGCGCTCGACGAGGCCGCAGCGATGGAGGCCATCTGCGACGACGTCGGCGACGCGATCACCGAGCGTGAGTGGCAGGTGCACCTGCGCGAGCGGCCCTACGCACCACCCTGCGGTTGACCGCCCGGCCTTGGGGGTCGCGTGTTCCGCACGACCGGCACCGCCGCCTCAAGCCGAGGGGTCGTCACCGAAGATCCGGCGGTAGAGGTCCTGGCCGTAGCTGGTCGGCAGCGGCGCACCCGGCACGATCCGGAAGGTCCGCTCCCCGTCCTCCTCGCGCTCGGCCCGCAGGAACACGGCTCGTTCGGCCTCGGTGCGGTGCAGGGTCTCCGCCAGGTCGTAGAGGTGGGTGACCGCGACCACCCGGACCCCGGCGTCGAGGTGGGCGCGGAACACCTGACGAGCGAGCTCGGATCCCTCACGCTCGTTGGTGGCGGCGAAGGACTCGTTGGCCAGCAGCAGGTCGCCGGGGCGGATCCGCTCCACGATCGTCCGCATCCGGTCGAGCTCCTCCTCCAGCTTGCCGTGTTGCAGGCCCTGATCCTCTTCGCGGCCGAAGTGGGTGAAGACCTGCCCGCAGAGCGTCCCTCGGAAACGGGCGGCCGGGACGAAGCACCCGGCCTGGAGCAGCAGCTGGGCCGTCCCGATGCTGCGCAGCAACGTCGACTTGCCCCCCTGGTTGGCCCCGGTGATCAGCACCAGGCCGGCGCCGTCGGCAGCGAGGTCGTTGCCGACCACGGGCCCACGCAGCTGGAGTGACAGCGCCGGGTCGTACAGCCCCGTCGCCGAGAGCTTGGGCGCGTCACCGGGGTGGCCCGCCACGACCTCGGGGAAGCAGGTCGGCTCGCCGCGTCCGCGCAACGCCTCGTGGAGCCGGGCGGCACCGGTGAGCACGGCCAACTCGTCGCGCAGCTGGCGAAGGAACGTCTCGATGTCATCGCTGGCCTGGCTGAGCACGACGGCCACCTCGGCCAGCGCCTGGTCGCGGAGGCGGGCGAGCGATTCGACCGCCTCGTCGTCGCGGTCGCTCAACTCGAAGCTCTGTCCCGAGCGGTCGAGCGATCGGGACAGCCAGCCCTGCGGACGTGGGCGCCGGAGCTGGAAGTCCGTTCCAGCGGCACCGCGGCCGATGCGGGCGGCGAACAGCACACCGTGGGGGAAGCTGAGCTCCTCGAGCTGTGCCTCCACCTGCGCGAGGTACGGCTCGTCGAACCGGGTGGCGAACAGTTCGAACAGCTGCGTGACCCCGACCGAGCGCATCTGCCCACGGACCGCGACCGCTGCCTGGCGCAGCCGCCGCAGCACGTCGGCGTAGACCCGCAACCGTTCCACCGCGCGTCGAACGATGGCGTCAGGCGCGTCGCGGAACAGCCCGGAGTAGGACCGTTTGGCCACCTCCAGCCCGTCGACGATCGCCTCGTACGAGCCCTGGAAGGTCTGCGGTGCCCGCAGCACGTCGGCGACGACGGCCTGGCGGTAGCGGATCTCCTCGGGGTCCTCGAGTCCGGTCAACAGCACCTGCCGGCAGGCGTCGTGGATCGGACGCTCGCCAGCTGCCATCACCTGCAGCAGGACCTCCAGCCCGACGTCCTCGGCCAGCAGGTCGGCGTGCGACGGGAGGGGCGTCGCAAGATCGAGATCGCGGTCCGGGTGCAGCAGGCGGACGTTCACGGCGCCAACCGCCGCGTCAGAGCGTCGTAGGTCAGTCCGTACCGGTCGGCCAGGGCGACGGCGTGGGCCAGGCCGTCCGGTGGACGGCGCACGACCCGGAAGGTCCGCACGGTCGGGTCGTCCGCAGCGACCGTGGCGACCATGCTGACGGTGGCTCGACCCACCGAGGCCAGCTCGTCGACGAAGGTCACGAACACCCCCCGCGCGCCGAGCCGTGCCAAGCGCTCCAGCACCGCAGTGCCGAGCTCACGGGCGTCCTGCAACGTGGTGGAGCTGAAGGTCTCGTTCAGGAAGACGACGCTGTCGGGCGTCGCGTGGGTGAGCAGCTCGTGGACCCTGATGAGCTCGTCCTCGAGCTTGCCACGCAGGGTCGTGATGCGCTCCTGGCGTTCGAAGTGGGTCAGCAGCCGATCGTGGAGGCCGATCGTGGCACGCCGAGCCGGCACCGGCAGCCCGAGGCTGGCGAGGTGGTGCAGTTGCCCGAACGCCCGTGCGAAGGTGGTCTTGCCGCCCTGGTTCGCCCCGGTGACCACCAGCAGCCGCTCCGGCGGATCGAGCTGCCAGTCGTTGGTGACGACCGGTTGGCCATCGGCCAGGCGCTTCGTCGCCACGGCGAGGTCGTAGCCGTCCTCGGCGCTGCACGGCTCGGTCGGACCGACCAGCTCCGGGTCACAGAACGGCAATCCACCCGCCCGGAGCCGCTCGATGCGATCGAGGTAGGCGAGGTAGAAGGGCACCTCCTGGGCCAGGGCGGCGATCGTGGGGTCGAGCAGCGGGCGGTGGCGCTCCTGGAACCCGACCAGCGCGGTGAAGGCATCCGGATGCTGCTCGGCGACGAGCTCGAGGATGCGAGCGGTCACGGCGTCCACGCCGGGCTCGACCGCCGGCCGCTCGACCGGCCGCGGCGGCTCCGTGCGGAAGCGGGCGAAGGTCGCCGCCACCTCAGCGGTCAGCTCCGGCTCACCGTGGTCGCTGTCCACGGTGATCCGACCCGCGTGGACACGCACGGTGTAGGACACCGCATCGAGCGCCTCCTGGACCTCGGCAGCACCGTCGACCAGCGATCGGAACCGCTCCCCCTCGGTGATGTCACGGACCGCGTCACGGCAGGCCCGCAGGCCGTCGGTCTGCAGCTCGATGGCGTCGAGCTCCTCGAGCAGCACGGTGGTGGCGCGTACGTACCGTTGGGCGTTGGCCAGGAACCAGGCCTCGGCGACGTAGCGGTACGGCACGCGCTGCACGGCGTCGAGGCGTTGCCGGACCCGGTGGATCCGGCGAGCGAAGATGCGCAGCGGCTCGGCGACCTCCGGCCGCTCGAGCTCGCCTGCCACCGCCTGACGGAAACGCACCGTGTCCACGTCCGCGCAGGGTGTGGCGTACCAGGGCGCCAACCAGGGGGCGTCCTTGGACAGCGCCGCGAACAGCGGTGCCAGCTGGAGGTCTTGGGCGGCAGCGTCGCTGAGCGGGACCGCCTCCACCAACGATGGACGCGAGCCGGGCGGTCTGAGCAACGAGGCCGCGGGCGTGCCCTCCCCGACTGCTGGCATCGGTGCCTACTCCTCTGCGTCGGCCCGGGCCGACGACGGTGCTGCCGGGTGTCCGCGTCGTGGCGGACACGCTAGCTGGCACGCTGCGGGTTCAACCCGTGAGCGGGACGACCTGCAGCTGCCGCTGCGCCATCCCGCGGGTGGCTCCCTCACGGTGGTGGCGACGGCACAGCACCTCGTAGGCGATCTCTCCCTGGTCGACGTCACCGACCATGACCTGCTCGCCCTGGCGTTGGATCCGGCCATCGACCGTGCGAGCGTTGAGGTTGCCGCGCTCCCCACACCAGCACCGGGCTTCGACCTGGAGCTCCTGCCGTCGGTCGGCGAGCTCCAGCAAGCGCTGCGAACCGGGGAACAGTGTGGTCGTGAAGTCGGTGAGCAACCCGAAGGCCTGCACCTCGACCTGCAGGTCGTCGACCACCTGGGCGAGCTGGTCGACCTGCTGCGGGGTGTAGAACTGGACCTCGTCACAGATCAGCACGTCGACGGGGTGCCCCTCCGCGATGAGCGTGCCGACGTGGATCCGCAGGTCGAGCTCGTCGGTGACCACGGTCGCCGGCTGGACCAGACCGATGCGCGAGCTGATCGTGCCACCCTGCCGATCGTGCTTGGTCAGCAGCAGGCAGTGCTTGCCGGCCTGGACGGCGTTGTGGTGGATCTGCAGCGCCAGGGTGGACTTCCCACAGTTCATCGTGCCGTAGAAGAAGGTCAGCTCGGCCACCCCGTGCGCTCCCGGTCGTGTGTGGTCGGAGATCATGTCCGCGGGTTCGACCGCGGTTGTAGCGCACCCGTGGCCGTGGTGTGCCGATGCCAGCCGCCCCACGTGCGGACCGGGCGCCCGGAGATGGTCGAACCCGGACCTGCACGATCCCGGGCCTGCAGGAGCCCGGGCATGAACGAACCCGGACCTCACGGTCCGGGTTCGACAGCTCTGTGCGACGCGAACGCGCCGCGTGAGCGCAGGTCAGCTCAGGCGGGCGTGACGTCGGAGGCCTGCGGCCCCTTCTGCCCCTGGGTGACCTCGAAGGTGACGGCCTGGCCGTCCTCGAGGGTCTTGTACCCCTGAACGTTGATGGCGGAGAAGTGGACGAAGAGGTCGTCGCCGCCCTCATCGGGCTGGATGAACCCGTATCCCTTGTCCGCGTTGAACCACTTGACGGTGCCGCTCGGCATCTGGTGCATCTTCCGTGTATCGGCGGGTGGCGTGCCTCGTGCACGTCCACGCCAGCCTTGGTGAACCACGCTCACGGTGGTGCTGGAGCGCATCTGACGGCAGGAAGGATAGCGCCACCACGACCAACGTGGGCGGGTGTCCGTGCGCTGTGGACGGATCGCGGCCACGCACGCACGGTGCCCTGACGGCGCGTACTGGCTCAGCTCGTGGGGTCGTCGGTCGATCCGGGCTGGCCGAAGAACGGCACCCGGGCGAAGTCCAGGTCGTAGCGTTCGATGGCCTCGGGCAGCACACCCTCGTCGAGCTCGCCCAGCTTGACGAGCTCAGCGAGCACGCAGTAGGCGGTCGAGGTCGCGTCGACGCGGTGGTAGCGGCGCAGCGCCTCACGGGTATCGGCCCGTCCGAACCCGTCCGTGCCGAGGACGGCGTAGGGACCCGGGATCCAGTCCGCGATCTGGAAGGGGGTGGCGCGCATCCAGTCGCTGACGGCGACGTGGGGTCGCCCCCGGGTGGTGTCCTCGAGGATGCGCCGCACCAGCGGGACCCGCTTCTCCTCGGTCGGGTTGGTCCGGTTCCAGGACTCCACCGCCGCGCCGTCGCGCAGCAGACGGTTCCACCCGGGTGCCGACCACACGTCAGCGGAGACGTCCCAATCGTCTGCGAGGAGCTGCTGGGCCTTCAGCGCCTCGTTGATGATCGTGCCCGACGACAGGATGTGGGCCGTGTGCTCACCGCCCGGTCCCTGCTTGTAGCGGTACAGACCGTCGATGACGTCCTGATCGGCGACGTGCTCGGGCATCTCGGGCTGGATGAGGGGCTCGTTGTAGACGGCGAGGTAGAAGATCACGTCCTCACCGGCGCCGTCCTCACCGCCGTACATCCGCTCGATGCCGTGCTGGACCAGCACGGCGATCTCGTAGGCGAAGGAGGGGTCGTAGGCCTCCACCCCCGGGTTGGTCTGGGCCAGCAGGAGCGAGTGCCGATCCTGATGCTGGAGCCCCTCGCCGTTCAGGGTCGTCCCACCGGCCGTCGCCCCGAGCATGAAGCCCCGTGCGCGCTGGTCGGCCGCCGACCAGATCAGGTCGGCGGTGCGCTGGAACCCGAACATCGAGTAGAAGATGTACATCGGGATCATCGGTTCGCCGTGGGTCGCGTAGCTCGTCCCAGCGGCGTGGAAGGAACCCATCGACCCTGACTCGGTGATCCCCTCGTGGAGGATCTGCCCGTCGGTGGCCTGCTTGTAGGACAGCAGCAGCTCACGGTCGACGGGCTCGTAGTTCTGGCCCAACCGGTCGTAGATCTTCGCGGTCGGGAACCAGGAGTCCATCCCGAAGGTGCGTGCTTCGTCGGGGATGATCGGCACGATGCGGGAGCCGAAGCCCTTGACCTTCAGCAGGTCCTTGAAGACCCGGACGGCCGCCATCGTCGTGGCGACCTCCTGGTTGCCGGAGCCCTTCTTCAGCGCCGCGTAGGCATCGTGCTCGGGCAGCGGCAGGGAGGGGTAGGACACACGCCGACGGGGGACGAAGCCGCCGAGCGCCTCTCGGCGCTCCTTGAGGTACTCGACCACATCGCTGTTCTCACCGGGGTGGACGTAGGGCGGCAGGTCCCCCTCGAGCTGCTCGTCCGAGACATCGAGGTCGAGGCGGTCCCGGAAGGACTTGAGCGCCTCGGAGGACAGCTTCTTCATCTGGTGCACCGCGTTGCGTGCCTCGAAGTCCGGCCCGAGCGTCCACCCCTTGACCGTCTGCGCGAGGATCACCGTCGGCGCCCCCGTGGTCTCGGTGGCGGCCTTGAAGGCGGCGTAGACCTTGCGGTAGTCATGGCCACCACGCGTGAGGCGCGCGAGCTGGTCGTCGGAGTAGCGGTCCGCGATGGCCTGCAGCTTGGGATCGGCGTTGAAGAAGTCCTCCCGGACGAACTCCCCACCCTTGGCGATGTAGGTCTGCATCTGCCCGTCGGGCACCTCGTTCATCCGCTTGACCAGGGCGCCGTCGACGTCGAGGGCGAGCAGCTCGTCCCAGTCCCGACCCCAGATCACCTTGATGACGTTCCATCCGGCGCCGCGGAACACCCCCTCGAGTTCCTGGATGATCTTGCCGTTGCCCCGGACCGGGCCATCGAGCTGCTGCAGGTTGCAGTTGATGACGAAGGTCAGGTTGTCGAGCCCCTCCCGGCTGGCGATGTTGAGCGCGCCGAGGGTCTCGGGCTCCGCGGTCTCACCGTCGCCACCGAAGAACCACACCCGCTGCTGCGAGGTGTCCTTGAAGCCCCGGTTCTGCAGGTAGCGGTTGAAGCGAGCCTGGTAGATCGCGTTGAGCGGGCCGAGCCCCATGGACACGGTGGGGAACTCCCAGAACTCCGGCATGAGCCGAGGGTGGGGGTACGACGAGAGTCCCCCCGGCTCCACCTCGGAGCGGAAGCGGTCGAGCTGCTCCTCGGTGAGACGGCCGATCAGGTAGGCCCGGGAGTAGATCCCCGGCGAGGCGTGGCCCTGGAAGAACACCTGGTCGCCGCCACCCGGCGCGTCGTGGCCACGGAAGAAGTGGTTGAAGCCGACCTCGTACAGCGAGGCCGCGGAGGCGTAGGTGCCGATGTGCCCACCGGTACCTCGTCGGACGTTGGTGCGGTGGACCATCACCGCGGCGTTCCACCGGACGTGGCGGCGGATCCGCTTCTCCAGCGCCTCGTCGCCGGGGAAGTCCGGCTCCCGCTCCGGAGGGACGGTGTTGATGTAGTCCGTGGTGGTCAGTGACGGCAGGCCGATGTTCTGCTCCTTGGCCCGCTGGAGCACCCTGAGCAGCAGGAAGCGCCCGCGGGTCGGCCCGTGCTCCTCGATGACGGCGTCGAAGGACTCGACCCACTCGCGGGTCTCGGTCTCGTCGATGTCCGGGTACTGGACCGGGATGCCGTCGGTGATGATCTGTCGCTCATCGCTGTTCGCCACGGAAGCCTCCTGGGGCCACTCGGCGGTGGGCGACCGGGCCGGGAGGCGGTGCGCTTCGGCCCTGGACCGCCGGGGACCCAACGGTAACCGTTGGTCGCGGACCGCGCCGGGGCCCGACCGCTACCTTTCCGCCCATGCGTGGCTCGCTGCTCGTGCTGCTGGTGACCGCGGTGGTGGCCGCGGTCACCGCCGGCTGCGCGGATGCCGGACAGCAGGTGAGCCGACCGCGTGAGCAACCCCCTGAGGGGACGGACGAACTGACGGGCCGGGCCCGCTTCTGCCTCGCCGTGACCCGGGCCACCACCGCCATCGAGTCCGGCTCGCCCGCGACCGCCCGAGAGGCGGCGGAGGAGGTCCTGGCCCAGGTTCCCGACGAGCTGGCCACCGAGGCCCGTGGGATGCTCGACGAGCTGCAGCGTGTGCTCGCCGACGACGACACCGACCTGCGTGACCCCCAGCTGCAGGAGGCCGCCCAGCGGCTGCGTGAGCGCGCCCGGCAGCGATGCTGACCGCGCCAACGGCCGGTCGTGCTCCCGGCCTCGGGACCAGCGAGGTGGCGGCGAGTACCGTGATGCGCGAGGCGATCAGGCCCAGACGAGGAGGTCGGCGGTGGCTCGCAACGCCAGCAGCAAACCGGTGACACCCGATCAACGGATCCGTGACCTGCGCAAGGAGTTCCGGTCCTTCGACAGCGAGGAGCCCGGACCGGACCGCGCGGCGCGCCTGGCGGGCTTCACGCGGGCGGCCCATCTCGAGCGGCAACTCAACATGGCGATGCACACCGCGACGCTCTGCCTCGAGGAGGACCCCGATGCCCCGGCTCTGCTGGTCGCCGCCTACGCCGCCGACGAGGGCGACGCGGAGGCACGTCTGGCTGCCCTGAGCGACCTGCACGATCTCACCCGCTACCTGGACCGGCCCGACGTCGGCGAGACCTGCATGTCGCTGCTGCGTGAGGGGGCGCTCGACTGGGTGCTGGCCGCGGACGAGGGGGAGCGCCGGTACCGGCTGCGTACCGTCCAGTCGCTGACCTCGGCCGCCATCACCGACGGGATCCGCGACGAGCTCGACCGTCGAGCCTGACCGACGCGTGCCCCCCGAGCCCACCGCCCTGCCGATCGACCCCGACGACGTCGCCCGCGCAGCGGCGCGTCTGGAGGGCGTGGCCCACCGAACGCCGGTGCTGACCTCGCGCCGGCTGGACGAGGCCACCTCGGCGTCGCTCCACCTCAAGGCCGAGCACCTCCAGCGGGTCGGCGCGTTCAAGTTCCGGGGCGGCTACAACGCCGTGGCCGCACTGCCTCGCGACGTCCGCACGCACGGCGTGGTGGCCTTCTCCTCCGGCAACCACGCCCAGGCGATCGCGCTCGCCAGCGCCCTGCATGGCGTGTCCGCCACGATCGTGATGCCGAGCGACGCTCCCGCGGTCAAGCTGGCGGCGACCCGTGGCTACGGCGCCGAGGTCGTCACCTACGACCGCTACCGCGACGACCGTGCCGCGATCGGCCGACGTATCGCCTCGCAGCGAGGAGCCACGGTCATCCCACCCTTCGACCATCCAGAGGTGATGGCCGGGCAGGGCACCGTCGGACGGGAGCTCGCCGAGCAGGTACCGGGCCTGGATCTCCTGCTCGTCCCGGTCGGGGGCGGTGGCCTGGTGTCGGGCTGTGCCGTGGCGGTGACCGCAGCACTCGGCGCGGTGGAGATCGTCGGGGTGGAACCCGCAGGTCGGCCTGCCGCACGGGCGGCGATGGCGGCCGGGGAGGTCGTCGAGGTGGAGGTCCCCCGGACGATCCTGGACGGCCAGCAGACCACGCACGTGGGCAGCCGTCCCCTGGCGGTGCTCGATGCGCTGGTCGATCGCGTCGTCGGTGTCACCGACGAGGAGGTGTTGGCGGCGATGCGCCGACTCGCGCTGACCACCAAGCAGGTCGTCGAGCCCTCGGGCGCCGCCGGGCTGGCGGCCGCCCTGAGCGGCCGGGTCGAGGTCGCGGGGCGTCGGGTCGGCATCGTGCTGTCGGGTGGCAACCTCACCCCCGAGGTCCTGAGCCGGGCACTCGGTACGAGCTGAAGGACCGGCACCGCGGCCGGAGCCGCGACGACGGCCATCAGCTCGCGTGACCGAGCCGACGTGAGCCGGACCAGGTGGCGCGGGCCGAGGCATAGGCCACCGCCGCCGCGTGATCGTCGCCCTCCTCGAGGGCGTCCACGGCTCGCCAGAGCTGGGCACAGGTGCTGTCACGCCTGAGCGCCGCGGCCCCCCGGAGCCGACCGGCGCTGCCATGATCGAGCTCGAGGAGCGCCATCGGATCGAAGGCGTCGAACCAGGCGCCCATTTCGGCCAGCTCGAGCAGCACCTCCTCGGCATCGACCAGGACGGTGCGCACGACATCGATGACGCGCTCCATGCGCTGCCCCGCCTTCCCGACCGTCGTCAGGTGCACCAGCCTGGGACCGCGACCCTCGGGCGCGTTGGTGAAGCGCTGCTCCGCGGGCCTGAAGGCCAGGAACCACGGCAGCGGGGCGGCGAAGGGGTGCTCACGCACGTGGACGACGCCGCTGACCGGACGCTCCACCCGCGCTCGCCGTCGCGCGTCCGGCACCACGGCGGGCAGCACGGCCGGCGGCACCTGCGCAGCGAAGGCCTCGAAGGCCGTGGCGGCGCGCAGCTCCAGCCGGAGCGGGCAGACCATGACCTGATCAGCGACCCGTCGCACCTGCACCGCCTCGGGAGCCGGGGGCGGGGCACCCGTGACCAGACCGGCGATGCTCCACGCCGTCTCGAGGTCCGCCGCCTGTGATCGCGACAGCCCGGCACCTCGATCCAGTGCGGCGCGGATCGATTCGCGCTCATCGAGCGCGAACGCTTCGAGCGGCGAGAACACCTTCAGTTGGGCGCGAGGGACGGGCATGGTCACGACGCTAGTGCGACCTCGGGTGGGTCGTGAGCGTCGATCGCGGGTAGCCGCCACGGGGTGGTCGCCGCCTCGTGGCGACAGGTCCCCGCCGCCGCGGGACGGCACCGGGCTAGGGTCGGTGGCAGGTCGCTGCGATCCAGCGGCTACCGCGCCCGCCGGCGATCCGGGCCAACCCCGGTGACAGGAGCAGCGATGGACGGGCCGTTCGCACGCTTCGAGGGGCACGAGCAGGTCGTGCTCGGCAACGACGACGCCTCGGGGTTGCGCTGCATCATCGCGATCCACTCCACCGCGCTCGGTCCGAGCCTCGGCGGAACGCGCTTCTGGCCGTACGAGGACGACGATGCCGCGCTCGCCGACGTCCTGCGACTGTCACGGGCGATGACCCTCAAGTCCGCCTGCGCCGGGCTCGACCACGGCGGCGGGAAGGCCGTGATCATCGGAGACCCGGCCGAACTGCGCTCCGAAGCACTCCTGAGGGCGTACGGACGCCTGATCGCCAGCCTCGGCGGCCGCTACGTCACCGCCTGCGACATCGGGACGACGCCGGACGACATGGCCGTGATCAAGCGGGAGACCCGCTGGGCCACCGGGGCCGATCCCGTCGAGGGTGGCTCCGGGGACTCCGGCATCCTCACCGCCACCGGGATCCACCTCGCCATGAGAGCCGCTGCCGAGGCCGTGTTCGGCAGCCCGGACCTCCACGGCCGGCACATCGCGGTCCAGGGGGTCGGGAAGGTCGGCCGACGTCTGGTGCAGCACCTGGTCGCCGAGGGCGCCAAGATCACCGTCGCGGACGTCGCTGGAACGGCCGTCGAGCGCGTCGCCGAACGGTCCGGCGTGGAGGTCGTCAGCGTGGACGACATCCTGGCGGTCGACGCTGACATCGTCTCCCCGAACGCTCTGGGAGGCGTGTGGCATGCCGAGAGCATCGCCGCGCTGCAGGCACCCATCGTCTGCGGTGGCGCGAACAACCAACTGGTGTCGGAAGCCGACGGCGAGGAGCTCCACGAACGCGGGGTGCTCTACGCCCCCGACTACGTCGTGAACGCGGGCGGGGTGATCAACGTCGCCGACGAACTGCACCCGGCAGGACACTCGCCGGATCGGGCCCGACGTCGCGCCGAGGTCATCCCACAGACGCTGACCCGCATCATCGAGGTCTCACGCCGTGAGGGGGTCAGCACCGAACACGCCGCGGTCCGGGTCGCGCAGCGACGTATCGCCGCCGTCGGTGCCCTGACGCGGTTCCACCTCCCCACGGGCTGACACCGGAGCGAAGGGGCACCACGACAGCGGATCGGCCGCCGGCACCCGCCGTGCGCGGTGGCCAGGGTCACGACACCGCCCAGGCCTCCCGACGCTCGGGCGTCGGCCCGACCGAGAGGTCGCCGACGCCCGGCACCCGGAAGCGGACCTGGGCCATCCCCGACCGGTGCCGCAGCGTCACGGCGCCACCGATCGCCGCGGCCAACTCCTGGATCGAGGGATCCGCCGGGGGGCTGGAAGGGGGCTCCTCCAGCAGCTGTGGGGGGAGCATCTGGCCGGCGTGCGCGATCACCACCTCCCAGTCCGAGCCGACGGGCAGGACCTCGATGGCGACGTCCCCCTCCGGTGGGATCGACAGGTCGATGCTGCGCAGCAGGTGCTCCAGCGTTCGATGCAGCAAGCCACGGTCGGCCGGTGTCGGCGCGGGCGAGCGCGCCAGCAGCGCGATGCGACGGTCGGCCCGCACACCGGCGTCCAGGCCGGCGACGGTCTCACGGACCACCTCGGACAGGTCCACGCTCGTGCCCCTGCCGTCCTGCGCCGGTGATGGCGTCGGGCTCTCCGCGGGTGGGTGCACGAGCGTGCGGTCGTCGCGGCGATCGGTGCGTCCGAGCGCCGCGGCGGCGTGCGGCGCGAGCCGCTCGAGCAGGCGCTGCTCTGCGAGCGAGAACGCCTCGTTGTCGGTGGCGCGCTCCAGCACCAGCACGCCCACCACCTCGGCACCCGTCCGCAGGGGTACGGCGAGACGGGAGGGTGCGCCCTCCTCCTCGAGCGCCGTCTCGTGGCCCCCGCGTAGGGTGACACCTCGAGCGAGCGCCCGAGCGGCCAGGCGGTGCCCCGCGGCGCTCACCGCGGCGGCATCGTCGCTGGCGTGGGCTCCCGTCATCGACACCCGCAGGTCGTCGGCTGCCGCCAGCAGGACGGCACCGGTGACCGCCGGGACCAGTGCGCGGGCACCGGCCAGGATGCTCTCGATCGCCTCGGGGAGCGTGGTCGCTGCCGCCAACCGTCGCGCCTCGACATCGATGGCCTCATGGTGCTCGAGGTCAGCCGCCAGGGCCCGGCGTTGCTGGTCCTCCGAGGAGGCGAGCCTGGCCAGTCGATCGGCACGCCGCGCGGCCAACGCCACCTCGACGCCGTAGAGGGCGGTGACGACGCCCAACACGATCGCGACGACCGTGAGCGGGTCGGCACCGAGCGGGGGTGTGCCGGCGAGCACCCAGACGAGGACGACGCCGACGGCCAGGGCCGCGCCGACCGCCACCCAGCGCATCCGGCGCGACCGATCGAGTTCCGCCACCACCGGTGAGCGCAACGTCGCACCCGGCACCGCGGCCCCCGTCCCGTGCGGCGGCCTGGATGACATCGCTCACCTCCTGCCGGGTCGGGGGTGCATCTTCCCACGCGTGAGCGCACGTGGCCACGGCGCTCACCGCGAGATCCAGGCTGGCCGTGGCCCGCCGCATCGGTTGGGCGGGACGAGCCTAGGTCACGCGCCGTGGTCGCGGCGGCACACGATCTCACTCGACACGGTCAGGTGTCGACGACGATCTCACGCACCGATAGGACCGGCAGGTACAGCACCCCGTGGTCCTGGGCATCGACACGGAAGGTGACGACGTCCTCGCCGAGGGCGATCACCTCACCGGTCAGGAGCTCATCGACGTCATCGAGCCCGAGGACGATCCTCCTCGACTCCTCCGTGCACCGCTCGAGGACCTCGGCCAGCGTGCGTCCGTGGGACCGCTCCCGGTCACCGGTGGCCGGCGGTGCGGCGGCGCCGGGTTCCGGACGCACGCTCCTGAGCGCCGAGATCGACACCAACGCCACCTGGCCGCTCGGCGTCCGGATCGCGACGTGGTCGCGACCGAGCGCGACCAGCGCGCCGCGGTAGGTCCGGCTGCCGGCCAGCCGCAGGACCACCGGTGACCGGCGCTCGACGAGATCCGCGAGCGTGCCCGCCCAGGTGGCGACCTCACTGGCGCGCAGCAGGCGGGAGCGCCGCTCGCTGCGGGCGGCGACCTCCTCGGCGAGGCGGGCGTGGTCGCCGAACTCGAGGTAGCGGTCACGGTCCGGTGGCCAGCTCACGGCGCCACCAGCTCCGGCAGCAGCAGCTCCTGGCCCGGAAGGATCAGGTCGGGATCGTCCCGATCGGGCAGCCGCTCCCGGTTGACCTCGATCAACTCGCGCCAGTAGGGCACGATCTCGCCGTCGGTGGGGGGCCGGCCGAAGGCGATCTCGAGCCGGTGGCTCGCGATCCGCCACAACGACTCCCCCGATCGCACCGTGTGCGCGGTCCCAGCCGTGTCGGTGTCGCGCAGAGACACCCCGGGGCCGTCCTCGCCGGGGACCTCCGCGTCAAGGGAGGGTGCGTCGGACGATCCCGGCGACCCCGTGCCGGGGGAAGCGCCGGGATCGCGCGCTCCATCGGCCCCAGCGATCCGCCACGGCAGGAGCGATCGCTCGTCCCTCGAGGGCGCTGGGAGACCTCGCAGGGTCACCTCGTCACGGCTGCCGGCCGGAGCCTGCGCTGGCCGGGCGATGCCGATGCCCGTGCGAGCAGGGATCCGGGGTGGGGTCGCAGCCTCGGACGGCAGCGGACCGGTCGTGGTCTCCACCGGCGCCTCACCGCCGTCGACTCCAGCGGCGACCGGCACCGGCGCGAGCGCCGGCGCGGCCAGGCTCGCACCGCTGGTGGCCGTGATCATGGTCGTCGCGAGGGCCACGCCGAGCGTCTGTTGGAGCAGCCGCCGAACGACCGGCAGGGTCACGGCGTCGGCCAGGCGCATGAGCCTGGCCGCGCGCGATACCCGTGCGACGGTGCCGAGGCTCGTGACCCCGACCAGGTACCAGCACAGCCCGAGGACGACCAGACGGAGCAGCGCCATGGTCGCGATCGACACCTCACGGCCCGCGATCCACGGACCCCAGGCGGAAGGATCGAGCGGCGGCGGGGCGAGGCTCCCGTCACCGAGCGCGTGGAACAGCGCCGTCGTGAGGAGCAGAGCGGAACACCACGTCCCGAAACCGAGGATCCACCGACGCACCGTCGCCTCCCTGCCTCTTGCCTCCCTGCCTCTTCTATGCATACCATACCCTCTCACACCACGCCGTCCACCCCGATTCGCGCAGGCCCGTGGACCGGTGGCGTGGTAGCGGCACGACGGGGAGCGCGTGGGACGTGACGGACGGGGCGAGCGCAGGGCTCGAGGTGCCGGGCTACCACCTGCGCGGGTGCATCGCGCGCGGCGCCGTCACCTCGGTGCACCGTGCGGAAGCCGTCGGGCACCCCGGGCGCCTGCTGGTCGTCAAGCACCTGCGGACACGGCCCGATCCGGCGTCGGTCGCCCGGGTGAGGCAGGTGGCTGCGGTCCTCGCTCGGCTCGACCATCCCAACGTGCTCCCACTGCTCGACGTCGTCGACACCGTCTCGGGCCTCGCGCTGGTCATGCCGCTGGCTCCCGGCGGCTCGCTGGCCGAGGCGATCGCTCGAGCGCCGGCGGGGCTCGCGCCGGCGATGGTCGCCCACATCGGCACCCGGATCGCCGATGGCCTCACGGCGATCCACGAGCAGGGCCTCATCCACGGTGCCATCACGGCGCGGAGCGTGCTGTTCGACGCGCGTGGACGTCCGCTGCTCGCTGACACCGGTGCGGTTTTGCTGCACGGTGGTGCGGACCACGGCCACGCCCCGGCCGCCGACCGGGCGCAACGGGCACCAGCGCACGCTGCCGCCGATGACCTGCGAGCGCTCGGGTCGGTGCTGGCTGCAGCGCTGGCAGGTACGACCGAGCACGCGCTGAGCGTGGAGGCCGACGAGGCCGCCCCTCCCACCGACGAGGCCGCCCCCGGCGGCCACGAGCCGGGCCGATGGACACGCGTGGTGCTGATCGCGGCCGCCGGCCTGGTCCTGCTGGTGCCGCTCGTGCTCGCCGTGACCGCGATCGCCGATACCGAGGCGGTCGTCGCATCGCCCCCGCCCACGTCAGCCAACCCCTCGAACTCCTCGGTCCAGGTGGACCCGCCAGCGCCTGCAAGGCGAACGGAACCGACTCCGCCGCCACGCGACGCACCCGGCCCGGACGCGGACGCACCGGTGCCGCGACGTCCGCCGCCGAGGTGCAGCGGCCTCGACGTCCCTGCTGGTGACGGCACGGTCCTGCTGGCCGACCTCGATGGCCGGGGCTGCAGCACGCCGGTGCGTTGGAACGGGCGGCAGCTGGTGGCGGCCGCGGCCGAGGCTGGACCCCGCCGCTGGGAACTGCTCGCCGATGCTGGCGACCAGTTGCTCTTCGGCGATCTCAGCTGTGACGACCGTGACGCCCCCGTCCTGTACCGCCCGGTGACCGGCGAACTGTTCGTGTTCGACGGGCTGGTGGCACCCGGCGAGGAGATCACGGTCACCGGGCGACCCTCCGGAGGGATCGGTGGTCGAGCCACGGTCGTCACCGACAGCGCCGGTTGTGACCGCATCGAGGTCGACCAGCGGCGCTGATCCGACCAGCAGCGACACCTCGCTGCGGCCCCCGCGCGGCAGCACAACCCCAGGCACCTCCACCGGCAGATCCTCAGCGGTAGCGATCGAGCCACCGGCCGTCGATCCGGCGCTTGAGGGCCAGAGCCCCACGCCCACGCCAGACCACGGGGGCACGCACAGCGAGTGCTTCATCGTCGCCGAGCTCGAGCACCTGCAGGGAGCGACGCTGGGGACGGAAGGTGGGCTGCGGCTGGCCGGTGTGGAAGGCGCGGAGCCCGTCCACGAGCACCGGGGCCGCCCGGACCCCGTACACGCCGAGCGCGGGCAGCGGACGCGGCAGGAAGTGCGCGCCGTCGCCGACGGCGAACACCTCCGGGCGGTCGGGATGCTGCAACGTGGCCAGCGTCGGCACCCCGCGTGCGTCACCGAGCCCCAGGTCGGTGACCAGCGGCGGGGCGACGAGCCCGGTCGCCAGCACCACGATCTCCGCGGGCCGCAACATCCCTGCCACCTCGACATGGCCGGGGCCGACCGCGCCGACCGCCGTCCCGAGGGCCAGCTGGACCCCGCGCTCTGCCAGGGCGCGCGCCGCCCGACGTCCAGCTCCCGCGGGCAACCCCGGGAGCAGGTCCGGCCCACGTCCGTACAGCACCACCTCGGCGGCCCGACCGAGCCGGACCGCGATCGTGGCCGCCAACTCCACCCCGGTCGGCCCGGCCCCCACCACCGCGACCCGCGGGGGGCGATCGAGCTCGGCGAGGTGCTCGAGCTGCGCCGCCAGGCCCGCCAGGCTGGCCAGCGGCTTGGTGACCGTCACCTGCGGTGCGACCACGAGGTGGTCGGTCCGGCTCACGCTGCCCACGTTGAACGACACCGCGGTGTAGGGGTGCCAGGAGCCGTCGTCGGCCCGGACCCGGCGGCCGGGGAGATCGATCGCGTCCACCTTCGCGTCGAGGTGAGCGACCCCGCACCTGGCCGCGAGCACCGCCACGTCGATGCTGGCTGCCGAGGGCGCGAGCAACCCTGCCGCCACCGGGGAAGCCAGACCCGAGTAGCGGAAGCAACGCGGGGCGATGACCGTGACCTCGACGCCCTCGGCGCGCAGCACCGCGGCCTGCCGGATCACCTCGAGGTGGGCGTGGCCGGCACCGACCAGCACGACGTGCCCGGACGTCCGCACGCGCCCGCCGGACGGGCCCGAGACGCCGCCGGTCATCGCCGCGGCTCCCGCGCCACGAGCCAGACCGACTCGGCTGGCACCTCGATGGTCACCCGCCCACCGACGCCGTGGCCGGACAGCTCGGCGGTGACGGCCTCGAGCGTGAGCTCGTGGCCCCCGACGACGATCGTCGCCCGGGTCCTCGTGCCGAGGTACCGGGTGCTCACCAGGGTGCCGACCACGCGGCAGGCGCCCGCGCTGGCCGCAGGCTCGGTCGGTCCCGGCGGCAGCACCCGGAGCAGGTCGCGGCGCAGTGCCACCTCGACGTCGCCGTCCTCCTCGACGGGGTCCCGACCCACCGCGACGTCGCCGTCGCGGTCGATGCGGTCCGCAGCCATGCTGACGTCGACGCGGTCCGCAGCCCCGGCCGGGGCGGGCAGCACGCCGATCGCGGTGTGCACCAGCTGCCCCTCGCGCCGCCCTGGCAGGAGCTCGGTGGCACCCAGGAACCGGGCGACGGCAGCCGTGCTCGGACGCTCCATCACCTCGCGTGGGGTGGCGTGCTGGTGGAGACGGCCATCGAGGAGGACGGCGAGGTGATCGCCGAAGACGATGGCCTCCTCCCGGTCGTGGGTGACGACGACGGTCGTCAGCTCCCGCTCCCGCTGCATCGAGACGACCAGGTCGCGCAGCTCGTCACGCAGGTGCGGATCGAGGCTGCCCAGGGGCTCGTCGAGCAGCAGCACGGCGGGATCGAGGACCAGGGCCCGGGCGAGCGCGACCCGCTGACGCTGCCCGCCGGAGAGCTCTGCCGGACGCCGGTGTTCGAGCCCGGCCAGCCCGACACGCTCCAGCATCGCCGCCGCCCGGCGCCCGCGTTCGCGACGGTCCACCCCGCGCATCCGCAGCCCGAACGCCACGTCGTCGAGGGCCGTGAGGAACGGGAACAGCCGCTGCTCCTGGAACACCAGCACGATCCGTCGTCGCTCGGGTGCCACCTCGGTGAGGTCACGGGTCCCGAGGTGGAGACGCCCGCTGGTGGGCGTCGTCAGGCCGGCGACGACGCTGAGCAGGGTGGACTTCCCGCAGCCCGACGGCCCGACCAGTGCGGTGATGCGCCCGGGGGTGACGTCGAGGTGGACGTCGTCGAGCGCCACCACCTCGCCGTAGCGCTTGGTGACACCCTCGAGGCGCAGGCCGGCCGGCGGCGTGCGGTCGTTCACCGGACACCTCCCACCGCGACCACACCCCGGCCGAGCACGCGGGCGGTCACCACCAGCAGCACCAGCGCGGGCAGGCCATGGACCAGGGCCGTGGCGGCCGTCACGGCGACGTCACCGCCGGCGGCGGAGGCGAAGAGCAGCATCGGCAGCGTCACGACCTGCCCACCGCCGACGACCAGGGTCGTCGCGTACTGCCCCCACGACACCAGGAACCCGAACAGCGCCGCGACCGCCAACCCGGGCGCGACCAGCGGGCGGGTCACCGACCAGGCCACCTGCCAGGGGCTGGCACCGAGGGTGCGGGCCTGGGCCTCCAAGCCCAGATCGGCGTTGGCGAACACCCCGGCGCTCAGGAGCACGACGTAGGGCGTGGCCGGCACGAGGTGGACCAGCACCACCCCGGGAAGCGAGCCCGCGAGCCCCAGTCGGAGGAAGGTCACGTGCAACCCGATCGCCACGGCGATCCCCGGGACCAGGACCGGCAGCAGCAGGACCACCTCCACGGCACGCCGGCCACGGAACCCCCGCGTGGCGAGCACCCGACCCGCCGGGATCGCCACGACCAGGGAGACCGCGGTGACCGCCACGGCCACCACGACACTGTCGCGCAGTGCCGCCCACGTCCCGGCACCGGGTCCGAGGACCAGCCCCCAGGCGCGCAGCGACCAGGTCTGCGGGACCACCTGGGGGTGGAAGTAGGCCTGCGAGAAGCTGGCGAGCACCAACGGCAGGAACGGCAGCAGCAGCAACGCGATCAGCAGCGCGGCCCACAGCGTCGGCCCGTAGCGGCGGCGGCGCTCCACGCCCGCCCACCGGTCGGCCGCCGCGCCACCGTGCTTTGGGTGGTCAGCGCCGGGGCCTCCGGCCGGCCCGGGGCGGGCGCGGGGCCCATCGGGTCCCGGCGCGCTGGGCAGGAGGGCGCGGGTACCGAGCGCGCTCATGTGCCCACCTGCCGGACCGCGCGACGGGCCAGCGCCGCGCCGGCCAGCACGACCACCACGACGATCAGGGTGGTCAGCACCGCCAGTGCCATCGCTTCCGGGCGGCTGGCGAGGTCCACGTCGGTGTAACGCTGGTGCGCGAGGACCGGCAGGACCGCCGGATAGCTCGCCCCGAGCAGCAGTGGCACCTCGAAGGTCCCGAAAGCGAAGGCGAACACGATGATCGCGGTCGAGAGCACCCCGGGCAGCAGCACGGGCAGGATGACGTACCGGAACCGCTGCCAGGTGGTGGCCCCGAGGGTGGCGGCGGCAGCCTCGAGGTCCCGGCCCGTGTCGCGCAGTATCGCCAGCGCCACGATCCCGACGAAGGGGACCTCCTTCCACACGTACTGGATGATCACCCCGAGCGCATAGCGGTCGAACAGCAGCGCCGGGAAGTCGGCCGGCGATGCCGTCCACCCGAGGCTCGTGGTCACCCGCGAGACGAACCCGCTCTGTCCGAGCAGCAGCAGGATCGCCACCGCCCCGATCACGTGGGGGATCGGCAGGTTGAGCTGGAACAGCGTCGTCACCGTCCGCCGGCCGACCGTGACCCGCCGGAGCACCAGCGCCGCAGCGACCCCGAGCACCACCGACAGCACCGTCGAGGTGACGGCGACGTGTGCGGTCAGCGCCACCGAGGGCCAGAACTCCGGATCGGCGAGCAAGCGCCGGTAGGCCGCCAGGCTCGCTCCCGAGCTCCCGACGGCTCCCACGCCGAGCGAGCTGCGCAGCGCGGACCACACCGCACCGCCGAACAGCCCGCCCACGACCACCATCGCCGGCGCGAGCCCCACCCAGGTCCGCAACCGCTCGTCACGTCGCCACCGCGCCCACCTGCGACCCGCGCGCCCGTGACGCGCACGGCCGTGACCCGCGCGACGCCGACCCGGCCGGCGGCCGCCGGGCACCAGCGCCGTGGCCGTGTCGTCGGAGACGCGCGGCGCTGCAGCCGGGGGCGGCGCTGAGCTCGGGGTCACCCGTCCTGACCCTGGCGGATCCGTCGGTCCCAGTCCGCCTCCAACCGGCTCGTCAGCTCCGCTCCGGGGTTGGAGGTGCGGACGCGCTCGAGCTGCTCCGGTGGGACAGCGAGATCACCGAGGCTGGCGCTGACGCCCTCCAGCGCCGCCCGCTGCTCGCCGTCGAGGCGGTCCGGCGACACCGCGATGCCGTCCCCCCACCCGTTGGCCGGGTCGAGCTTGGCGGCCTGCAACCCCGGGTCGAGGACCAGGTCGGCGAACACCATGGCTGCGGCCGGGTCGCCGGCGTTGCCCGGGATGGCGAGGTAGTGGTGGTCACCGATCGTGCCGGTGTCGAACACGAAGGGCCGTGCGGTGGTGGGGAGCACCCCGGCCTCGATGTTGGCGCCGATGCCGGCGGGCAGCTGGGTGAAGGTCAGGTCCACCTCGCCGTTGGCGAAGAGCCGGTCGAGATCGGCGATGTCGTTGGGGTAGGTCGTCCCGTCCCGCCACAGCGCGGGGGCGAGGTCCTCGAGGACATCGAACAGCTCCTCGGCCACCTCGGTGTAGCGATCCTGGTCGAAGCCGGTGACCCAGGCCTCGGGCTCCCCGTCGAGCTCGTGGAACCACTGCGTCAGGAACCGTGTGCCGTGGAAGGACGGCGGCGCCGGATAGGTGAACCGACCGGGTTCGGCTCGGATCCAGGTGGCCAGCTCGGCGTAGGACCGGGGCAGATCGGTCACGTCCGTCCGGGCGGCGTCGGCGACGAACTGGAACTGTGCGCTCCCCCACGGCGAGGTGCTGAAGGCCACGGGTCGTCCGGCGTCGAACGCGACAGCCGGGTCGCCCCAGTCCACCAGCTCGGCGTTGGGCAGGTGCTCTGCCCAACCGTCGGCCAGCAACGCGTCGGCCTGGCGCATCGTGGCGAAGTTCTCCCCGTTGAGCCAGATGACGTCGATGGCGCCATCGCCGGGGTCGGTACGCCCGGCCTCGAACTCGCCCAGCACGGCGTTGACGGCGTCGGCGGTATCGGCGAGCGGCACGCGGTTGAGGGTGATGCCGAGCTCCGCCAGCGCCGGACCGTAGACACCGTCCACGAAGGCGTTGATCTCGGTCGACCCGCCCCACATGTGAAGATCGAGGGTGGCACCGTCGGCGGCGGCCAGGACCTCGGGCCACTGGCGGGGGTCGGGGGCGTCGCCCACCTCGGTGTCGGGGGCGTCGCCCACCGCGGTGTCGGGGGCGTCGCCCACCTCGGTGTCGGAGCCATCCGCGCCCTGCGCCTCGGCGCCGTCACCGCTGCCGGCGCAGCCGAGGAGCACCAGGGCCGCGGCGACGAGGACGATCACACGGTCTCGGGGAACTCGAACTTGATCTGGGCGAGCTGCTCGTGCTCCCCGGGGACGGGGATCGGGTAGTCGCCGGTGAAGCAGGCGGTGCACAGCTTCTCCCGCTGGTGAGGGGTCGACGCGATCAGGCCGTTCAACGAGACGTAGTGCAGGGAGTCACAACCGATGAAGTCGCGGATCTCTTCCACCTCGAGGTCGGCCCCGACCAGTTCGGCGCGGGTGGCCATGTCGATGCCGTAGTAGCAGGGGTGTGCGATCGGTGGCGAGGTGATGCGCAGGTGCACCTCGGCCGCACCCGCCTCGCGCAGCATCGCCACCAGCTGGCGGGCCGTGTTGCCCCGCACGATCGAGTCGTCCACCACCACCAACCGACGCCCCTCGACGATCTCACGGACCGGGGACAGCTTCAGCTTGATGCCGAGCTGGCGCAGCGACTGGGTCGGCTGGATGAAGGTGCGGCCGACGTAGCGGTTCTTCACCAGCCCGTCAGCGAACGGCAGCCCGCTCTCCGCGGCGTACCCCGCCGCGGCGTCGCGTCCCGCCTCCGGCACCGGGATCACGATGTCGGCGTCGACCGGGGCCTCACGCGCGAGCTGTCGCCCCATCGAGCGCCGGGCGTAGAGGACGCTGCCGCCGTCCTGCCGATGGTCGGGACGGGCGAGGTAGACCCACTCGAACAGACAGAAGGTCGGGTTCGGCGGTGCGAAACGCTGGCTGTGCAGCCCGTTGCCGTCGATCGTGACCACCTCACCCGGCGACACGTCGCGGACGTAGACCGCACCGACGATGTCCAGCGCCGCGGTCTCCGAGGCGACCACCCAACCGCCGGTCGGGAGACGGCCGATCTGCAGCGGGCGGACACCATTGCGGTCGCGGAAGGCGTGGAGACGCTCCTCGTCCATCAGGACCACCGAGAAGGCGCCCTCGAGACGCGGTGCCGTGCGGACGATCGCCTCCTCGAGGCTGACGTCGACCTCCCGCGCGAGCAGGGCCGCCATGATCTCCGAGTCGTTGCCGCTCGGCAGGCCCAGCTCCCGTGCGAGCTCGGCGGTGTTGACGAGGTTGCCGTTGTGCCCCAACGCCAGCCCACCCCCCGTTGGGATCTCGCGGTACTGGGGCTGGGCATTGACCCAGGACGAGGCACCGGTGGTCGAGTACCGGCAGTGGCCGACCGACAGGTGCCCCTCCAACGCGGCCAGGGACGTATCGGTGAAGACCTGGTTCACCAGCCCCATGTCCTTGTGCACCACGATGCGCCGGCCGCTGGAGGCGGCGATCCCAGCGGACTCCTGGCCGCGGTGCTGCAACGCGTAGAGACCGAAGTAGGTCAGTCGTGCCACGTCCTCACCCGGGGCGTAGATGCCGACGACCCCGCACTCCTCCTCCGGGCTGTCGAGACCGTCAGCACCGCCGACAGCGGCGGCGATCGGCTCGGCGCGTGCGGGGGTCGGCTCGGGCAGCACGGAGGGACCTCGCAGGGGGCGCCCGCCACGGCACCTCTGGGAACAGCGACGACGAGACGCCAAGGGTAGCCGGCACGCTCCCGGACCCGGGCGAGCGCGGCAGGAGTGCGCACGACCGCGCACCCCGGCAGCGTCACCGCAGGGCACCGGCCCGTCGCCGGCCCGTCATGGCGCGAACCCGAACCCACCGGCCTTGCCGGCCAGGTGGTGCTGCACCCGCTCGTCCTTCTCCAGCGAGGCCTCCCGGAGCTCCTCGCGGTGCGCGTCGAGCTCGGCGGTGAGCTCGGTGTCGCCCGCCGCCAGGATCCGCACCGCCAGCAGACCCGCGTTGTGGGCGCCGCCCACCGCCACCGTGGCGACGGGGATCCCCGCGGGCATCTGCACGATCGACAACAGGGAGTCCAGGCCGTCGAGGTGGCGCAGCGGGACCGGAACGCCGATCACCGGCAGCGAGGTCACCGAGGCCAGCATGCCGGGCAGGTGCGCGGCGCCGCCGGCACCGGCGATCAGCACCTCGAGCCCGCGGCAGGCCGCCTCCTTGCCGTAGGCCAGCATCCGCGTGGCATCGCGGTGGGCGGAGACCACGTGGACCTCGTGGGCGACGTCGAAGCGCTCCAGCGCCTCGACCGCCTGCTCCATCGTCGCGAGGTCCGAGTCGCTGCCCATCACCACCCCGACGCGGGGGCGAGCGCCGGCCTCCGGGTCGATGTCGCCCGCGCCTCGGCTGGGCCGACGTGCCGGCACGCCCTCGGTCACCGCGTCCGCCATGGCTCGCTCCTCCTCGCTCGGGATCAGGGGCCCACCAGCACGTCCGCGACCCGCCGGGCTCGGGAGCGTGCCACCTCGGCGTCGTCGGCGAGCACCGTCACGTGGCCGATCTTGCGCCCGGGGCGTGACACCTTGCCGTAGAGGTGGACGGCGGCGTCGGCGACCTCCAGGGCGGCGGGCAGCCGCTCGGCGATCCGGTCCGGGCCGTTGGGACCGAGCAGGTTGACCAGCGCCGCCGCCGGGGCGCGCAGGCTCGTGTCGCCCAGTGGCCAGTCCAGGACGGCACGCAGGTGGTTGTGGAACTGCGAGGTGGTGGCGGCCTCGATCGTGGCGTGCCCGGAGTTGTGGGGGCGCAGCGCGAGCTCGTTGATCGTGATCGCACCGTCGGTGCCGACGAACAGCTCGACAGCAACGATGCCGACGCCGTCCACGACCTCGGCGACCTGGGTCCCGAGCGCGGTCGCTCGCTCGGCGACGTCCCCGGCGATGCGGGCGGGCTGGATCAGCTCGACCAGCTGCCCGTGCTGTTGCACGGTCTCCACCACGGGGTAGGTGACGTGCTGGCCCCCGGGACGCCGAGCGGTGACGACCGCCACCTCGACGGCGATGTCGACGTGGGCCTCGACCATCCACCGACCGCCACGTGCCAGCACCGCCGCTGCCGAGCGGTGGTCGGCGACCACCTCGACCCCACGGCCGTCGTACCCGCCCCGGACCGCCTTGCAGACCACCGGCCAGCCGTGCTCGGACGCGAAGGCCGCGACCTCGTCGGCGTGCGTCACCGCAGCGAACGCCGGCACCGGCAGGCCGAGGGCGGCCAGCTGGGTGCGGGCGTGCAGCTTGTCCTTGGCGAACAGCAGCGCGTGGGCACCGGGGCGGACGGGGTGCCCGGAGGCCGCCAGGGCAGCCAGCCCCTCGTCGGAGACGAGCTCGTGGTCCAGCGTCACGACGTCGACCTCGGCGGCGAGGGCCCGCAAGGCCTCGAGGTCGTCGGGTGCACCGAGCCGGGTGATGGCCCCTGCCAGCGGCGCCGGCTCGTCGGGGTGCACCGCCAGCACATGGAGGTCGATGCCGAGGTCGATGGCCGCGGCGTGGGTCATCCTCGCCAGCTGGCCGCCGCCGACCATCCCGACCCGGGCGGTCGCCGGGCGTGCGCCGACCGGTCCGGTCGTGGCGCCGTCGGGCGGGGGGAGCTGCGCCGTCATGTCTCAGCCGTCCAGCAGGTCGGTGAGGCCACCGCCGAGCGCTCGCCGCAGGTCGTCGAGTTCGAGATCCACCAGCCCTCGGATCGTCAAGCGCTCGCCGCCCACGGTCCCGATATCGGTGAGCGGCACCCCGGCATCCGCGCACAGGGCGGCGAAGGTCCGCACCTGCGCCGAGGCCACGGTCACGATCACGCGGCCGGGCGACTCGCTGAACAGCTGCTGGGTCGCCGAGAGGCGGGCCAGCTCACCTTCCAGCGCGACCTCCACACCGATGTCGCCACCCACGCAGGACTCCGCGAGGGCGACCAGCAGGCCACCCGTGCCGACATCGTGCGCCGCGGTGACCAGTTGCTCCCGGGCCGCTTCCTGGAGCACCTCGGAGATCGCGGCCTCCAGCTCCAGGTCGGCCGGCGCCAGCCGGCCGCCCAGCGGCGCGCCGAGCCACCGCTGCAGCTCGGAGCCGGCCAGGCCGGGCTCGGTCGGCGCACCGACCAGGAACACCAGGTCGCCCTCGTCCTCG